>DASYBX010000048.1:0-29033 GCA_036500495.1 Caulobacteraceae bacterium
GCCCGAGCGGTTCAAGGACTTCATCTCCACGCCCAAGCGCAACAACTACCGCTCGCTGCACACCACCGTCGTCGGCCCCAAGGGCATGCGCATCGAGATGCAGATCCGCACCGAGGCCATGGACCGGGTGGCGGAGGAGGGCGTGGCGGCCCACTGGACCTACAAGAACGCCTCCTACGGCTTCGACCCCGAGGCGGCCGAGGCCGACGGCGGGCGCGACCCGCTGGCCAACCTGCGCCATCTGGTGCAGGTGCTGGAGCACGGCGGCGACGCCGAGGAGCTGGTCGAGCACGCCAAGCTCGAGATGTACCTCGACCAGGTGTTCGTGTTCACGCCCAAGGGCAAGCTGATCAGCCTGCCGCGCGGGGCCATGCCGCTGGACTTCGCCTATGCGGTGCACACCGACGTGGGCGACACCACGGTGGGGGTGAAGATCAACGGCGAGCTGCGGCCCCTGCGCACGGCGCTGCAGAACGGCGACGTGGTGGAGATCGTGCGCGGCTCCAAGCCTGTGCAGTGGACCGAGTGGCGCACCCTGACGGTGACCGGCCGCGCCCGCTCGGCGATCCGCCGGCACCTGCGCCAGAGCGAGCGCGAGGAGTTCGCCAAGGCCGGCCGCACCGCCATCGACGAGACCTTCGCCCGCGCCGGCAAGACCCGGGCGGACGTGCAGATGAAGCCGGTGCTGGAGCGCTTCGGCGCCACCTCGGAGGATGAGCTGTTCGTCTCCGTGGGCCGCGGACGGGTGGGCGCCACCCAGGTGCTGGAGGCGGTGTTCCCGGGGCTGAAGGCCGAGGAGAAGGCCGCCGCCGCCCGCCGCCGCAAGATCGAGGACGGCCCCGGCGCCGCCTCGTTCGTGCAGGGCCTGGACCTGCCGCCGGGCACTTCGCTGCATTTCGCCGGCTGCTGCAGTCCGGTGCCGGGCGACCGCATCGTCGGCATCGCCCAGGACGACGGCACGGTGGCGGTGCATACCATCGACTGCTCGGTGCTGGCCCAGTACGAGGACCGCGAGGACCTGTGGCGCGACATGCACTGGACCGCCCAGGCCGAGCAGAGCACCCTGTCGATCGCCCGCCTGCAGTGCACCATCCGTGACGCGCCGGGCGTGCTCGGCCAGGTGTGCACCGTGATCGGCGAAGCTGGCGGCAACATCGTCGGCCTGCACATGCACCATCGCCAGGGTGACTTCTTCGACGTGGATTTCGATGTCGAGGTGCGCGACGCCCGCCACCTGACCCTGATCGCCGCCGCCCTCAGGGCCTGCCCGCCGGTGGAGACGGTGGAACGGGCGAAAGGGTAGGGTAAGGGACCGGCGAGGCCGGCGCCTGCGCTCCGACACAGACCGACAAAGTCCGGCCAAGCCCAGGCAATGCGCAGGGCCGATCAGGCGGTCATGCTGATCGGTGACAAAGTCTGCCTGGGACCGGTGCTGAACGGCGACGTGCCGCTGCTGTTCGCCTGGCTCGACAATCCGGACGTGGCGGGAGCCAACGGGCCCTATCGTCCCGCCAGCGAGGCCAAGTTCCACCAGTGGGTGACCAGCGCCGCCACGGACTGCACGCGGGTGCTGTTCGTGATCCGCAAGAAGGCGGACCTGCGGCTGCTCGGCCATCTGCACATCAGCAACATCCAGACGGCGATGCGCAGCGCCGACATCGGCCTGGCGATCGGCCCGCCGGCCGACCGCGGCCACGGCTACGGCCCTGACGCCCTGCGCCTGGCAGTGGGCTACTGCTGGCGGGAACTGAACCTCGAGCGCGTGGCCCTGACGGTGCTGGGCAACAATCCGTGGGCGCGGCACGTCTACGAGAAGGCCGGATTCGAGGTCGAGGGGCGGCTGCGGCGCGCCACCTATGTGGACGGCCAGTTCCACGACGTGACGGTGATGGCCATGCTGCGTCCGGATACGGGTCCTCAGGGCGCCAGCGCCAGCGCCGTGGACGGATGACGCGATCCGGCCGCGTTTGTCCTGCTATCGTCGGCGAATGCGCCGACGAGTCCCGCGCCTTCCCGCTGTCCTGACCGCCCTGGCCCTGGCGGCCTGCGCCGAGGCGCGCGGGCCCCAGCCGGACGTCGCCGTCAATGCCGGCGTCGGGCCGCCGCCGACCGCGCTGAGGCTCGACCCGTTCTACCGGAAAGCGGTCGACGCCGGCGGCATCCCCATCACCGCCTCGGGCCGGACGCCCGACGAGGCCCTGCTGGCCGCGCGCGGCATCGTCGACGGCATGCTCGAGAAGCGGCCCGACATCCGCCGGCAGATGATCGCCATGGGCGAGCGGGTGGGGGTGCTGGCGGCCGACGAGATGATCACCGACCTGCCCGAGGAGCGCGACCTGAAGAAGCCGGCGCTGGACGACAAGCGGCTGACCTTCTGCGAGCGCAAGGCCTATCTGCAGATCGCAGCCATGACCGACAAGCAGTACTGGAACACCCGGGCGCGGGGCCTGGGCGGGCTCTACACCATCGGGGCCACCGAGAACCTCCTGGGCTACCCGGACGCGGTCTATTTCGGCGAGAACATCCTGGTCCACGAGTTCTCCCACGCCATGCTGACGGCGATCGAGCAGGCGGACCCGAAGCTCTACGCCGAGGTCGAGGCGGCCTATGCCCACGCCAAGACGGCGGGCCTGTGGAAGGGCTCCTATTCGATCAACACCCTGCAGGAGTACTGGGCCGAGGGCGTGCAGTTCTGGTTCGATTCCAACATGGCCTACCGCCGCGCGCCCTCGCTGACTGTGCTCAATCACGAGGACCTGCAGCGCTACGACCCGCCGCTGTGGGCCGCCCTGGCCCAGGTCTATCCGGTCTCGCACCACCTGACGGCGGACGTGTTCTGGATGAGCCCCGTGCGGATCAACACCCCGATCGTGCCCGAGGACGGCCACGAGGTCTGCTGACACGGCCGGGAACTCACGGCGCAGGTTGAGCGTTGCACAGGGTCGCAATGTCCTCGGGGGGCGTTCTTGTCTCAGTCCGTCGCTTTCCAACCCCTGATCTTGGCGGGATTGCCTGATCCCATCCGGCAGTTGGACCAGACGGTGCTCGATGCCCTGCCGATCGGGGTCTACGTGTGCGACGCGGACGGCCTGATCGTGCGGGTGAACCTCAAGGCCATCGAGCTCTGGGGCCGCACGCCCCGCCTGCACGACGCGGCCCAGCGCTTTTGCGGCTGTTTCCGGGTGGAGAGCCTCGAGGGCGCCTACATTCCGCCGGCCGCCACCCCCATGGCCGCCGCCGTGCGTGAGGGTGTGAGCTTCGAAGGCGTCGAGGCGTGGGTCGAGAATCCGGACGGACGCCGGTGGGTGGCCTCGGTGACCATCCACCCGCTGACCGGCGACGGCGGTGAGATCGTCGGCGCGATCAACTGCTTCCACGACGTGACGGCAGACTACGAGCGGCGCCGGGCGATGGAGCGCCAGCAGCGCTCGTTCGACCTGGCCATGGTCGCCTCGAAAATGGGCACATGGCGCTACACCATGGACGACAACGTCTGCGTCTACGACGACAACGCCCAGCGGTTATATGGCCTGACCGAGGCGCACTTCCTGCATGATGCCGAGGGGGTGAAGGCGAAGTTCCACCCCGACGACATGGAGCTGATGTGGTCGCGCGTCACGCAAGCCTGCGATCCTGCGGGCGACGGCGTCTACGAGGTGGAATACCGGGTCAGGCAACTGGACGGCCGCTGGCGCTGGCTGAGCGCCTGGGGCCTGGTGGAGTTCGAGGGCCTGGGCGATCAACGCCGGCCCGTGGCGATCAGCGGCGCCAGCCGCGACCTGACCGAGCGCAAGGACGCCGAAGACATCCAGCGGCTGATGGTCAACGAGCTGAATCATCGGGTGAAGAACAGCCTGGCCACGGTCCAGTCGATCGCCATGCAGACCCTTCGCGGCGCCGCCGATCCCGAGGCCGCCCGCCAGGCCCTCGACCAGCGCATCTGTTCCCTGGCGCGGGCCCACGACCTGCTGACGGCGCGCAACTGGTCGGGCGCGGCCTTGCACGACGTGGTCGCCCGGGCCGTCCAGCCGTTCCTGGCCTCCAGCTTCGCCATCGGCGGGCCGCCCATCGAGGTGAGCCCGCGCCAGGCCCTGGCCCTGTCCATCGCCCTGCACGAACTGGCGACCAACGCGGCCAAATACGGCGCGCTCACCACGCCGCAGGGCCTGGTGGACATCGCCTGGCGCCTCGACGGCCAGGAGATGGTCCTGACCTGGCGGGAAAGCGGCGGCCCGGCGGTTTCACCGCCCACCCGGCGCGGCTTCGGCAGCCGGCTGCTGGAACGAGGGCTGCTGGCCGAACTCGGCGGACGCGCCAGGGTCGATTACGACCCGGGCGGCGTCGTGTGCGAATTCAGGGCCCCGCTGGAAACCTAGACGCAGGCGTGGAGCACACCGGAGCAAGCGAAACGGCCGGGCGATGTCCGCCCGGCCGTTCGCTCGGCGCCGGTGCGGGCCTAGCTGGCCAGCCGCAGGGTCTCGTGAAGGATCGAGAAGCGGGTGAGGGCCGAGTGGGGCCTGTCGTAGAGGCTGCGCCACGCGGCCTTGGCTTGCTCCTCGTCGTCGAACGGCCCGGCTACCGTGGGACTGGCGCAGGTCAGGGAAGAGAAGCTGGTATCGGCATATTCGCCGCCGACGACCCAGAAACGTCGCATGGTCATGGTGATGCTCCTTTGGGGGCTTGGTTGAGGCCTGGTTCGAGGCTCGGTCAGGCGAAGACGCCGTAGGGATCCGCCAGCAGGTCGGCGCCCACGGCTTCTTTCGGCCGGAACTGCGCGACCTCGGTGGAGTCCTTCAGGGCCGTGGTCGAGGATTCGCCGCCCGAGATCGTCGTGCACACCTGGTCGAAGTAGCCGGTGCCCACCTCGCGCTGGTGGCGGGTGGCGGTGTAGCCCTGCGCCTCCGCGGCGAATTCGGCCTGCTGCAGCTCCGAATAGGCGGCCATGCCGCGGTCGCGGTAGGCCGCGGCCAGCTGGAACATGCCGTGGTTGAGGGCGTGGAAGCCGGCCAAGGTGACGAACTGGAAGCGATAGCCCAGGGCGGCGAGCGCCTGCTGGAAGTCGGCGATGGTCTCGGGGTCCAATTTGGCCCTCCAGTTGAACGAGGGTGAACAGTTGTAGGCCAGGAGCTTGCCCGGATGGCGGGCATGGATGGCCTCGGCGAAGCGGCGCGCGTCGTCGAGGTCCGGATGGGAGGTCTCCCACCACAGGAGGTCGGCGTAGGAGGCGTAGGCCAGGCCGCGGGCGATGCAGTGGTCCAGGCCCGTTGCTTCCTTCAGGCGGAAGAAGCCCTCCGGGGTGCGCTCGCCGGGCTCGATGAACGGCCGGTCGCGCTCGTCGATGTCCGAGGTGATCAGCCGGGCCGATTCGGCGTCGGTGCGGGCCACGACGAGGGTGGCCACGCCCATGACGTCGGCGGCGAGGCGCGCGGCGACGAGGTTGCGGATGTGGGCCTGGGTCGGGATCAGCACCTTGCCGCCGAGGTGGCCGCACTTCTTCTCCGAGGCCAACTGATCCTCGAAGTGCACGCCGGCCGCGCCCGCCTCGATGAAGGCCTTCATGATCTCGAAGGCGTTGAGCTGGCCGCCGAAGCCGGCCTCGGCGTCGGCGACGATCGGGGCGAACCAGTCGCGCGAGCGCCTGCCCTCGGCGCACTCGATCTGGTCGGCGCGCTGCAGGGTGCGGTTGATGCGGCGGCAGAGCTCGGGCGCGGCGTTGGCCGGGTAGAGCGACTGGTCTGGATACATGGCGCCAGAGCTGTTGGCGTCGGCGGCGACCTGCCAGCCGGACAGGTAGATGGCCTTGAGCCCGGCCCGCACCATCTGCATGGCCTGGTTGCCGGTGACAGCGCCGAGGGCGTGGACATAGGGCTCTTCCTGCAGCCGGCGCCACAGGAGGTCGGCGCCGTGTTCGGCGAGGGTGTTGCGCACCAGCATCGAGCCACGCAGGCGCTCTACCTCGGCGGCCGTGTAGGGGCGGCGGATGCCCTCGAAACGGCCGGCAGGAGCGCCGGGGATCAGATCGTCGAATTCAGTCATATTGTGTCCTCCAGGGGCGTGCTGCACTGCAAAACGTGGTGTACGCTCCAAGTATCCGCAGCGGAATTGGGGGGCGAGATGGAAACGGGCAGAGGCGTCGCGCTTCACAAGGTAGTGTTTGTGAAATCATGACAACTTCACAAGGCGAGCTGGAGCGGAAGCTGTTCCTGGGCGGCCGGCTGGGGCGGCTGCGGCGCGACCTGGGCCTGACCCAGACGCGCATGGCCGAGGATCTCGGCATATCGCCGAGCTACCTGAACCACCTGGAGCGCAACCAGCGGCCGGTGACGGCGCAGATCCTGTTGCGCCTGGCCCAGACCTACGACCTGGATCTGCGCGCCTTCTCCGGCGAACTCGACCAGGGAGCCGAGGCCGACCTGCAGGAGGCCCTGGCCGATCCCCTGTTCAAGGGCCTGGCCATCAGCCGCCACGAGGTGCTGCAGACGCTGGAGCAGGCGCCGGCCGTGGCCGAGGCCCTGGTCAAGCTCTACCGCGCCTACAGCGACCGGCGCCGGCGCGACAGCCTGGGTGCGGGACCGGTGGAGGAGGGCGAGGTCGCCCCGCACGAGTGGGTGCGCGACTACATCCAGGCCCGCCACAACGCCTTCCCCGAACTCGACGCCCTGGGCGAGCGCCTGGCGGAGGAGATCGAGGGGCCCCAGCCCGAAGCCCTGGGCGGCTTCGAGGCGGCCGGGACCCGGCGGCTCGCCGAGGCGCACAACATCCAGGTGCGCATGATGACCGCCGACGCCATGCCCGACTGGAGCCGGCGATTCGATCCGCACCGGCGCCAGTTGCGCCTGGTGGAGACCTTGTCGCCGTCGAGCCGCGCCTTCGCCGTGGCTTACCTGATCGCCTGGATGGAGCAGGGCGACGCCCTGAACGGCCTGGCGGACGGGGCCGATCCGCCCGACCTCGCCACCCGGCGCACGCTGAAGATCGCCCTGACCAACTACCTGGCGGCGGCCATGATCATGCCCTACGGCGCCTTCCAGCCGGTGGCTGAGAGCCTGGGCTATGACATCGGCCTGCTCGCCGCGCGGTTCGGCGTCAGCTTCGAGCAGGTCTGCCACCGCCTGACCACCCTGCAGCGGCCCACCGCCCGGGGCGTGCCGTTCTTCATGCTGAGGATCGACGCGGCCGGCAACGTGTCCAAGCGCTTCGCCTCGATCGCCTTCCCGTTCGCGCGGACGGGCGGGGCCTGCCCGCGCTGGACCATCCACGCCGCCTTCCGCCAGCCTGGCCAGATCGTGACCCAGGTGATCGAGACCGCGGACAAGGCCCGCTACTTCACCGTGGCGCGTACGGTGGAGCGGCCGCTGCGGCCCCACGGATCGGACACGGCGGACCTGGCGATCGGCCTCGGCTGCGAGATCAGATACGCTCCGCGCCTGGTCTACGCCCGAGGGGTGAACCTTGAGCTGGCCACCGAGGTGGGGCCGACCTGCCGCCTGTGCGAGCGCCCGGCGTGCCTGGAGCGTGCGGCGCCGCCGCTCAGCCGCACCCTGATCACCGACGAGCTCAGCAAGATGGCCGCGCCGTTCCGCTTTTCCGAGGCGCCCTGAGGCGGGGCCTAGCGCGGAAGGTCCCAGGCGGCGGGGTCGCCGACAGTGACGCCGAGCACGACGTTTTGCACCGGCAGGTCCTCGGGACCTTCGACCTGAGCCAGCACCGTGGCCTTGCCAACCGAGGCCTTGATCCATTGGCCCTTTCGCGGCGGCGCCCGGAACAGCCTAGTCGTCCAAAGGCTTCGCCCTGGCCAGGAGGGCAGCAAGGCGTGCAAGATCCAATCGGCCTGGCGCCGACATAGGGCCGAAGCGGGATTGGCGGGCCTGATAGGACAGGTGAGTTCGACCCACTCGATCTTGCCCGCGGCCCCCTGATGCAGGACCACCAGCTCGTCGCCGCATTGCTCGTCGGCTTCCAGGAGGCGCGCCCACGAGCAGCCGAACCGGGCTGAGATTGCCGACTTGACGGCGCCCGGCGCCATATCGAAGGCGGAGACGGCTCTGGCGCGGGCGCTTGTCTCAGTCGCGGAGGCGAGGAGTAGGCAAGCGGCGGCGATCGCCGTTCGAACCCTAGTCGCCGTCATCTGGTCGAGACGCGAGGGCTTGATCGTAGATCGACTGCACATCGGGGAAATCATGGGCTTTCTGAAAGCCATAGCGCGCGTCTCGTTGCGTTGGGGTTGACCCGTCGTCGCTGGTCGGATCCGTCATGGCGTGCTCCCGACCGTCAAAGGATGCCATCATGGAGCCGATCGCTCAAGAACAAAATAGGAACATGTATTGGTGGCGGCCTCCGCTCCCCTTGCTCCTCCCGGCCAAGACCGCTACCCCGTTTGCCTCGCCGCACCGGGAGCGCCCATGTCCATGACCGCCGACGACGTCCTCGCCGAATTCCGCGCCGCGGGCGCCCTGCGCGAGGGGCATTTCGTGCTGTCGTCGGGGCTGCACAGCCCGATGTTCCTGCAGAAGAACCTGGTGTTCGCCGAGCCGCCGCGCTGCGAGCGGCTGTGCAAGGCCCTGGCCGCGAAGATCCGCGCCGTCGCGCCGCAGGTCGACCTGGTGATCTCGCCGGCCGTGGGCGGCATCATCCCGGGCTACGAGACGGCGCGGCAACTGGGGGTGAACTCGCTCTACGTCGAGCGCGAGGGCGGATCGTTCAAGCTCAGGCGCGGCTTCGGCATCCATCCGGGCGCCAGGATCGCCATGGTCGAGGACATCGTCACCACGGGCCTGAGCTCGCGCGAGTGCATCGCCGCGATCCAGGCGGCGGGCGGCGAGGTGGTGGTGGCCGGCTGCGTCGTCGACCGCTCGGGGGGGCGGGCCAACGTGGGCGTGCCGCTGGTGGCGCTGGCGACGCTGGACGTGCCGGCCTATCCGGCTGACGCCTTGCCGCCGGAGCTGGCCGCCATACCTATCGAGGACCCCGGCAGCCGCCGCCTCTCCAAGTAGGATAAGTCCGCCATGAGCCGCCAAGGAACGCGTCTGCGCCTCGGGGTGAACATCGACCACGTCGCGACCATCCGCAACGCGCGGGGCGGCCCGCATCCCGAGCCGACGCGGGCGGCCGAGCTGGCGCTGGCCGCCGGCGCCGACGGCATCACCGCGCACCTGCGCGAGGATCGCCGGCACATCTCCGACGCCGACATCGACGAACTGGCCGCCCTGTGCAGGACCGCCGGCAAGCCGCTGAACCTGGAGATGGCGGTTACCGAGGAAATGCTGGCCATCGCCCTGGCGCACGCGCCGCACGCCGCCTGCCTGGTGCCGGAACGGCGCGAGGAGCGCACCACCGAGGGCGGCCTGGACGTGGCCGGCGCCCGGGCGTCGGTCGAGCCCGTGGTGCGAACCTTGGCGGGCGCGGGCGTGCGGGTGTCGCTGTTCATCGAGGCCAGCCCGCGCCAGATCGAGACCGCGGCGGCCGTCGGGGCCCAGGTGGTGGAGCTGCACACCGGCGCCTACTGCGACGCGGTCAAGGACGGGGAGGCGGTCAAGGCCGCCCGCATCCTGGCCCAGCTGACCGAGGGCGCGACCCTGGCCGCCGCCCTGGGGCTCGAGGTCCACGCCGGCCACGGCATCGACTATGACAGCGTGATCCCCGTCTCGCGCATCCCCGAGGTGGTGGAGCTGAACATCGGCCATTTCCTGATCGGCGAGGCGATCTTCATCGGCCTGCCGGCGTCCATCGCCCGGATGCGCGCTCTGATGGACGAGGCCAGAGGCGACGGGGCCAGAGGAGACGCGGCCCGAGGAGACGGGACCCGAGACTCCGGCGCGCGCACGTGATCGTCGGCATCGGGTCTGACCTGTCGGACATCCGCCGCGTGCAGGGCTCGCTCGACCGTTTCGGCGAGCGCTTCACCAATCGGGTGTTCACCGAGGTCGAACGGGCGCGCTCGGAGCGCAAGGGCGACCGGGCGGCCAGCTACGCCAAGCGATTCGCCGCCAAGGAGGCCTGTTCCAAGGCGCTCGGCACCGGCATCCGGCGCGGGGTGTTCTGGCGCGACATGGGGGTGGTGAACCTGCCCTCGGGCCAGCCGACCATGACGCTGACCGGCGGCGCGGCCGAACGGCTGAAAGCCATCGTCCCCGAGGGCATGGAACCCTTCATCCACGTGAGCCTGACCGACGACCATCCCTACGCCCAGGCTTTCGTGGTGATCGAGGCGCGTCCCAAGACGGCTTGAGGCCGCTTCGGCTTGCTCACGGGCCCGCGAACGACTAGCAAGGACCACCCGCCTCAAGTCCAGTCTCAAGAGAACCACCCGTAATGTCTTCCGCCAGCAAGGCGCCCTCGACCCGCTCCCGTGCGACCAACGAACTGGTCGAGGTCGGCAAGACGGTGTTCTACGCTCTGCTGATCGCACTGGTGCTGCGCGTGCTGCTGTTCCAGCCGTTCACCATTCCTTCGGCCTCGATGGAGCCCACCCTGCTGGAGGGCGACTACATCATCGTGTCGAAGTACAGTTACGGGTTCTCCAAGCACTCGATCCCGCTGAGCCCACCGATCTTCAACGGCCGCATCCTGTTCCACGCGCCGCAGCGCGGCGACGTCATCGTGTTCAAGCTGCCGCGGGACAACAAGACCGACTACATCAAGCGGCTGATCGGCCTGCCGGGCGACCACATCCAGGTCAGGAAAGGCGTGGTGTTCGTCAATAACCGCCCGATCGCCCAGACGCCCCAGGGGCAGACCACCATCGACCTCGGCGGCTTCATGACCAAGGCCGACGTGATCCGCGAGAAGATGAGCAACGGCAGGACCTTCCTGACCTATTCGGTGGACCCCAGCCAGCCGCCCGAGAACACCGACGTGTTCGTGGTGCCCGAGGGCAATTACTTCTTTATGGGCGACAACCGCGACAACTCGCTGGACAGTCGCTTCCCCAAGGAAAACGACGGGGTGGGCTTCGTCCCGGCCGAGAACCTGGAAGGCAAGGCCCAGATCATCCTCCTGAGCTGGAACAAGGGCGCGTCCCTGTTCAAGCCATGGACGTGGGTGCTGGACGCGCGTGGGAGCCGATTCTTCCACTACCTCTACTGACCATGGGGGCTGCTCAATCCAGGGCCGCCGCCATCGCCGCCCTGGAAGCGCGACTGGGCTACGTCTTTGACGATCGCGCCCTGCTGGAACAGGCGCTGACGCACGCGAGCACCCAGAGCCAGGGCCGCAGCAACGTGCTCCACAACGAGCGGCTCGAATTCCTGGGTGACCGGGTGCTGGGCCTGACCGTGGCCCAGGCGCTGTACGAGACCTACCCCGAGGGCGATCCCGCCCTTCTGACCAAGCACCTCAACTACCTGGTCAGCCGCGAGGTGTGCGCCGAGGTGGCGCGGGCCATCGGCATCGACCAAGCCTTCGCCGTGCAGAAGGAAGCGGGCCTGCGCCGCAACGATACGGCCCTGTCGGACACCTGCGAGGCGGTGATCGCCGCCGTCTATGTCGAGGCCGGTTTCGAGCGGGCGCGGCAGGCCGTGCTGGGGCTGTGGAGCGAGGCGCTGACGCGGCCGTTCGACTCCGCGGCCGTCAATCCGAAGAACACCCTGCAGGAGTGGGCCCAGGCGGCCGGCAAGCCCCTGCCGGTGTATCATGTGATCAATCGGGTGGGTCCGCCGCATGCGCCGGTCTTCACCGTGGAGGCCCTGGTCGACGGCTTCGGGCCGGCCCAGGCGTCCGGCCGTTCGCGGCAGGAAGCGGAGAAGGCGGCGGCCCAGGCCCTGCTCAAGCGGGAAGGCGCTCTATGACGGAAACCACGCGCGCGGGCTTTGCGGCCGTGATCGGCGCGCCCAATGCGGGCAAGTCGACCCTGGTCAACAAGCTGGTCGGGTCGAAGGTGTCGATCGTGACGCAGAAGGTGCAGACCACGCGCTTCCCCGTGCGCGGGGTGGCCATGGCGCGCGAGGCGCAGATCGTGCTGGTCGACACGCCCGGCATCTTCAAGCCGCGCCGGCGGCTCGACCGGGCCATGGTGCGCTCGGCCTGGGGCGGGGCGGAGGACGCCGACGTGGTGGTGCACCTGATCGACGCGGCGGGTGAGATCGGGGTGCAGGACGGCACGGCCAAGGCCGGCGAGAAGCGCTCGGTCGAGGACGCCCACTCGATCATCGCCGGGCTGAAGGCGGCCGGGAGCACGGCGATCCTGGCTCTGAACAAGATCGACCTGATCAAGCGCGACAAGCTCCTGGCCCTGTCGCACACCCTGTTCGAGACCGGGGTCTACAGCGAGGTGTTCATGATCTCGGCGCACAACGGCTCGGGCGTCGATGACCTCAAGACCAGGCTCGCCGAACTGATGCCCGAGGGGCCCTGGCTCTATCCCGAGGACCAGACGGCCGACCTGCCGGCGCGGCTGCTGGCGGCCGAGATCACCCGCGAGAAGGTCTACCTGCGCCTGCACGAGGAGCTGCCTTACGCCGCCAGCGTGGAGACCACCGCCTTCACCGAGACCAAGGACGGCGGCTCGCGCATCGAGCAGATCATCTATGTGGAGCGCGACGGCCAGCGGCCGATCGTGCTGGGCAAGGGCGGCCAGACCCTGAAGTGGATCGGCGAGCAGGCGCGCAAGGAGCTGGCCGAGATCCTCGACCGCCCGATCCACCTGTTCCTGCACGTGAAGGTCAAGGAGAACTGGGCCGAGGAGCGGGGCCTGTACAGGGACCTGGGCCTGGACTTCGACGCCTGAACCGCCACCTTTGACCCATGGAATGGGAAGACGACGCCTATGTGCTCTCGGCCCGCGCCCACGGCGAGAGCGGGGCGATCGTCGACCTGCTGACGGCGGAGCGCGGCCGGTTCGTCGCCCATGTGGCCGGCGGCGCCTCGCGCAAGCTCAAGCCGATCCTGCAGCCCGGTTCGCGGGTGGTCGCCCGCTATCGCGCACGGGTGTCCGAACAGCTCGGCTCGGCGAGCGTGGAGCCGGTGGGCGAGGGGCCGTCGGCCCTGTTCGACGATCCCATGGCCCTGGCCGGACTGGCGGCGGCGGCGGCGGTGGCGGCGGGCGCCCTGCCCGAGCGCGAGGCCCATCCGGGCGCCTTCTATGGCCTCGAGGCCCTGATCCTGGCCCTGGTGCTTCCGCAGGTGTGGCCGGCGGTCTATGTGCGCTTCGAGGCCGGCCTGCTGCAGGACCTGGGGTTCGGCCTCGACCTGTCGCGCTGCGCCGCCACGGGCTCGGTGGACGATCTGGTCTATGTCTCGCCGCGCACCGGCCGGGCGGTGAGCCGCCAGGCGGGTGAGCCCTACAAGGACAAGCTGCTCGAGCTGCCGCCGTTCATGCTCGGCGCCCAGGCGGGGCTCGATGCGGGCGACGTGGACCTCGGCCTGATCCTGACCGGCCATTTCCTGGAGCAGTTCGTATTCGCCCAGCTCAACCGGCCGCTGCCGCCGGCCCGGGTGTGGCTGGTGGACCGGCTGAGGGAAAACGGCAGGCTCTGAAGCCCGCTCAGTTCTTGCCCTTCAACGGCAGGCCGGCCGTCTGGCGGACGGCGTCGCTGCAGGCGGCGCGGCTGCAGTATTCGCCGAACAGGTCCTGGATGATGCGGGGCCCCAGTTGGGCGACCAGCTCCTGCTCCCGCTGCTGCAACTGCGGGGTCTTGGCCGCCAGGGGCGCGGGCAGGTTCGCCGAGTCGCCCGGATGCTGGCGGTACCAGCCGTCGAGGGCCTTGAGCTCGTCGAGGCTGTAGGTCTCGGCGTAGGTCCTGGCCATGCCGTCCCACAGCAGGGGCCGGGCCGCCTGGTACTCGTCCTTGCCCGACTCCGTCAGGATTTTTTCGTCGACCGCCAGGCCCGCCTTGCCGGCGTCGGTGCGATAGCTGGCCGAGAGGCTGTCGACGATGGTCTGCAGGCCCCGCTCGATCTGGGGCTGGGCGGCGTGGGCGACGCGTCCGCCCAGATTGAGCGCCTCCTTGGACGGAGCGGCGGCGGTCTGGGCGTGCGCCGGAAGGGCCACGAGGGCGAGGAGACTGAGGATCGAGGCCCGCATGAGTCCGAGCTTGGCCGAATTCGGCGGCCGGCGGAAGACGCCCGCTTTGACAAGGCTGCGCGGCGACGCTGATATCGCGCCTGGAAAAAAGGGGAGGGCGTCATGAGGCGGATCGGGATCGGGGTGGTGTCGGCCCTGGCGGCGGCGGGCGCCGCCTTGGCCCAGGACCGGACGGTCCCGGCCCGGGTGTTGCCGGTTCCCACCGACGTCAGTCCGCAGATGCAGGCCATCATCGCCCGGCCGATCGCGCCCACCTTCAATGTCGTTCCCAAGACGATCGAGGAATGGACCGCCCGGCAGAAGGCCTCGGCCGACAGCGGCGCCCAGGCCATGACGGCCATGGCGCAGCGGCTGCACGTGACCGTGGAGAAGGGCCAGATGGGCGGGGTGACCGTCTATACGGTGACGCCCCAGCAGGTCGCGCCGGAGAACCGCAACCGCCTGCTGATCCACATCCACGGGGGCTGCTATGTGCTGGGCGGCGGGCCGGGCGCCGCGAGCGAGGCCGTGCTGATGGCCGCCATCGGCCGCTACAAAGTGGTGTCGATCGACTATCGCATGCCGCCGGCGGCCTATTTCCCCGCGGCGCTCGACGACGTGGTGTCGGTGTGGCGTGAGGCGCTCAAGACCCATCCGGCCAAGAGCATGGCGGTGTTCGGCTCCTCCGCCGGCGGCGCTCTGACGCTGGAGACCGTGCTTCGGCTGAAGCAGCTGGGCCTGCCCCTGCCGGGGGCGATCGCGCCAGGCACGCCCATGGCCGACCTGACCGGCGTGGGCGACAGCTTCCAGACCAACGCCATGGTCGACAATGTGCTGGTGTCGCACGATGGCTTCTGCGATCCGGCCGCGCAGTTCTACGCCCACGGCCACGACCTGAAGGACCCGCTGCTGTCGCCGGTCTACGGCGACCTGCACGGCTTCCCCCCGGCGCTCCTGACGACTGGCACACGCGACCTCCTGCTCAGCAACACCGTGAGAGTGCATCGCAAATTCAAGGATTCGGGAGTCGAGGCCGAGTTGAACGTGTTCGAAGCCATGGCCCACGCTGGCTATGCTCGCGACGATACAGCGCCAGAAACCCATGAAGCCTTCGGCGACATCGCGAAATTCTTCGATAAACACTTGGCGAAGTGACGCGCCTTGCAGAACGGCCGCGACGGCAAGGTTTACTGCGGTTATATGTGCGGCGGTGGGTAGAGTCGGTCCGCGCCGTGGGCGCCGGCCTGAGGGGGAGTCGATGATTCTGGTCGATCGCCGGAGTCTGGGCTGGTTTGTGGGCCGGGTTTCCCGCCGCAAGAGCATCGGCGGCTGACCGTGGCTCCGTTCGAAGCCCCCATCACCGAAGAACACACCCCGTCGCTGGCCTCCCAGCGGGTGATCATCGCCCTGTGCCTGCTGCTGATGGCCACCGTGTCGTGCGCCTGGCTCTACGAGCACGCCCTGCAGTTGCGGTCGACGGCGCCGATGCAAGCGCCCCGGTTCTGGCGCTACGTGCCGGCCAACGGCCTGATGTGGTTCATCATGATGCTGGCGATGATGTTGCCGGCCATCACCCCGACGATCTTCCTCTACGCCCGCTTCGCCCTGGCCAGCGCCAACGTCGCCAAGTCCACCCTGGTGATCCTGGCCGCCTATCTCAGCGTGTGGGCCGGCTTCTCGGTGATCGCCGCCGTCGCCCAGTTCCTGCTGGTGCAGTCGGGCGTGGCCACCCAGGCCGACGTGGTGATCGGCGACAAGCGCATCATGGGCCTGTTGCTGGTTCTGGCCGGCGTCTACCAGTTCTCCAAGCTCAAGGCCCTGTGCCTGGAGAGCTGCCGCTCGCCCTTGCCCTTCGTCATGCGCCGGTGGAAGCCCGGATGGCAGGGCGCCTTCAGCATCGGCCTGCACCACGGCCTGCACTGCATCGGCTGCTGCTGGCTGCTGATGGCGGTGCTGTTCGTCGGCGGGGTGATGAACCTGACCTGGTTGGTGGCCCTGGCGATCCTGGTGCTGACCGAGAACACCGTCCCCTACGGCAACCGCATCGGCCAGGCGGCGGGGGTGATCGCCCTGGTGTGGGGCGTGGTCCTGCTGGTCTCTTCGCAGTTCATCCGCTAGGCCCCGGCGGGCGGCGGGACCTTCCGCTCCGGCGCGGCCTCCTGTACCCGTTCGAGCGGTTTCTAGGCGCAGACCGGGAGCGACGATGGACCTCAATCTCGTGGAGCGGGTGATCCTGGTCACCGGGGCCAACCGCGGCATCGGCCGCGCCATCGCCAAGGCCTGCGTGGACGAAGGCGCGCGGGTGATCATCGTCGGCCGCGGGGCGGAGGCCTGCCGCGCCACGGTGGAGGAGCTGGAGCCCGGCCGCGCCGACTGGATCAGCTGCGACGTGTCCGATCCGGCCCAGGTGACGGCCATGGTCAAGGAGGCGGTGCGGCGCCACGGTCGGCTCGACGGGGTGGTCAACAACGCCGGCCGCTTCGGCGGCGGCCCGATCGCCGACCTGACGCCGGAGGCGCTGCGCGAAGGCGTGGACACCAAGGTGGTCGGGGCCCTGGCCGTGGTCCAGGCGGCCCTGCCGGCCCTGCGCCAGAGCGACCAGGCGCGGGTGGTCAACATCGGCGGGGTCTCGTCCCAACGGGTGACTCCCGGGGCGGCGGTGACCGCCATCGCCAACTCCGGCATGAACACCCTGACCGCCTATCTCGCGCGCGAGCTGGCGCCGGACGGCGTGAACGTGAACTGCGTGATTCCCGGCTACACTCTGACCCCGCCGTGGGAGGGCCGCGCCAAGGCGCTGGCCGACGCTGAGGGCATCACCTTCGAGGCGGCCAAGGCGGCGATCCTGCAGCGCCAGGACATGGGCCACAGCCGCTGGGGCGAGGACACCGAGATCGCGTGGCCCGTGGTGTTCCTGCTCTCGGCCCAGGCCCGCTTCATCAACGGCGCGGCCTTCCGCGTGGACGGTGGACAGTTCCTGGCGATCCAGAGGTGACCGAAAGGCCGTCCATCACCGGCGTCTGGGATGGCCTCTACATCTATCCGCGCATCCGCAAGCCGGTGCCTTTCCTCGCGGTGCTCCTGGGCCTCTCCGGCGCCTTGAGCGGCACGACCCAGGAAACGCCGAAGGAGGGGCGCAGCGCCGGCTGCATCATCAACGCCGAGATCGTGGGGACGCACCGATCCGGCTCTGTCAGCTTCCGCAAGACCTATCTGGATGCGCCCCACGGCTACAACCGGCCGGTGGAGTACGCGGGTGCGCTGAACGCGGACGGGACCGAGATCGAGGGCCACTGGACGATCGCCGGCCTGCTGTCCGGCAAGTTCCTGATGATCCGATCCGGATCAATGGCGATCGAACAGGCGGAGGAGAAGCTGGAGCGCATCCCGATGGATGCCGGCGGCCCCCTGCGCTAGCTCAACCGGTGGAACGCCAGAGTGATCACTGCCGCGACATTGCCGGCCGCGTTCGCCGCTGGAGCCGCGCGTCAGAATCTGATTCTGTGCGGGGACCATGAACAAGCCCTTCAATCCGGACGGCCCTGACGGCGGCGGCGACCGCATCGTCGAGGAGCCGATGTCCGAGGCGCTGTCCAAGCGCTACCTGGCCTACGCCCTCTCGACCATCACCAACCGGGCCCTGCCGGACGTGCGCGACGGGTTCAAGCCCGTACACCGGCGCGTGCTCTACACCATGCACACCATGCGCCTGAACCCCGAGGGCGCCGCGCGCAAGTGCGCCAAGGTGGTGGGCGAGGTGATGGGCCAGTACCACCCCCACGGCGACCAGGCGATCTATGACGCCCTCGTGCGCCTGGCCCAGGATTTCGCCCAGCGCTATCCGCTGGTCGACGGTCAGGGCAACTTCGGCAACATCGACGGCGATAACGCTGCGGCCATGCGCTACACCGAGTGCAAGCTGACCGCCGCCGCCCAGCTGCTGCTCGACGGCATCGACGAGGACGCGGTCGACTTCCGGCCGACCTACGACGGCCTGGACCAGGAGCCGGTCGTCCTGCCGGCCGGCTTCCCCAATCTTCTGGCCAACGGCTCGTCCGGCATCGCCGTGGGCATGGCCACCTCGATCCCGCCGCACAACGTGGGCGAGCTGATCGACGCCTGCCTGCTGCTGCTGAAGACCCCGTCGGCCACCATCGCCGAGCTGATGGAGCACGTGCCCGGGCCCGACTTCCCGACCGGCGGCATCATCGTCGAGCCCGCCGAAGCCCTGCGCGAGGTCTATGAGACCGGGCGGGGCGGGGTGCGCACGCGGGCGCGCTGGAGCGTCGAGGAGCAGGGCCGGGGCGTCTACCACATCGTCGTCACCGAGATCCCCTACCAGGTGCGCAAGGCCGATCTGGTGGAGCAGCTGGCCGGGCTGATCGACGCCAAGAAGGCGCCGCTGCTGGGCGACGTGCGCGACGAGAGCGCCGAGGACGTGCGGCTGGTGCTGGAGCCCAAGTCGCGCAACGTCGAACCCGAGGTGCTGATGGAGAGCCTGTTCAAGCTCTCCGACCTCGAGACTCGCTTCCCCGTGAACCTGAACGTGCTGGACGCGCGCGGCACGCCGGGGGTGATGAACCTGAAGCAGGCTCTGCAGGCGTTCCTGGATCACCGGCGCGAGGTGCTGGTGCGGCGCGCGAGCCACCGCCTGGCGAAGATCGAGGCGCGGCTGCACATCCTGGCAGGGATGCTGGTCGTCTATCTCAACCTCGACGAGGTGATCCGGATCGTCCGCTACGAGGAGTTCCCGAAGGCCAAGCTGATAGAGACCTTCACCCTGACCGAGATCCAGGCCGACGCGGTGCTCAACACCCGCCTGCGCCAGCTGGCCAAGCTGGAGGAGATGGAGATCCGCCGCGAGCACGACGCCCTGGCGATCGAGCGCGACGGCATCAAGGCGATGCTGGCGGACGACACGGCCCAGTGGAGGCTGGTGGGCGTGGGCCTGAAGCAGGTGCAGGAGGTGCTGGGCGTCCACACCAAGCTCGGCAAGCGCCGCTCGGACATCACCGAGGCCGCCCACGTCGACCTGGCGGCCGCCATCGAGGCCCTGGTCGTGCGCGAGCCGATCACCGTGATCCTGTCCGAGCGCGGCTGGATCCGGGCGCAGAAGGGCAGGGTGGAGGACCCTTCCGAGCTGAAGTTCAAGGAGGGTGACAAGCTCGCCTTCCTGATCCCGGGCGAGACCACCGACAAGCTGCTGATCCTGGCCTCGGACGGCCGCTTCTTCACCATTGGCTGCGACAAGCTCCCGTCCGGGCGCGGCATGGGCGAGCCGGTGCGGCTGATGATCGAACTGGACGACAAGGTCGGCATCGAGGCGGTGTTCACCCACAAGCCGGGCCGCAAGCTGATCATGGCCTCGAAGATGGGCTACGGCTTCATCATGCCCGAGGAAGAGGCGATCGCCTCCAAGCGCGGCGGCAAGCAGGTGCTGACGGTGGACGCCAAGGGCGTGGCCTTGTGCCTGCCGCTGCAAGGCGATCAGCTGGCCGTGGTCGGCGACAACGGCAAGATCCTGGTGTTCCCGATGGAGGAGCTGCCGGAGATGCCGCGCGGCAAGGGCGTGAAGCTGCAGAGCTATCGAGAGGGCGGCCTGCGCGACGCCCTGCCGTTCACCGCCGCCGAGGGGCCCTCGTGGACCACGGCCGACGGGCGCAGCCGCGCCTGGCCGGAGTGGCGCGAATGGGCGGGCCGCCGGGCCGGGGCCGGCAAGCTGGCGCCCAAGGGCTTCCCGACAAGCAAGCGGTTCAGGCCCAAGGGTTAGGGACGACAAGCGGGGGCTGGGGTGATGGATGGATCGGAGACACCGGAGAGCATCATCCGGCCCTACCTGGGCGCAGGCGAGAAACTGCTCTGGAAAGGCCAGCCGGCCCAGGGGATGAGGTTCTCGTCCCAGGACCTGTTCCTGGTCCCGTTCAGCCTGCTGTGGGGCGGGTTCGCGATCTTCTGGAATTTCATGGTCTGGACCCACACCCCCAACACCGGGGACGCGGGAACGTTCAAGCTGTTCGGCCTGCCGTTCCTGGTCCTCGGACTCTACTTCATCGCGGGCCGGTTCGTGGCCGACGCCTGGGTCCGCTCGCGGACGGTCTACGGCCTGACCGACACGCGGGCCATCGTGGTGCGGCGCGTGTGGAGCGAGCAGTTGCTCACCAGTCCGCTCGACCACGCTGTGAAGCTGACCCGGCGCGGCCAGGGCGGCGACGTCGAGTTCGGCGTCCAGCCCTCGCCGTGGGGTCGAAGCAACGGTTTCTCGATGTGGATGCCGGCGATGGGCGGCAGTGTCGCCTTCCTCGGCATCGCGGACGCCATGGCGGTGTACCAGCTGGCCCAGAAGCGCGCCGACCGCTAGCTGCGGCTACTTCAGCTTGTTCGCCACCTGCTGGGCGCCGGCCCGCGCGCAGGCCTCGTCCTTGGCGGGGTCGGGCGAGCCGGCGACGCCGATCGCGCCGCGGGGCTTGTCCGGGCCCGACAGGGGCACGCCGCCGGGCTCGGGCGAGGCGAGCTGCGGGTTGTTGTGGGTGGTGTAGTAGAGCGCGGTATCCATGCCCACCCGCTGGGCCACGTCGCTGGAGGCGGTGTGGAAATAGGCCGCCACCCGGGCCCGCTTCACGCTGCCGGGCGCCAGGGCCTGGGACAGGTCGGGATCGGCGGTCATGGCCGCGATCGGGCGGCCCGTGGTGTCGACCACGGTGGCCATGGTCTTGTACCCCATACGCTCGCAGGTCTTGACCGCCGTCTCCGCCGCCTGGCGGGCGAGGTCTTCACTGGGGCCGGCGACGCGGGGCGGGGCGGGGCCGGCGTCCGGGGCTTGTTGGGCCAGAGCTTGTTGGGCCACGGCGGGCGCGGCGAGGGCGATCAGGGCGATAGGCAGGGCGAGGCGCATGGGGTCACACCGAGTCGTTTCAACCAATCTCCGGCCAACTCCTGCGTGCAGCCCATGGTTCTGGCGCCGCCGGAAATCGTGAACGGGCGGGTTGGCCTATTGCTCGACGTCGGCGGCGCCCGCGCGCGCGCATTGTTCGTCCGTGTCGCCGTCCGGCGCGCCGGCCACGCCGATGGCGCCGACCGCCAGCGGCCAGCCGCCGGGGGTGGGCGGCGCGAGCTGCGGATGGGCCCGCATGGCGTAGGACACGGTCGGCTCTTCCATCAGTTGTTTGACGACCAGGCTCGACGCATTGCGGAAGTAGGCGGCGTCCTGCGCGCTGCGCACGCTGTCGGGCGCGAGGGCCGCGGTCACGTCTGGCCCGGCCGCCATGGCGGAAACCGGCCGGCCGTCGGCGTCGACCACGGTGGCCATGATGCGGTAGCCCAATTGGGAGCAGGCCGTGACCGCCGCGGTGGCGGCTTCGCGGGCGACCTCCACGCTCGGCCCGGCCGTGGCCTGGGGCGCGGAGGGGATCTGGGCGAATTCGGCCGTCGGCGCCGGACTCGTGAGGAGCAGGAACGGAAGGAGCAAGCGCATGGGGGGACCTCGAGATGCCTCGGCCGCCCCTCAGCAGCCACGCTCAAAGATACTCCGCCGCACGCCCGCCGTTCCCGCGCCACCGGCCAGTGACAACGACAGACAAGCGCGTTCGCAATTGTGACTCGTCAAGACATCGGCGCGAACAATGCAGCGCCTTAGCGTCAGTCCGGAAATTCGTGGACTCGCCTCGTGGACGTCAGCCCAGCTTGACCTTGTCCAAGGCGGCCTTGACGCAAGCCTCGTCCTTGTCGCCGCCGGGGGCGCCGGAGACGGCGAAGGCGCCCAGGATGTCGCCGCCGCTCATGATCAGCACCGCGCCCTGGCGGGCCGTGCCGATGGCGGGATCGGCCTTGATCTCGGCGTCCATCTTCGGGTCGGTCTTGGCCTTGGCCACGACTTCGCCGGACGACATCTTGTACTTGAGGGCCGCGGCCACCTTGGTCTTGGCGATGCCCTGGGTGCGCACGGCCGCGCCGTCGCCCGACAGCAGCACCACCGGATCGCCGCCGGAATCGGTGATCAGGGCGGTGACCTTGTAGCCATTGGCCGCGCAGGCGGCGACGGCGGCCTGCGCCGCCTGGACCGAGGGCGTCAGGGCCGGGGCCTTGGCCCGCGGCGCCGGCGGGGCGGCGGGAGCGGGCGCCTGGGCCGAGGCGGCGGTCGCCACCAGGGACGCGAGCAGGGTGGTCAGCATCTGGGAAAGCTTCATGGCGGCGATTCCTCTCCACGGTCGTTAACCGGATGGAAAGGCTAAATCCTCGCCGTGACAAGCGTGCTGGCCGCTAGAGCCCGTAGGGCAACCTGGTGTGCTCGCCGGCGAAGGTGCGCGCGAAGGGGGCGTAGCGCTCGAGCCACTCGCGGCCCTTCCTCACCAGTTCGCGGTCGGGGTTGGGCGCGGGATTGAGGATGGCGTCGGCCAGCGCCGGGTCGGGATGGAGCAGGTGCTTGACGCCCTGCCAGCAGGTCCACACCGGCAGCACGCCCTCCGAGAGCATGGCCAGGGCGTCGCGGGCGCGGGGCGATTCCAGGGCGCGGGGATCGTGGGTGGCGACGGCGATGTAGAAGACGTGCTCGAACAGGTTCCGCGGCGGCAGGTGGCGCTCGATGGTCAGCATCACGCCGAGGTGGTCGGGCCGGGTCTCGACCGGCATGGAGGCGATGCGCTTCCAGCCGCAGTTGAAGGTGCGGCACACGCCCGGCCGCCGGTCGTAGATGGCGCAGCCGTGGCCGGTGCAGTTGGGGCAGACCTCGCCCTCGGCCTTCTGCAACTCGGGGATGTCGATCTTGGGCGTGACGCAGCAGGCCACGCAGTCGCCGCACGGGCGGTCGGGTTGCACGGGCCCGTACAGGAGATCGAAAAGTTCCATCTGGACGGGTTGCGGACCTGGGACTTAGTCGCCGTGGTTCAGGCGCACCCAGCCGCCGGGCTTGAGCACCTCGATCGGGCGATAGCGGGCCTTGTACTCCATCTTGGGCGAACCCGGCACCCAATAGCCCAGGTAGACGAAGCCGAGTTCGGCGATGCGGGCCTGGATCACATGGTCGAGGATGACGAAGGCGCCGAGGCTGCGCCGGGTCATGGCCGGTTCGTAGAAGCTGTAGACCAGGGAAAGGCCGTCGCCGAGGATGTCGACCAGCACGCAGGCCACCAGGTCGCCGGGGCCGCCGTCGCCGGAGGGCAGGCGGTATTCGATCAGGTGGGTGCGGACGGCGGTGTCCTCGACCATGGCCACATAGTCCGGCCAGGTCATGTCGGCCATGCCGCCCTGAGCGTGACGCGCCAGCAGGTACCGGCGGAGCAGGTCGAACTGCTCCATGGTGGCCTCGGCCTCGACCAGATGGCGGGATAGGTCCTTGTTGCGGTCCAGCACGCGGCGCTCGGAGCGCGAGAACACGTAGTCGCCGGCCGGGATACGGGCGGAGATGCAGGCGTCGCACGACTCGCAGGCCGGGCGGTAGGCGATGTTCTGCGAGCGGCGGAAGCCGACCTGGGTGAGGGCGTCGTTGACCCCGGGGCCGTCCGACAGCGGTAGGTGAGCGAACACCTTGCGCTCCTCGCGCCCAGGCAGGTACGGGCACGGCGAGGGTGCCGTGAGGAAGAACCGGAGCTGCCGCGGCGCGAAATGCTGGGTCACGGAACGACGGGATCCTGAAGCCGAAGGGGACTCAACGTCCTTCTTAGATTAGTGCGCATCACCTAGGCTTCGCGCAAGATGTGGGCGCCCCGATTTGTGCGCCCGATCAATGGTTGGGCGGCAAAACCGGCGCTTCTCGCAGCAAAACGAGGGCGATGCGACGATTTCCCGCAAGGGTTGGGTCGTCCGGATAGAGCGGGTCGGAGGAAGCTTTGCCGGAAACCTGGTAGATGCGGTCGGCGTCGACCCCCGCCTCTTGCAGGATTTGGCGCGCGGCGTCGGCCCGCTGGGCCGACAGGGACCAGTCGCTGGCGGCCTTGCCGCCGCCGAGGTTAGCCGAGGTGTGGCCGGCGATGGTCAGGCGGTTGGGCAGCTGGTTGACCACCCGCGACACGGCCCGCAGCATCACCCGGGCGCGCTCGTTGGGCTTGGCCGAGCCCTGGTCGAACATCGAGCGGCCTTCCTGATCGATCAGCTGGATGCGCAGGCCCTCGGGGGTCTGGTCGACCAGGATCTGCTTCGACAGCTCGGCCAGCTCGGGCATCTTCTGCATGGCCTGGGCCAGGCTCTCGGCGGCGCTCTGGAAGGCCTGCTGCTCGCGCTTCTGCAGGGCGTCCTTCAGCGCCTGTTCGGTGGCGTTCTCGACGGTGGCGGCGGCCTGCTTGGAGCTGGCGCCCTGGTCGACCACGTTGCGCGGCGGGTCGGGCGCCTGCTGGTCCATCACCTTGACCGTGCCTTCGCCCTTGGCGCCCTGGCTGCCGAGCGAGGTGCCGGCCAGGATGCCGCCGGCGCCGGAGGTTGAGGTGGAAACGCTGGCCGGGGCGAAATAGTCGGCGATGCCGCGCTTCTGCTCAGGCGAGGTGGTGTTGATCAGCCACATCAGCAGGAAGAAGGCCATCATGGCGGTGACGAAGTCGGCGTAGGCCACCTTCCAGGCGCCGCCGTGGTGCCCGCCGCCGCCGCCCTTCTTCACCTTCTTGATGATGATGGGCCGTTCGCTATTGCCGCCGAAAGCCATTCGCTCTCTTCCCGCGCGCCCATTCGAGGCGCCATAAACCGTGGTGCTGTCGGCCAATGTCGCCTCAGGGCGTTAAGATGCCGTTGTTCGTACCGGGCCGGCGAATGTGGAGGTGTTCATGAAGGTGGCGTTCGTCGGTCTGGGCGTGATGGGCTTCCCGATGGCCGGGCACCTGACCAAGGCCGGACATGAGGTCTCGGTGTTCAACCGCTCGCCGGCCAAGGCCACGGCCTGGGCGGACAGGTTCGGCGGCCGCGCGTCTTCGACGGTGGCCGAGGCGGTGGCCGGCTGCGAGATCGTCTGCCTGTGCGTGGGCAACGACGACGACGTGCGCCAGGTGCTGGCCGAGGCCCTGCCGGCGATGGGCGAGGGCGGGGTGGTGGTCGACCACACGACCGCATCGGCCAAGCTGGCGAAGGAGGCCGCCGACCAGGCCCAGGCGCTGGGCCGCTGGTTCGTCGATGCGCCGGTGTCGGGCGGCCAGGCTGGGGCGGAGAGCGGCCAGCTGGCGGTGATGGCGGGCGGCGCGGAAGAGGCGGTCGAGCGCGTGCGGCCGGTGATCCAGGCCTATTCGAAAGCCATCCAGCGCATCGGCGGGCCGGGCGCGGGCCAGTTGGCCAAGATGGTCAACCAGATCTGCATCGCCGGCGCCGTCCAGGGCTTGGCCGAGGGACTGCATTTCGCCCGTCGCGCGAATCTCGACGTCGAACTGGTGATCGCCGCCATCTCCAAGGGCGCGGCCCAGTCCTGGCAGATGGAGAACCGTTGGAAGACCATGAACGAGGGCAAGTACGACTTCGGCTTCGCGGTGGACTGGATGCGCAAGGACCTGGGGCTGACGCTCGACGAAGCGCGGCGCAACGGCTCCAGCCTGCAGTTGACCGCCCTGGTCGACCAGTTCTACGCCGAGCTGCAGCAGATGGGCGGCGCCCGGTGGGACACCTCCAGCCTTCTGGCGCGGCTCGACTAGGATGAGGGCGCCGCTCGCCGCGCTGATTGGGGGCCTGCTGTGGGCCTCCGGCGCCTGGGGCCAGGCGGCGCCGCCGACCATTGATCCGGCGAAAGCCAAGGACTGGCTGGAGCGGACCTTCGGCATCGTGTCGGTGAAGGTGGTCGAGGCCACGCCCGATCAGCTGGTGACCCTGAGGAGCATCGAGCCGCAGCCGCCGTCGGACTTCCACGCGGTCGCCCACATCGAGGACTTCCGCCAAGGCGACGTGCTGACGCCGCCGTCGAGCGACGAGGAGTATTTCATCAACTGCCCTTCCCGCCGTTTCCACGTGGATCGCATCGAGAGCTTCAGCCAGAACGGCGCGCGCGGCTCCCAGTCCACCACCTTCGGACCGACCGGCTGGGGCAAGGCGGTGCCCAACAGCACCGAATCGCGGGTGATCGCCGCGGTGTGCGGGCCTGTTGTCGCCGAGGCCGCCGCGCCGGCGGAGCCGCCGCCGGCCTCCCGGCCCACGAGCGTCCCCAAGGCCGCGCCCACGACCCCGACCCCGAGCACGACGCCGTCTCCGGCGATCTCGACGCCAAAGCCCCTGGCCATTCCGGCGATTCCGGCGGCGCCTTTTCGCGAGCGGGAGCTGAGCGTGAAGCCGGGCCCGGCGCGCGTTCAGCTCTTCGCCGGCGATCGCCAGGCGGCTCAGCGATTCGTGGACGACAAGGCGCGCCGGCTGCCTGCGGGCGCCGGCGGCGGCAAGCCTGAGATCGTGCAGGCCACGGTCAACGGCCGTCCGGTGTTCAGGGTGCAGGTCGCGGGCTTCGCCTCGGCGGCCGACGCCGCCCGATACTGTTCGGCAGTCAGGTCGGCCGGGCTCGACTGCTTCGTGCCGCCGGCGCGCTGACGCGCCGACGGGCTCGAGGCCCCGCTACTTCGCCGAAGCGTAGCCTGCGGCGGCCCGCTTCTGCACCTCGGCGGCGTCGGCCTTCTCGCCGAAGCGCTTCATCACCCCCGGCATGACGGTGGCCATGACCTCGATCTGCACCGGGTCCATCACCGTCTCGATCTTCTGCAGCTTGGACACGAAGGACGAGCCGTTGGGTGTGTTCATCAGGTCGTCGGTGGCCTTGGAAACGCTGGCACCCTGGGGCGGTTGGGCGCCGTTTTGGGCGGCCAGGTAGACGGCCTTGAGCCCCGGGTCGGACACGATCTGCATCCCGGCCTTCATCTCGTCCTCGGTGAAGGTCTTGACCAGGGCCTGGCCGACCATGCTCTCGATGGTGGGCATGTCGTGGTCGAGCTCTTCGCCCATGGCCTGGCGCCACATGGCTTCCCAGTCCGGGCGCACGGCGACCAGTTCGGGCGGCAGATTCGAGCCGGTCATGTGGGCGCGCACGCTGGCCTTGTAATCGATGAAGTCGAGCAGCTTGGCGGCGAGCTGGGTTTGCGGCGGCGTGGCGGCGGCCCCGCGGGGCGCCTGGGCCAGGGCCAGGGTCGGGGCGGTCGCGGCGCCGCCCAGGGCGAGGGCGGCGGCGAGGGGGAGCAGGAGCGTTCGCATCAGGCGCCCATCAGCCGGGCCGCCTTGGGGGCGAAGTAGTTGATGATCCCGGCGCAGCCCGCGCGCTTGAAGGCGGTGAGGGTCTCGAGAATGGCGCGCTCCTCGTCGAGCCAGCCGTTCTGGGCGGCGGCCATCATCATCGCGTACTCGCCCGACACTTGGTAGGCGAAGGTCGGCGCGGCGAAGGCCTCGTGCACCCGGCGCACGATGTCGAGATAGGGCAGGCCGGGCTTGACCATCACCATGTCGGCGCCCTCCGCGATGTCCATCGCCACCTCGCGCAGGGCCTCGTCGGTGTTGCCGTAGTCCATCTGGTAGGTGCGCTTGTCGCCCTGCAGCGCCTTGGCCGAGCCGATCGCGTCGCGGTAGGGACCGTAGAAGGCCGAGGCGTACTTGGCGGCGTAGGCCATGATCATCACGTCCTGGTGGCCGGCCGATTCCAGGGCGGTGCGCAGGGCCCCCACGCGGCCGTCCATCATGTCCGAAGGCGCGACGATGTCGGCGCCGGCGCCGGCCTGGCACAGGGCCTGCTCGACCAGCCGCTCGATGGTCGGGTCGTTGACGATGCGGCCGTGCTCGATCAGGCCGTCGTGGCCGTGGTCGGTGTAGGCGTCCAGCGCCACGTCGCACATGATGCCGACTTCGGGGACGGCGTCCTTCATCGCCTTGATCGCCCGGGCGACCAGACCGTCGGGGTCGGACGCGCCCGAACCGCGCGGGTCCTTCCGTTCGCCATCGATATAGGGGAACAGGGCGATGCACGGGATGCCCAGGGCCCGGGCCTCGACGGCCGCCTTGACCGCCGCGTTCACCGACAGCCGGTCGACGCCGGGCATGGAGGCGACGGGGATGCGCTCGTCGGCCCCGTCGTGCACCACGATGGCCCAGACCAGGTCGGCGGGCTGCAGGGTGGTCTCGCGCACCAGCCGCCGGACCCAGTCGGCCTGACGCAGGCGGCGAGGGCGAAGGGCCGGGTACGGGGCGATGGGGGCCTTGGTCATGGCGGCATCCGGTAAAGCAGTCAGGAGCGCTGTGGCCCAAGCGGGCGCCCGATGCAAGTCCGCGCGCCGCGCCGGGGCGCTGGACGAGGCCGGCGCGCGAAGATATTTCCGCATCGTCCGTCCGCCCTGTTGAATTTTTTCGGGTTCGACACACCCAGACGGTGCGTTCTGGGTCATAAAGCGGCTGGATTTTGCGCGTTGGAGTGGACACATCAACTCCGGCTGTGCGAAAACATTCACAGAAGCCGGAAGTACGCCCGGCCAGAGTCAGTGCCAGGGAAACGTCAATGGAGTCTCGCGTGGATTACCAGGCCGCATTCCAGAGCGCAGTCGAGAAGGTCAAGTCGGAGGGCCGCTACCGCGTGTTCGCCGACCTGAAACGCGTTCGCGGGCAGTTCCCCAAGGCGATCTGGACCGGCCCTGAAGGCGAGCGCGAAGTCACCGTCTGGTGCTCCAACGACTACCTCGGCCAGGGCCAGAATCCGATCGTGCTGGACGCCATGCACGCGGCGCTCGACAGGGTCGGCGCCGGCTCGGGTGGCACGCGCAACATCTCGGGCACCACCCATCACCACGTCGAGCTGGAGGCCGAGCTGGCCGACCTGCACGGCCAGGAAGCAGCCCTGCTGTTCACCTCGGGCTACGTGTCCAACGAGGCGACGCTCGAGACCCTGCAGAAGATCCTGCCGGGGCTGACCATCTTCTCCGACGCCCTGAACCACGCCTCGATGATCGCCGGCATCCGCCACGGCGGCTGCGAGAAGCACATCTTCCGCCACAACGACCTGGAGCACCTGGAGCAGCTGCTGCGGGACGCGCCGGCCTGGACGCCCAAGCTGATCGCCTTCGAGAGCGTCTATTCCATGGACGGCGACATCGCCGACCTGCGCGGCCTGGTCGACCTG
>DASYBX010000049.1:0-30741 GCA_036500495.1 Caulobacteraceae bacterium
CTTCGATGTTCTCGGAGACCATCGAGCCGCCGATCGAGCCGGAGGCTTCATAGGAGTCGGCCGGCAGCCACTCGCGGTAGGCCTTCAGCTTGTCGCCGGTGTAGATGGCGGGCAGCGGCGACGGGATCCAGCCGGATTCCATGGTGTTGGCCGGGTAGGCGCGCGAGCCGACTTCCAGCAGGCCGAATTCCTTGCCGGCGTCGACGATCAGCTGGCGGATTTCGTCCTTGTACTCGTAGGGGCCCCAGATTTCGACGCCCGGCGCGCCGGCCATGCCGTGACGCAGGGTGCGGACCTTGTGCTTGCCGATGTTCATGTAGCCCATGTGGAAGAACTTCAGTTCCGACATGGACGAGCCGTTGAGCTTGGCCATCACCTGGGCCGCCTTCGGGCCCTGGATCTGGTAGCGGTAGTGGGTGCGGAACACCGCCTTGCCGTTCGGACGCGAGGGCGAACGGTCGTCGCGGGTGACCTTCAGGTTCTTCCAGCCGCCGGTTTCCGCTTGGAACTGCATCCAGTTCACGGTCGGGGCGCGGCCCACGAAGTTGAACTCCTGCTCGGAGTGACGGAACAGGATGCCGTCGCCGACCACGTGGCCGTACGGGGTGGTCGGCACCATCTGCTTGGCGCGGTCGACCGGGAAGTTCTCGAACGAGTTGATGGTCAGGTACTTGAGGTAGGCGAAGGCGTCCGGGCCTTCGACCAGCATTTCCGCCATGTGGTGCGATTGGTCGAACAGCACGGCGGCGTCGCGCCAGGCCTGCATTTCGCTGCGGAAGTTCGAATATTCGGCGGGGACGACCGGATAGATGTAGGCGCCAAGCTGCGAGTTGCGCAGGTGCTTAACGGTGTTGCCCGCCTGTTGCAGGACTTCCTCGAGATTTCTCGGGCTCATGTGACGCTGACCTCCTGGAGTGCGTTCGGTTGTTGATGGTGTGACGGCTTCAGGCGAATTGCTTCGCCCAGTTGGCCGACTTGGCCAGGCTGCCGAAAGTGAAGAAGTGGATGCCGGACATGTCCAGGCCCGGGTCGGCCGCCTGGGCCTCGCCGACGCCGCGGACGACCTCTTCCGGGGTCTCGCCGGTGAGGGTGTTGAGCGCCAGACCGGCGCGGCCCTTGAGCACCCGCAGTGAATTGCCGATGCCGCAGATCAGGGCGTATTTCATCAGCAGGGCGCGGTCGGCCGGGCCGGCGACGCCCACGCGGAACGGGGCCTTGACGCCCTCGGCGCGAATCTTCTTGGCGAAGCCGACGATCGGCTCGGCCTCGAACACGAACTGGCTGACCAGGGTCACGTCCAGGCCGTCGCGGGCGGCGATGGCCAGCTTGTCGGCGCGGGCCTTGTCGAGCACGGCCTCGGGGATCTTCGGGTGGCCCTCGGGATAGCAGCCGATGCGGATGGTCTTGACGCCACGCTTCTGGATCAGGCCGGTCTCCAGGATCTGCAGGCTGGAGTTGAGGCTGCCGGCGGGGTGGTCGCGGTCGCCGCCCAGCACCAGGCAGCGCTCCATGCCGGCTTCCGCCACCAGGCGGCCGAGCAGGGTGTCGAGGTCCTTCTCGCTCTCGATGTTGCGGGCCACCACGTGCGGGACAGGGGTCAGGCCGTCCTGGCGCAGGCGGGCGCAGGCGGCCACGACGTCGTCGACCTTGTCATTGGGCAGGGCGGCGATGAAGACCTCGGTGCCCGGCGCCAGAACCTCTTTCGCCAGATCCAGGGATTTCCTGTCGCGAGCGGTCAATTCGACCGAATAATTCTTCAGAATGCCGGACATGCTCACGGTGGCGTCACTCTTCGTCTCGTTATGTCAAAGCCGTCCAGAGATCGGAGCTGAACAGCTGGACCGCATATACGTCACGTCTTGGCGCATATACAAGGTGAGCCGATCTTCTGGTGCATTGGGGCTTGCCCCAATTCTTTGTGTTTCCTCCGGGCCCCGTCAAAAAAAATGGCGCAATACCTGCGCCGGCGAGGCCTGTTAGCGCGCGGAAATTAGCACCGTGGGCGAGGGGCCAGCTATGCTAGTTTTCATCGGAGATATGCCGGAAGCCGGTATTGTATACAAGTCTTTTTCGCTCACGAGGCAGGGACCAGCCGGGCCTCGGCGGGCGCGGTCCGCATCCAGGCCGCCAGGGTCTCGGCCACCGCCTCGGGCTGTTCGGACACGGACATGTGCCCGGCCTCCTCGATGACCGCCAGCCAGGCGTCCGGGATCAGGGCGGCCATCTCCTGGTGCTGGGCCAGGGGGCTCCAGGCGTCCTGGCGGCCGACGATCACCGCCGTGGGGCAGGGGATGGCGCCAAGGCCCCGGTGCGCATTGGGCCGGGTCAGCAGGGCGCCGATCTGGCGCTGGAACAGGCGCGGCGTGGCGCGCTCCACCATGGCGGTCAGCCGGGCCATCAGGGCGGCGTCGCGGGCCCGGTGGGGGCCGAGCATGGGCGGCAGCCAGTGGCGGGCCAGGGCCGCCATGCCCTCTTCGAGCGCGATGCGGATCAGGCGGCTGCGCCCCTCGGCCTCGCCGGGCCGGGCCGGATGGAAGCCGGTGTCGAGCAGGGCCAGCCGCTCCAGGCGATCGGGGGCGCGGGCGGCGATCTCCAGGGCCACGCGGCCGCCCATCGAGTGGCCGGCCAGGGAGAAGCGCCCGGGCGCGCGGGCCAGCACCTGCGCCGCCATGGCCTCGATCGAGGGCTGGTCCAGGAAGCCTGGGCAGACGACGTCGTACTCCGGAGACAGGCGGGCGATGGGGCCGCGCCAGACGTCCTCGTCGCAGAGGAGCCCGGACAGCAGCACCACGGTGGAACGCTGGGTCAACGGAGCACGCGGGGGCCCTGGGAGCGGATCGGGGAAAGGCGGCAGCCGACTTTCCGCCCGCAACCCGTCCTGGCTAAAAGACTCTGGCAGCGCACTCTAAGAACGGCGGCCGGGGCTGTCCTATAAGTTTCGCCGGCGGCGCTATGCCTCGGCCCTGTCCTCGATGGCGATGGCCTCGGTGTAGGAGCGCAGGGTGTCGATCAGGGCCACGGCGGCGGGCGGCAGGTCGCGGTCCTGGCGGTAGATGATGCCCGCCGGACGCGAGGGCGCCGGGATTGGCAGGGGGGCGACCTTGATCGAGCCGCGCAGCAGGTCGGCGGCCAGGGTCAGGCGGGGCATGATGCCGACGAACTCGCCCGACAGCACCAGCTCGCGGATGAAGCCCAGGGAGGACGAGCGCACTGGGGCGGCCAGGTCTATGTCCATCTGGCCGAGCAGCTGGTCGATCTCGCGCCCGAGCTTGGAGGCCACGGTCGGCAGCACCAGCTTGGACTTGGACAGCCGCTCCACGGTCGGTCCGGCGCCGCTGAAGATCTTGTGCGTGGGCTGGGCCACCACCGAGATCGGCTCGTGGTAGAGCGGCTCGCGCCGCAGGCCGTCGGGGGCGGCGGGGTCGTAGAGGCGGCCGACGATCAGGTCTAGCCGGCCGGCCATCAGGTCGGGGATCAGGTCCTCGCTGAGGCCCTGGGACACCATCACCTGCAGCTCGGGCCGACGTTCGGAAAGCCGCGCCACCACGCCCGGCATCACGCCGACCGCAGCCACCGGCAGCACCCCGACATTGACCACGATGCTGTTGTCCCGGGTCAGGCGGTCGAGGGTTTCGTCGAGCTGCTTGAGCTCCTGCAGGATGGCCTTGGCGGTGTGGGTCAGGGCCTCGCCGAAGGCGGTCTCGCGCACGCCCTTGGCGTGCCGTTCGTACAGGCGAAAGCCGAGGATCTCCTCGATCTCATGGATGCTGCGGGTGAGGGCCGGCTGGGCCAGGCTGAGGGCGGCCGACGCCCGCAGCAGGCTGGAGTGTTGGCTGACAGCCTCTATTATGCGGAAATGACGAAGCTTGAGCCTCTGATCGAGGTACCGGTTCATCCATTTCGCCTATACATCAGAATTCTCTAGAATCGGGCCGGTCCGACAGGTGTTTCGGGGGTCGGCCGGAAAGCATGTCTGGGCGCCCGGCGTTGTCAAGACGGTATAGCGAAATGCGGAAAAGCGATAGGACGGCCCTTCCATCGCCACAGTAGGCTTGATCGAAGGTTGGACCACGCCCTCGGAGGCGCTGGATTCGGCCGGCAAAGAATAAACAATCGAGGATGGGGAGATGCGCGCCCGGGGAGACGCCGCCTAGCGGAGCTTTCGTCTCGGCCGCCGGCGGGTGCCGAGCGATCGAGCGCAAGCTATGTATTCCCGGGATATCGCGGCCAGTCCACGTCGGCCTGCGAAGTATTGACGCGCATGCAAGCGGATATTGGGGCGCTCAGCGTGAACCGAAATCTAGGACGGACGCCGTCGGCCGAGCGGCCGGGCGGGCGGGGGACGCGGTGAGGCGGGCGACGCCGCCAGCGGCCGAGCGGCTGACGGCCCTCATGACCCGCAGGGCGGGCGTCGGTCCCTGGCCCGAGGCCGCCGAAGCCGTCGACGCGGGGGCCGAGCCCAGCCGCGAGGGCCGTAAGGTGGGCGCCGGGACCAAGATCTCCGCGCGCCTCGGCGCCCTGTCGGTGCGCATGGTGGCCACCGGTTCGGCCACCTATCTGCGCGTGGGCCTGGGTTCGGTGGAGGCGCGGGTGCTGCTGGCCCTGGGCCCCGGGCCGCAGACCTCCTCGCAGATCGGCAAGCTGATCGGGGTGGACCGGGCGGCGGTGTGCCGGGCGGTGTCCTCGCTGCTGGAGCGCGACCTGGTGCTCAAGCTCGACGGGCGCGCGCGCAGCGTGCGCCTGACCGCGGAGGGCGAGGCCCTGATCGAGGGGATCAACCGGGTGACCGCCGAGCGCGAGCGGCGCCTGCTGGCCGGCCTGTCCGACGACGAGGTCGCGGCGCTGCTCGGCTTCCTCGGCCGGCTGATGCTCAACGTGCCGGCCCTGACCGAACTCGCCGAGTCGCGGGTGTTCGAGGCCCTGCGCGACTAGGGCGCGCCAACTTCCTTCCACATCCCCATCGCCCTGGGCTTCGTCCCGGGCGGGCCTATCCACGCCGGCGGCCGTCGGCGATCCGCGCCGTTCGAACCGGCGCGCCCCTTACCTTGCAAGCGGCGCAATCGTGTCCTCGGGACAGGCGCGAGGGTGACGGCGGACAATGATCATACGCCTGCCGATTATCGTACAATTCGGGGTACTGTGATGTCGTTGCAATAGTCGATAGATTTCTAAATAACCGATGTTCAGTCATCTAGACGCTGGTGATCCCGGCGCCATAGGTTCCGCCCCTCGATCAAAGCCCGAACGACAGGGCGTGCGAATATCGGAGGGGAGAGAGACGATGACGTCCATTCCAGGACTGCGTGGCGTGCTGTTGGCCGGGACCGCCCTCGGCGCCATCGCCCTGCCTTGCATGGCCTTCGCCCAGGCCCAGGCGCCCACCACCAATTCCAACGCCGTCGAAGAAGTGGTGGTCACCTCGACCCGCCAGACTTCGACGGTGAACAAGGTCGCGCTGTCGGTGTCGGCCGTGACCCAGAAGAACCTGGACCAGCAGGGCATCCGCTCGGTGCAGGACCTGTCGACCCAGGTGCCGGGCTTCACCTACCGGGTGTCCGGCGGCGACAACAACCCGAACCTGACCCTGCGTGGCATCGGCGGCAACGCCATCGCCGGCACCTCAGGCTCGGCCCCGACCACCGGCGTCTACATCGACGACATCCCGATGATGAAGCGCAACGTGAACAGCCTCGAGACGGGCTCCGGCTCGCCGATGCCCCTGCTCTATGACCTGGACCGCATCGAAGTGCTGCGCGGCCCGCAGGGCACGCTGTACGGCGGCTCCTCGGAAGGCGGCACCATCCGCTTCATCACCCCGGCCCCCAGCCTGACCACCTATTCCGGGTCGGCCCGCGCTGGCTGGTCGACCATGCAGGGCGGCGGCCAGGGCGACGAGGAAGGGCTGGCCCTGGGCGGTCCGCTGGTCCAGGACAAGCTGGGCTTCCGCATTTCCGGCTTCCGCCAGGACCGTCCGGGCTGGGTCAACGACTATTCCGAGTGGGACGGCCACCAGACCGGCTCGCAGATCAACAAGGGCAACGACTACTCCCTGCGCGCCGCGCTGCTGTGGCAGGTGACGCCGAACTTCAAGGCGACGGTGTCGGTGCTCAACCAGATGAACTTCGACGCGGACACCTCGACGGTCCGCACCACTTCGCCGGCGGTCAACGTCCCGCTGATCACCCAGACCAATACCGGGAAGGTCAACGGCGTGAATTTCTCGTTCCCGGCCACGGTCTTCGGCGGCTACACCATTCCGGCCCAGACCTGGCTCAGCAACTCGGCGCGCAACGGCTCGGTCAACGGCTCGTACATGACGGCGACCAATGTCGGCTACCAGGGTTCGCCGCGCCGCACGATCTTCACCGTGCCGAGCGTCACCCTGGACTACAACTGGAACGACAAGCTCGATTTCAAGTCGATCACCGCCTACGACTCCGACCGCACCGGCGGCTACACCTTCACCGGCGCCCTCGGCATGCGCACCACGGTGCTGCCGAACTTCGCCAACCAGCCCTGCCCGTCGGGCCCCGGCCTGGTGACGCCGATCCAGGCGGCGCCCGGCGCCTGCACCGTGTCCCCGCAGTTCCTGCAACTGCCGGCCAACTTCCAGACGTCCTACGCCTCCAGCCCTCTGCCCACCGTGGCGGGGCCGGCCAATGCGTTCGGCTACTTCCTGTTCAACAACCGCCGCGGCCAGGTCACCCAGGAATTCCGGGTGTCGACAACCGATCCCTCGTGGAAGCTGCAGTTCGTGGGCGGCGGCTACATCATGAGCAACAACAACCACGTCAACAACGGCTCGAACTGGAACGAGAACGTCCTCGCCATCCAGATGCGCGGCGTGGGTGAATCGTTCTTCGCCGGCGGCAGCCTGCCGGCCCCCGACATGCTGACGCCCGGCAACGTCATGGACGACGTGGCCACCCGCAACATCGACATCCGCGAGAACGAGCAGTCGGTGTTCGGCGAGCTCAGCTACAACTTCACCAGCAAGTTCAAGCTGACCGCCGGCGTGCGCGTCACCAACTACAGCCAGCAGTTCACCCAGATCTACGGCGGCATCATCTCCGGCCCGCCGAACGGGTCGGTCAACGGCGTGCCGACGCCGTTCTTCGTGGGCACGCCCTCCAGCGGGACGATCGAGACCAATCCGAACTCGACCACGCCGTTCCCGAACAACTACGCCGCCTGCCCGAGCTCGATCGCGGCCGGCGCGGCCAATCCCCGGCAATACGCCGCCGCGGGGTGCCCGTACCAGTACACGAACCTCACCCTGAACGAGCACCCGATCACCCCCAAGATCGGCGGTTCGTACCAGCTGACGGCGAGCGACCTGCTGTACGCGACCTACTCGGAAGGCCAGCGTCCCGGCGGCGTCAACCCGCCGGTGCCGGGCGTGCAGTGCGCCAACGACTTCGCCAACCTGGGCGTGGGCCAGGTGCCGCTGACCTACCAGCACGACACGGTGAAGAGCACCGAGGTGGGCGGCAAGTTCCGCCTGTTCAACGGCCAGGCCCAGGTCAACGCCTCGGCGTTCCATATCGACTGGGACAACGTGCAGTTCGTGGTGCCCCTGCCCACCTGCGGCTTCTCGTTCATCGCCAACGCGGCCACCGCTTCCTCGGACGGCGCGGAGGTGCAGATCACCACCCGTTTCCTGGGCTTCACGGTCAACGGCAATGTCGGCTACGACAACGCCCGCTACACCTCGACCGTGCTCGGGCCCAAGCCCCTGTCCGGCGCCAAGCCGTCGGTCCTGGCCAACAAGGGCGACAACCTCGGCGTGCCCGATTGGACGGCGAACATCGGCGTCCAGTACGACACCATCGTGGCCGGCTTCCCGACCTACGCCCGCATGGACTACGCCTACACCGGCAAGTACATGCGCGCGACCAGCGCCAACACCACCAGCTACTCGCCGCAGGACACGCCGAACTTCATCAACGGTAACGAGACCCACATCGCCAATGCGCGGGTCGGGTTCTATTACAAGGACCTGGAGATCGCCGGTTACGTGAAGAACCTGTTCGACTCCCGCGAGTGGATCAACCTCAGCCAGGGCCTGGGCACCTACTACTACTCCGGCAACACCGTCACCCCGCGGACCATCGGGGTGCAGATGAACTACCGGTTCTAGGCCCCAACGACCTCCCACCTGACAGGCCCGGCGAAAGCCGGGCCTTTTTCTTTGGCGGCAGCTTCTTTGGCGTCTGGGCCGGCGTCACCAGATGCGGACGCGGGCCTTGGGGTCGAGGTAGAGCTTCTGGCCCGGGGCGACCGCGAAGGCGGCGTACCAGGGGTCGAGGTTGCGCACCGTCTCGGCGCGGTCGGCGGCCGGGGCATGGCCGTTGGTCAGGATCTGCTGGCGCAGGGCCGGCTCGCGCGACTTCGAGCGCCAGGTCTGGGCGAAGGCCAGGAAGAACTGCTGATCCCCGCTCAGGCCGTTCACCTTGGGGGCCGGCTTGCCGCCGAGCGACATCCTCCAGGCGTCGTAGGACGCCGACAGGCCCGCCAGGTCGGCGATGTTCTCCGACAGGGTCTGCTCGCCGCGCACGCAAAGGTCCGGGAACGGACAATAGCCGTCGTACTGCTTGGCCAGCGCCTTGCCCGAGGCGTCGAAGTGGGCGAAGTCGGCCTTGGTCCACCAGTCGCGCATGCGCCCGGTGCTGTCGAACTCCGCGCCGTTGTTGTCGAAGCTGTGGCTGATCTCGTGGCCGATGATGGCCCCGATCGAGCCGTAGTTGGCGGCCGAGGCCGCCTTGGGATCGAAGTGCGGCGGCTGCAGCTCGGCGGCGGGAAAATTGAGGGCGTTCAGCACCGGCAGGTTCACGGCGTTGACCGTCTGCGGCGTCATCACCCATTCGCGGCGGTCCACGGGTTTGGCCAGCCAGCCGAGCTTGATCCTGGAATCGAATTCCTCGGCCCGGCGGGCGTTGCCCAGGGCGTCCTTGGGCGCGATGACCAGGCGCGTGTAGTCGCGCCACTGGTCGGGATAGCCGACCCCCACGATCAGGGCGTCGACCTTGGCGTGGGCCTCCTTCTTGGTCGCCGGGGCCATCCAGCCGAGCGCGTCGATCCGGCGGTGGAAGGCGGCCTTGATGTTGCCGACCATCTGCTGCGCCGCCGCCTTGTCGGCGGGCGGGAAATACCTGGCGGCGTAGAGCTTGCCGACGGCCTCGCCGATCGCGTCGTTGGTCGAGGTCACCGCCCGTTTCCAGCGCGGCAGGATCTGCGGCGTTCCCGACAGGGTGCGGCCGTAGAAGTCGAACCGCTCGTCGACATAGGCCTTGGGCAGCAGCGGCGACCAGCGGTCGATCAGGTGGAAGGTCAGCCAGGTCTTCCACGCCTCCAGCGGCTGGGAGCGCACCAGCGCCGCCTCGCCCGCGAGGGCCGAGGGTGTCCACACCACGAACGACTGCTGATGCTCCGGCAGGCCGGCGGCGGCGAGGAAGGCGGGCCAGTCGATCCCGGGCGCCTTGGCGGCGAAGTCCGCGCGGCTCCAGTGGTTGTCGCCCTTGACCGGGTCTTCGATGTCGACGGTCGAGGCGTGGGTGCGGGCGATGGCGGTCTCCAGCGCCAGGATCTGCGCCGCCTTGGCCTGGGCGTCCTTCACCCCCGCCAGGGTCAGCACCTTGGCCGCGTGCGCCTGGAACTTGGCGCGGATGGTCTTCATCCGGGCATTGTCCTGCAGGTAGTAGTCGCGGTTGGGCAGGCTGAGGCCGCCCTGCACCACGAACGGCGCATAGCGGGTCGGCTGGTCGAGGTCGGCGGCGATCCACAGGCCCAGCAGGTTGGGGGTGGAGTTGAAGTTGCTGTTGTTCAGCATGTCCACGTCGACCCGCACCGTGGAGCCGAGGTAGGTCGACAGGGCCTTGGGGCTGTCGATCGCGTCGATCCGGGCCAGGTCGCCCCGCAGCGGCGCCAGGCCCTTCGCCTCGATGCCGGCCTCGTCCATGTAGGCGGCGTAGTAGTCGGCCACCTTGCGCGCTTCGGCGCTTTTGGCGGCGCTCTTGGGGCCGCTCTTGCCGGCGGCGGCGCCCTGGATCAGGTCGGCCACGCGCTTGTCGGTGAGGTCGGCCAGTTCGTTGTTGGAGCCCCAGCTGGCGCGGTCCGGCGGGATCGCGGTGGTGCGCACCCAGGTCCCGTTGGCGAAGGCGAAGAAGTCGTCGCCCGGCTTGATCGCCCGGTCCATGCCCTTGGGGTCCACGCCGCCGGCGGCAGGCGCCTGGGCGCTGGTGAGGGCCGGGGCGAGGCCGGCCAGGGCGAGGGCTGCCAGGGCCGGAGCGAGGGGGGCGAGGAGGGGACGGGAAGGCAATGGCGTCGCTCCGCAGGGTGGGGAGCCGCCCAGCCTAAGCCCTCGACCCGCGGTGCGACAGGGTGTTCCGACCCGGCCGCGGCCAGAGCGCTCGATCGGCAGGCCTCAGAGCGCCTGGAGCACGATCACCTCGTAGGTGAACCGGTCCCGGCCGCGCAGCACGGTGACGTGTTCGCCGGGGACGAAGCGCTCCTCGCCGAAGCGGAAGCCAGCCTCCTCGCTGCCGCCGAAGTCGAAGCGCCAGTCGTCGCCCGGCCCTGGCCGCATCAGACCGCGCGCTATGCCGCCGTCGGGGGCCATGCGCGACACCCGGCAGTACTCGGGATGTTCGAGGGCCGCCGCCTGCAGGATGCGCCCGTCGGGCCCGAGCGGCAGCAGCAGGGTGTAGCGGTCGTTGGCCGAGCCCTGCGGCTGGCCGGCCTCGCGCGCCAGGTCGAGATGCACGACCTGGAAGTGGTCGGGAATGTCGGAACCGTCCGAAATCATGACCCCGCTCAAGGCCCTACGCTCAAGGCTATACTGTGGCGGGAGGGCCGGGCGGATTGACGCAGCGCATGGCCTCGGTCGCGTCGCCGGCCCATAGGGTTTAAGCTCCCGGCTTTAGGAGGCCCCAGTCATGGCCGTGTTGTCCCCCCAGCGCCGCCAGGCGTCGGAATTCCCCGTCTGGCCCTTCGATTGCCTCTCGCTCTACACCCAGGTGATGCGTGATTTCAGCGGCTGCGCCGAGGCTGTGAGCCGCAGCAACGACGCGATGGACGCGGTCCGCGCCGAGACCGATTTCGGCGCCAAGCTCTACGCCGACCTGATGAAGGGCTGGTACGATCTGGCCCTCGCGCCGTGGACCGCCATGGCGGGCGTCATGGCCGCGCAGATGCGGGACGCCGGCGCGCCGGCGCCCGAGGCGAAGGTCCCGGCGGCGCCCCTGATCAGGACGTCGCGCGCGACCCACTGAGGCCCTGCGCGGCGGCCGGCTGGGCCGACGGCGGGCCATGGCGGGTCACGCCCTGGACCAGGACCGGCACGGCCGACAGGGCCATGGCGGCCAGCAGGAATCCGATCAGGACCAGGCCCGATCCGGCGAGGTCGACGAGGTGGTGGTGGATCCGGACGCGCATCGGCAAAGCCCCAGCTTCGCAGTATCAACGCGGGAAACCGGCGAACGGCTCCGACTTCGGCCGAGCCCTTCGAGCTTCACCGCGTCTTCAGAGCCTTGAGATGGGTATTCGTCCGGCCGAATTCACGGGCGCGCGCGATCAAGCAGGCGCGATGACGCAAAAAATTCTCGATCGCCGCCGCCGTGAATTTTCCGCGGCCCCGCAGCGTCACATGCGGTGGTCGCGCACACAGACATTCTCCTTCAACTCATAGCCGGGCTTCTTCACCAGGGTGAAGGCGGTGGTCCAGGGACGCGAGAAGGTGTCGGGGTCGGTGATGGTGACCACCCCGGCGATGCGCCCAGGGCCCTCGAGGGTGTAGCGCTCCTGGACCTCGAGCTTCTCGCCGTGCGGCAGGCCGGAATAGTCGAGCCAGGTCTTGTCGTTGAAGCCGACGCTGTCGACCACCAGGGTCTTGCCCTCGAAGTGGCCGACCGAATAGCCGAGCCACTGCGGGTCGAGATCGGGGCCCTTCTTGGGCAGGGGGCGCCTGAGGTCGACGATGCGGAAGGTGTGGTTGGTCTCGTAGACCAGGTTCACGCGGTCCTTCTCCTGGGCGATCAGCACCGGATAGGGGGCGTAGACCAGGCGCGGCACGCCTTGCATCCAGCAGTTGGACACCGGGTCCGACTTGGGATTCGCCTTCAGCGCCGCCAGGCGCTTCCGGTATTCGGCCCTGGCCGCGGGCAGCAGCGGCGGGTCCTTGCCGTCGCTGGTCTTCAGCGCGCGGATCGGGCTCGGCATGGCCCAGACGCCGGACAGGTCCGGCGTGCCCGCGGCGGGGCGTTCGGCGGCCGGGACGCCGGCCCAGGGGTCGGAGGCGGCGGGCGCGGCCGAGACGGCGCCGGCCAGGGCGGTGGAGGCCAGCGCGGTGGCGGCGATGGCGATCAGGACGGTGTTCATCGGCTCCCGCCTCACTTGGCCGTCACGACGCCGTTGGCGTCGGGCACGTTGCGGTTGTTCTCTTCGCAGGAATATTCGGTGACGCCGGCGGTCCACAGGCTGGCCTCGAGATCGCCACGGAAGGCGAACTTGCGCGTCACCGAGAACGGCCTGGTGAAATGGTCCGGGTCGTCGACGGTGATCACGTCGACCAGGTCGGTGAAGCCCTGCGCCGTCTTCTGCTTGCTGAAGCGCTCGGTGATCTTGGCCCGCGGCCCGTGCGAGGTGTGCATGTCGAGCCGGGTCTGGTCGTTGAGGTGGGTGGTCTCGACCACCAGGGTGTCGCCGTCCCACCGGCCCACGGAATAGCCGAGGAAGCTCATCGGCGTGTCCTTGGGCGGGGCCTTCTTGTCCATGTAGATGATGCGCACGTTGTGGGCGACCTCGTGCAGCATCAGGATCTCGCCCGGCTGGTGCACGAAGCGGATCGGATAGGGCGCCATGGTCAGGCGCGGCACCCCGTGCGGGTAGCACTGGGTCGAGGCGTCGGTGATCACCGCGCCGGCCTTCTCGGCGTCGATCATGCGCTGGGTCGACTTGGCCTCGTCGGGGGTGAAGGGCGGATCGGAGCCGTCGTCCTGCTTCAGGTCGATCTTCGGGGTGGGCACTTCCCAGATGCCGGTGAAGTCGCGCGGGTCCGACGGCGGAGCGGTGGGCTCCCAGGCCTTGCGCCGCGCGATCTGGCGGTCGGCGCCGGCGCCGAGCTCAGGACGGCCGGGGTTCTGCGCGCCCAGCTCCTGGGCCCTGGGCCTTGGGGCGGCCATCATCGTGGCCACGCTGGCGGCCGCAGCCGCCAGGACGAGGGTCCGTCTCATTTCCTCACCTTCCCGCCGGCGTCGTGGCGGGGCGGCCCGCGCCGGATTTCTTGGTTGCGCGCCATAGCCCAGCGGCTAGTTGAGCGCGGTCCTTGTCGTCCGTGCTACCGGACGATGTGTTGATCTTATAGGCGATGACTTCGGGCGCAACTGCGCGCGGACGGCGGAGAGGACGATGGTCAGGCGGTGGCACCGGCACCGGGAAACCCATTTCGTGGACCGGGTGGGCTGGCTGCGCGCCGCCGTGCTCGGCGCCAACGACGGCATCCTGTCGGTGGCCAGCCTGATCACCGGCGTGGCCTCGGCCCAGGGCGGCCGGGAGGCGGTGCTGGTGGCGGGCGTGGCCGGGTGGCTGGCGGGCGCCATGTCGATGGCGGCGGGGGAATATGTCTCGGTCAGCTCCCAGGCCGACAGCGAGAAGGCCGATCTGGCGCGCGAGCGCGAAGAGCTGAAGGACATGCCCGAGGCGGAGCTCGAGGAGCTGACGCACATCTACGTCAAGCGTGGGCTGGAGCCGGCCCTGGCCCGCCAGGTGGCCGTCGAGCTGACGCACAAGGACGCGCTGGAAGCCCACGCCCGCGACGAGCTCGGCATCTCGGAGGCGACCCAGGCCAGGCCGATCCAGGCGGCCATCGCCTCGGCCGCCAGCTTCTCGCTCGGATCGGCCATGCCGCTGCTGGTGGTGCTGCTGGCCCCGACCGTGTGGCTCGTGCCGGCGGTGATCGCCGCTTCCCTGCTGTTGCTCGGCGTGTTGGGCGCGGTCGGCGCGCGCACGGGCGGGGCGGACGCCTTTCGGGCGACCCTGCGGGTGCTGCTGTGGGGCGCGGCGGCCATGTTGGCGACCGCCGCAGTCGGCCGCCTGTTCGGCGTCGGCGCCAGTTGAGGCCTTCTAGAGGTGGGTGTCCTGCAGGATGCCCAGGAACACCAGGCCGCCGACGCCGAACCAGACCGCCGCGATCAGGGCCAGGAGGACGTAGAGCACAGCGCGGTCCGCGTACCGGTTTGTTTCGGCCATGGGATCAGTCGGCCCCGCGGCCGAGGTCGTCGTAGTAGCCGCCGAGCACGGCGGGCTCGTCCAGGCGCCGGTCGGTCTTGGCGGCGCGCCGCCGGGTCGCGCCGGGCTTGGCCGGCGGCGGAGGCGGGTCCCAAGGCGCGCGGCAGGCGCGGCGCGGGCGGTCGGTATAGGGCCTGGTCTCGATGTGGGTTTCGGGGTCCATGGCGGTCTCCCATTTTCGTGACCAACCCGGCGAGGGTGCGCGACGTTCCCGGCCGAGGTCGTTTTATATCACAATGTGACTTATTCGGCGAGCTGCGTCGAGCCTCCATCGCCCGCTGAAAATGCAAAAGGCCCTCCCGTTACCGGAAGGGCCAATGCGGCGGAGGGGAACCCGTTCGCTATGGGGAAAGAACGGACACCGCGCACGCCAAAGTGGCTCAGCGGACTTACGTTGCCCTTACGCGGAGGGCGCTGCCCAAGGGCGCAAGCGCGTCGTAAGCTCCGGGGGCTAAGCACGGCTGTAAGATGGCCGAAAGCTTGGCGGAACGGACGGTGGCGCGATGCGGCTCTTGCTGGTTGAGGACAATGCCGACCTGGCCGAGCTGTTGCTGCAGGCCCTGGCCCGGCACGGCTTCGCGGCGGATGTGATGCCGACGGCGGGCGACGCGGAGGAAGCGGTGTCCAGCGCCCACTACGCCGCCATGATCCTCGACCTCGGCCTGCCGGACGAGGACGGCCTGCTGCTGCTGAAGCGGCTGCGCAAGCAGGGGGTGCAGATGCCGGTGCTGGCCCTGACCGCGCGCGGCAGCGTGGCCGACCGGGTCGACGGCCTCAGGGCCGGCGCCGACGACTACCTGGTCAAGCCGTTCGCGGTGGAGGAGCTGGCCGCCCGTCTGCAGGCCCTGATGCGCCGGCCCGGCGATCTGCTCGGCGAGCAGCTGACCGTGGGCGACGTCAGCCTCGACCTGCAGTCGCGCCAGGTGCTGGTGGACGGCAATCCCGAGCCGTTCTCCGCCCGCGAGGTCGACCTTCTCGAGATCCTCATGCGCCGCGCCGGCCGCGTTGTGCAGAAGGCCTTCGTCGAGGACCACCTGTTCGGCCTCAACGCCCCGGCCGGGTCCAACGCCGTCGAAGTGGCGGTCCACCGCCTGCGCCGGCGCCTGCAGGGCCTGGATGCGCGGGCCGTGGTGCACACGGTCAAGGGGGTCGGCTACTTCATCGCCGAGACCAAGGCGCAAGGGTGACGATGAACTTCCGCTCCGCCTTCTCTCAGATCGTCTGGTTGCAGGTTCTGGCGGTGGCGGCCACGTCCCTGGTGATGCCGATCGCCCTCTACCTGTTCCTCGAGCGGACGGTGGCGGACTACCAGGTCAAGATGCTGCGCCAGCGCGAGCAGGTGCTGCTGCAGGCGATGACGCCCGCGCCCGCCGCCGGGGTGGCCCTGCCGGCGAGCTTGACCGAGCCCTACGCCCAGGAGATCAGCGGCTTCTCCTTCGCCATCAGCGATCCGCACGGCCGCCTCCTGACCTCGTCGGCCGGCGACCCGGCCCTCGCCCCGCTGCCCACGGCGCGGCGCATCGAGATGTTCCGGCGCAAGACCGGCAAGGGCGCCTATGTCGGGGTCAGCGTGCCCGAGGACTTCCACGGCCAGCCGATCTGGATCCAGGTGCAGCAGAACCAGGACAATCCGGACGTGGTGCTGGACGACGTGCAGGCCCGCTTCCTGCCGGCGGTGGTGACGCTGAGCGCAGGCGTGCTGCTGTTCCTGCTGCTGGCCGACATCGTCATCGTGCGCCGGGCCCTGGGGCCGATCGTCGCCGCCTCGGGCCTCGCCGGCGCCATCTCGCCCACGACCATGGACCTCAGGCTGCCGACCCAACGGATGCCGAGCGAGATCCTGCCCCTGGTGGAGGCGGTGAACCAGGCCTTCGACCGCCTGGAGCACGGCTTCCGCGCCCAGCGCGACCTGACCGCCGACGTCGCCCACGAGTTGCGCACGCCGCTGGCGGTGCTGCGCCTCAGGGCCGAGGCCCTGGTCGACCCCCTGATGCGCGCGCGCATCCTGGCCGACATCGACGTCATGACCCGGCTGGTGGCCCAACTGCTGTCGGTGGCCGAGCTGGAGATGGTGATCATCGGGCCGGACGAGACGGCCGACCTGCATCAGGCCTGCCTGGAGGTGGTCGAGCACCTGGCGCCCCTGGCGGTCAAGCAGGGCAAGGCCATCGAACTGGAGGGCTCCGAGGGGCCGGTATGGGTGCACGGCCGCTCCGAGCTGCTGTTCCAGGCGGTGCGCAACCTGGTCGAGAACGCCATCCGCCATTCCCCGCCCGGAGGCGCGGTGACCGTGGAGGTGGCCGCCGCCGGCGCGGCGCGGGTGCTGGACCGCGGCCCGGGCGTGCCCGGCGAGCTCAAGAACCGCCTGTTCGAACGCTTCTGGCGGGCGCGGCGCAAGGAGCGGTCGTCAGTGGGCGCCGGCGCGGGCCTGGGCCTGTCGATCGTGGCCCAGATCGCCGAGCAGCACGGCGGCCAGGTGTCGGTCGACGACCGGCCGGGCGGCGGGGCCGTGTTCAGCCTGGTCCTGCGCCCGGTCAGGAAGAGCGCGGCCGCCGCGGCCTGAATGGGGAGGGACGCCATGGGAAACGTCGGCAGGGTCGCGATGGGAGCCGCCCAGACGCCGCTCGTGGCGCTTGCGGCAGCGGCCGCCCTGGTCGTGGTCCCGGCCGCGCGGGCGGAGGTCGCCAAGCCCCTTACAATCAAGCCCCTGGCGGTCAAGCCGCTGGCCGAGGCGGCGGCGGAGCAGCTTCGCGCCTGCCTCTTCCTGCCTGGCCCGGCGTCGTCGCCGAGCGGCGCCGGCGTGGCCTCGCCGCCGGGCCTGGGGCGCGCCGGGCGGGTGATCGTGACCGAGGTTCCGACCGATCGCGGCAAGCTCTATGCCTACCGCGATCCCGGCCATGGCGAGGTCGTCTGCGGCATCGCCCTCTATGGCGTGGACCCCAAGGCGATCGCCGAGCGGCTGGTCGAGGTGGTCAAGGCCTCGCCGCGGCGCCTGGTCCTCGACTCCCCGCCGCACTACAGCTTCGACGCCAAGCCGGGCCTGACCCGCTATTTCGCCGACCCCAAGGCTCCGGGCATGACGGGCGCGATGATCGTCGAGCGGCCGGTCGGCGACGACGCGCCGAGCCTGGAGGCGGACTTTCACGTGGTCCTCATTTTCTAGGGGCGACATTTCCCAGGCCGGCGGAACCGGCCGGCGGCGCGCCGGTTGTCCGATGGCAAGGGAGACCGCCATGAACTACCGGTTCGTGCACCTGAACTCGTCCGGCGGAGCGTTGCGCGCCGAGGATTGGGAGTGCGCTTCGGACGTCGAGGCGATCGAGCGCGCGTCTCACGAGGCCCGGTCGTTCGGCGCGGAGCTGTGGCGGGGCGCCCAGCGCCTGAGCGTGGTCGCCGGGCCCATGGGCGCCGAGCACCCGGCCGAGGCCGAGCCGGCGAAGGCCAAGAAGACGCACTGATCGGCCAAGGCTGAGCCCGGCGCGGCGCGGTCACTTCAGGACGTCGAGCACGTCCTGCGGGATGTCGCTTTCGGCGGGCTTGTCCCAGCCCTTCTCGAAGTTCTTCTCCCACACCTGGGCCCAGGGCCGGCCGTAGTAGTCGACGAAGTCCGGGTCGGCGCTGGTCAGCTGCTTGGGGTGGCCGTCGACGTTCTTGATGTTGCCCAGGCACTCGATGAACGAGAAGCGGGCCTTGGGATCGTCGGCCATGGCCAGGCGGCGGAAGCGGTCGTGCAGGATCAGCGGCTGGGCGAAGGCGTCGTCGTCGTAGAACACCACCTCCTCGTCGATGCCCAGGAACTTGCCGCTGGCGTCCTTCCACGGCTTGAACACCTCCACGGCCTGCATCTTGTTCGAAAACTCGAACATGGTGTGCTGCGTCCAGCCCTGGACGTTGGCGGTCCAGGCCACCAGGCTCTCGCCGTCCCAGAAGCCGACGGTCTCGCCGTACCACTGCGGCACCTTCTGCACGTGCTGGCGGCCGATCAGCACCTCGCGCACGAAGTTGTCGGCGATGCCCGAGAGGAAGGTCAGCTTGGCGGGGGTCACCGACAGCTCGAAGTTGCTGCCGCGCGAGGGCCACGCCCACCACCGGATGAAGCCCTCCGGATAGCAGAACGAGGCGCTCCACTGGTGCGAGTTGTCGACCCCCTCATGGTAGAGCATCTGCACGTAGCGCTTCTGGTACTCGGGGGTCAGCAGCGACACGATGGTCGACGGCTGGTTGATCCCACCCCACAGCCAGCGCTCGCTGACGCCGACCCAGGGCTCGCCCGTGGGCCGCCGGTCGGGACCCTGATAGCCGGGCGTGTCGGTCGAGCCCGGATCGCCGGCGGTGGTCCGCTCGCGGTCGTAGAAGCCGTCCCAGTCCGGCGTCGTGGCCTTGGTGTAGCGGGTCGGGCCGCCGTGGGCCTTGGCCTGCGCCAGCAGGGCCTCGTAGTGCTGCTGGGCGGTCTTGTAGGGATAGGGGCTGACGATCTTGTCGCGCGGCAAGTGGTCGGCGCAGTCCTTGCCCCAGGAGGCGGTGGTGGGCGGCTTGGTCCCGATGCGCCCGCTCTCCCACAACGACTCCACGATCTGGCGCGGGGTGTTGCAGCGGTAGTAGCGCGGGTCGCTCCACAGCGCCTTGTCCTTGTAGAAGTTCTTCGACGTGAACAGGTCGATCGGCAGGGGCTTGACCCCGGCGGGCGGCCCCTGGAACGGCGGGATCTTCGAGGTGGGCAGGGGGCCTGACGGAACGCCGGCCGCCTGGGCCTGGACCTGAGCTTGGACTGGGGCCTTGGCCTGGGTCCCGGGCTGCTGGGCTTTGCCCTGGGCGGGCGCGGTCGCCGGCGCCGCCATCACCGCCACGGCGGCCATTACGGCCGACAGGCGCCCGGAGGTCAGGCACGAAGAGGACTTGAGGCTCATCTGGATGTTCGCTCCCTGGCGGTGGTCACGGGATGATCCCGCCTTCTTCTTCGGCCGCTTGATGCGCCCGCTTGTCGTTGGGGTACCAGTAGTGCAGGTGGCAGCTCTCGCAGGCCTTGTCGATGCCGCTGACGGCGGTGAACAAGGCCTTGGAATCCCTGGCGTCGGCGGCCGTCATGGCGACCTTGGCGGCGGCGCGCAGGCGGCCCGCGCGGATCACGAAGTCGGGCCGCTGGGCGTTGATCAGCCGCTCGACCTGCTCGGGCTGGTTCTCCACCGCGGCGTTGCGCGAGCGTTCCTCGGGCTGGGCCGCCTTGCGCCCGGGGACGGTGATCAGGTCGGGCGCGTCGATCAGCACCTGGATATGGCGGCGCACCTCGGCCCACTGCCTGGCCGTGTGGGGCGCCTTGTGGTGGATACCCTTGGCGTCGGAGGAGGTGACCACCGCCTCGAACAGGAAGTCGCCGGCCGGGTCGACGCGGGAGTCCATGATGTCCTTGATGGTCAGGGCCGCGGTGTTCTCGGGAGCCGCCTTCGGCGCTGGCCGGGTCGGGGCCGGCTTGGCGGAGGGCTGAGCAGCCAGGGCCACGCTGGCCGCCGCCAGAGCCGCCAGGGCGCCGAGGATGGCTCGCGGCCCGGTCATTTGGCGTGGCCCTTCAGGCCCTGGGCGAGGAGGGGAATGGCGTAGACCGTGGCCGCGGTCTGCTGCGGACCCACGCGGATCGGCTTGCCCTGGTCGTCGTCGGCGCCGGAGCCGGCCATGTACAGGGTCTGGCGGTCCGGGCCGGCGATGGTGATCGAGATCACCGCCCGGGGGCTCGGGATCAGGCCGAGGTACCGGCCCGTCTTGTCGAACACCTGCACTCCGGGGCCCGAGCTGACGTAGAGCCGCCCGGCCGTGTCGACCGCCATGCCGTCGCCGGAGCCGCCGGCCTGCAGGGTGGCGAAGTCGCGGCGGTTGACGAGCTTGCCGGGCCCCTTCACGTCGAAGGCCACGATGGTCGGCCCGTTGGTGACATAGAGTGTTTTCTCGTCGGGGCTGAGGTCGACGCCGTTGGCGTTGAGGTTGTCGGCGACGGTCGTCACCCCCCGGGGCGAGGCGTGGTAGAGGCAGACGGCGGTGAACCAGGCGCCGCCGCGATTGTCGGCGATCACGTCGTTGGGCCGCTCGGCCGGCGCGCCGCCCGCCCAGGCCTGGCCGATCACCTGCTGCGCCGGCGTCAGGATGCGGATGGCGTTGAAGATCTGGTCCCTGTCGGCCTTGGTCGAGCCCGGTCGCTCGGTGCGGTGGGCGCCGTAGAGGCGGCCCTGGCGGTCCATCGACACCGCGCCGATGCCCTTGGCGTCGGCCACGGCCACCGAGGTGGTCCCGTCGGGCATGAGGCGTAGGACCGTGTCGGAGTCCTCCTGGGCCATCAGCACATTGCCGTCCTGGTCGGGGATCAGGCCGTCGGCGCCGTTGCCGGCCTGCTGCCAGAGCTTCTTCCAGGCCTGGCCGCCGGCGATCACGCCGGCGATGGCGGTGACCGGCAGGTCGCGGCGTGGCTGGGCGGGCGGCGCCGCGCCCGGCGGCTGAGCCGGCGGCGGCGGGGTGCAGGCCGGGGCCTTGCCGAGCCCCGGAACAGGAGTCGGAGCCGAGGCCGGCGCTGCCGGCTGGGCCGACGCCTGGCCGAGCAGCAGCGCCCCCGTGCAAATTCCCGAAGCGATCACCGACAAAGCCTTGCCCATGTTCCTGCCCCTCGTGTCCCCGTCTGCCCGAAACCCCTACGAACCGATCGGCGGCTCCCGTTTGGCCGGTGCGGGCGCCGGCGCGGCCGGAAGGGCGTCGGATGCCCCGCCCGTGAGGAAGTCGTCGAAATTGGTGGTCGATGGCGGCGGCGCCTGCTCCTTGGCCTGCATGCCGGTGGTGGTGAAGCCGACGATCCGCCCGGCGAACACCACGGCCACCCACAGGACCAGCGACAGGGCCGCGGCCGCCTTGCCGATCGGCGGCGCCGCCTGGCGGTCCCAGCGGTCCATGCTCCGCGCGGCGGTCAAATGGAAGGTCAGCATGTTGACGCCCGCCGCCGCCAGCAGGGCCAGCTTGATCAGGAAGGCGGTGTTGTGCGCGTAGACCCGGGCGTTGGTGGTGAACATGGTGACGCCCGACAGGGCGACCACGGCGAACGCCGCCCAGGTCCAGGTCAGCACCTCGGACGAGACCCGTTCGGCCGAGCGCGCCCTGGACGCCAGCCCCAGCAGCCGCAGGTCGACCACCGTGATCGTGCCCAGCATCAGGGCGAGCGCCATGACGTGGGCGGCTTCCAGCGAGGGGAACAGGTAGGCGGAGTTGCGGATGGTGGACGCCACCCCGCTGTCCTCGAGCGATTTCAGCCAGGGCGTGATGTCCATGGCTTCAGGCCTTCACGCCGGGCAGAAGGCGGCCCCAGATCTGGTCGTAGGCGATGAACCGGCCGAGGAAGATGATCGCCGCCCAGATCAGGAAGGTGGCCAGCGCCGCCCACTTGACGCCCGGAGCGCCCAGGACCGCCGTCTCCCACCGCCGCTCATGCCGGCGCACCGAGCGCAGGAAGGCGACGGTCAGCGCCGCCGCCAGGGCGACCAGCGCCATCTTCAGCCAGAACGAGATCGCGTCCAGTTCGCGCGGCGGCTCGGCCAGCACCAGCAGGGCGCCCGTCGCGAGCAACAGCCACAGGGCCCCGGTCAGCCACGGCCCATAGCGTTGCTGGGCCTGCAGCAGGGTCTGGTCGGCGCCCAGCCAGCCGGTCACCCGCATGGCCAGCATGAAGGCCGAGCCCAGCGCCGTGGCGATGCCGAGGATGTGCACCGATTGGAGGGTTGGGACCATCCAGCCGCTGTGGCTGCGGATGAACACACTGGGCGCGGTCGCATAGAGCCACGTGGCGAAGCTGTGCAAGGCGGGCTCCCCGCTGTTCGCCAAGGGCCGCTAGAAGGCCTTGGCGCCCAGCAACTGGTTGCCCGAGACGCTGTCGCAGGTCCTGCCGGGGGCCGGCGGGGTCTTCCACGGGCACACCGCCAAGGCGCTGGCGCCGGCCTTGGAGCCGAAGTTCGAGCCGTCGCGCATCGGGTTGACCTTCACGCTGATGATGGTGCCGGCCTTCATGCTGTCGGCGGTGATGCCCTGCTCGGCCACCGCCGCGGCGCCCATCATCTCGACGCCGTAGGGCACCGGCTTGCCGTCCTTGCCCTTCTCCAGGTGGCCGTCCGCCCCGACCAGATAGAAGTGGAGCTCTGCGTGGTTCGCCTGGGCCACGAACTGGTACATGACCCCGGTCATGCTGACGGTCTTGGTCTGGTCGTACATGGCGAAGGAATGGTGGGCCAGGGCGGGGGCGGCGAAGGCGACGGCGGAGGCGGCCAAGCCGGACGCCAGCAACAGCTTCATCGGCTCGAACGTCATGCGGCCTTCCTCCTGGCTTGGCGGACGAGTTGGGTCTGTCCGACGCTTACCGAGGGGATGTTAGTGCAACCCGGTTGGCGAGGCCATGGCCCGGTATACCGACGGTCAGGCGTTGTTGATCGCGTTGTTGGGGGTGTGGTCGCCGCCGAGCCAGCGCTTCAGTTCGCTGTGGGCGTCGAGCTTGCGCTTGGCGTTGAGCCTGGGGGCGATCTCGGCGTCGAGGGTGAACTCCACGATCAGGCCGTTGGGGTCGGTGACGTAGAGCGAGTGGCAGTAGCCGTGCTCCAGCTCGTAGGTGGCGGGCGGCTGGATGCCGGCGTCGGCGACCCGCTGCTTGAGGCCCTCCAGCTCCTCGGCGTTCACGTTGAGCGCGATGTGGTGGAAGGGCGAGGCCGGCATCTGCGGGCCGAACTCGGCCTGGTCGGACGGGTCGGCGAACTGGAAGAAGGCGAGCGCGCTGCCGTCCTTCAGGGCGAAGAAGCAGTGGGCATAGGTGCGCTGCTTGCCGAACAGCACGTCCTGCTCGCACCAGGTGGCCACCAGCGGCAGGCCGATGATGTCCTCGTAGAAGGCGCGCGTCTGTTCCAGGTTCTTGGCGACGTAGGCGTTGTGATGCAGGCGCTGGGCGGCCGGCGCGGCGGTGGCGGTCATTGGTGTTTTCTCCCTGGCGTCGTTTCTAGCAGACGGACGCCGGCGCGGACATCGAGGGCTCCACCTGTATACCGCGCCGCCATCACGGCGCGGGCGGGAGAGCCTGTCAAGGCTGCTCGGCGCGGGCGCCTATTCGTACCGCAGCGCCTCGACCGGCTTGGCGCGGGCGGCGCGGACGGCGTGGGCGGCGACTGTCGCGGCGGCGATGGCCAGGGCGGCTGCGCTGGCGGCGAGAAAGAACCAGGGCGACAGGGGGATGCGGTAGGCGAAGCCGGAGAGCCAGCGGTCCATCGACCACCAGCTGACCGGCCAGGCGATCAGGTTGGCCCACAGCACCGGCGGGGTGAAGCTGGTCAGGAGCAGCAGCACGATGCCGCCGCTGGAGGCGCCCATGGCCTTGCGGACGCCGATCTCCTTGGTGCGCCGTTCGGCGGCATTGGCGGCCAGGCCGAATAGACCGAGGCAGGCGATGAACACCGCTATCGCCGCCCCGGCCGCGACCGCCCGGCTCTGGTGGACGATGTCGTCATAGAGGGCCTGTGCGATCTGGCTGTAGAATTCGAGCTGCAGCGGCCGCCGGGTGCCCAGGGCCGGGCCTTGCTGCGAGATCCGGCGCAGTGTGGCGGCGGCGTCCTGGCCGGACACCCTCACCGCGAGGTAGCCGGAGGTCGTGATTCCAGGGTCGACGTAGTAGATCATTGGCGGCACCGGCTGGCGAATGGTCTGCATCGAGAAGTCGGGGACCACGCCGACGATCTGCGACGCGCGGCGGGGGAACAGGTCGTCGCCGACGCCCTTTCGGCTGGGATTCAGGCGCTGCCAGCGGACGATCTGGCCCACCGCCGCGGCGGGCGAGGCGAAGCCCAGGCTCCGCACGGCCGTCGCGTTGATCACCACTGGCGGCTGCTTGTCGCCGCCGGTGCCAGATTGCAACAGGCCGTCTTCGGGATGGGTTTCGGACAGGAAGCGGCCGGCCAGCGGCGCTTGCCCCTCCAGTTCCATGAGGCCGAAATCCAGGGGCGCCATCTGCAGAGAGGCGGTATGGCCGCCAGCGGTGACCACGTCGGTCGGCGCCGAACCGCCGGTGACCGCGATGTTGGAGGCGCAGGACGCCTGCACTACTCCGGCCAGGCGGCGGACGCGGTCGCGCAGCGGTGGGCAACTGGGATCGCCGGAGACCAGCAGGAGGTGGTCTGCGCCGTTGTCCAGGCCCTTAGCCAGGGCGAAGGCGGTCTGGCGCCAGATCACCGTGGCGGCCACCAGCAGGGCGATCAGCACGGCGAACTGCAGCGTCGCCAGCGTTCGGCGCAGGCCCGCGCCGCCGCCGGCGGCGACCGGGCCGCCCTTCAACACCAGGCCCGGCCGGAACGACGACAGCACCAGGGCGGGATAAAGCCCCGCCAGGAGGCCGACGGCTGCGGTCACCCCGAGGATCGCCGCGACGAGGCCGAGGTCGTGCAGGTAATCGGGCCGCACCGGCCGACCTACAATCGCGCTCATCGCCGGGGCCAGGAGCTCCGCCAGCACCGTGGCCGAAGCCAGGGACAGGGCGGCGTAGATCAAGGATTCGCCGAGAAACTGCAGCATCAGCTGGCTGCGGCGCGCGCCGGCCGCCTTACGCACCCCGACCTCGATCGCGCGGCGGCCGCTGCGCGCGCTCATCAGCGATACGAAGTTGATCGCGGCGATGAGCACGATCAGGACCCCGACGCCGGCGATGGCCAGGGTCGCGGTGCGGTTCCCTGGAGCCTTCATGTCGGAGTAGGCGGGCGGCAGATAGTGGATGTGGGTCAGAGCCGTCAACACCGGCGTCATCCGGCCGCCGAGCAGGGGGCGCGGATCGATGTGGCGCGCGCCGAAGGCCGGCATGGCGGCGGCCAGGGCTGCGCCCGACGCGCCGGGCGCCAGGCGCACATAGGTGTAGACGCGCGGCCCGAAGCTCTTGGGCAGCCGGTCGAACGCGGTGAGGGACGAGAAGGTCGCCAGGCCTGAAGCGAACGCCTCAGTGTCGAGGTGGGTGTCGGGCGGCAGATCCTGGAGCACCGCGGCCACCCGCATCGGATGTGGCGCCGGGGCAGGGCGCGCGACGCCCGGCTGGGGCGGCAGCGGCGCGGGTTCGAGCGTCAGGGTCTCGCCGACCGGATCGTCGCGGCCGAAGTACTTGCGCGCTAGGCGCCGCGTCAGCACCAGGCTGTCCGGCCGGGCGAGGGCGCCCTTGAGGTCGCCGGCCAGCACTGGCAGGGGCAGCACCTCGAACACCGACCGATCGGCCCAGTAGACCTTATCCACCGCCTGGACCTGACCGTTGCGCAGCAGCGGGCGGGTGGCGACGAGCCGCGCGGCGCTCTTCACCTGCGGGAAGTCGGCCTTCAGGAAGGCCGCCAGGTCGGAGCGCGCCACCGCCATGTGCTCCACCTCCGTCTCGCCGGGCGCGGTGAGGGTGATCGATAGGCGCCAGACGTCGGCGAAGCCGGGGATGAAGCGGTCGGTCTGCAGGTCGTCGCGGACGAATACTCCGATCAGGATGGCGGCGGCGAAGGCCACCGCCAGGCCGCCGATGCTGATGGCGGCGTAGAGCCGGGCTCCGGCGAGGTTGCGCAACGAGGAGGCAAGGACGTTGCAGAACATGGGCGCCTGCCGGTCATCAGGAATTTTACAAACATAAGATCACGACGATTTAGTCTTGTAAATCGCGCTGAACCCTCGGGGGTCAGGCAGGCGTCAGTCCCGCGGCGTAGCGCTTCCAGTTCTGCACATAGTGGGCGGCGCTTTCGGCCAGCATCGCCTGCTGGGCCTCGATGAGCTGGCGCAGCACCCGGCCAGGCGCTCCGACCACCAGGGAGTTGTCGGGGATCTCCCTGCCTTCGGGGATCAGGGCCTTGGCCCCGATCAGGCAGTTGCGGCCGATGCGGGCGCCGTTGAGCACCACCGCGCCGATGCCGATCAGCGAGTTGTCGCCGATGCTGCAGCCGTGGAGCATGGCCAGGTGGCCGATGGTGACGCCCTTGCCGATCACCAGGGGCGAGCCGGCGTCGGTGTGCAGCACCGAGCCGTCCTGCACATTGGAGTCCTCGCCCACCACGATGGGCTCGTTGTCGCCGCGCAAGGTGGCGCCGAACCATACCGAGGCGTTGCGCTTGAGGACCACGCGGCCGATCACCGAGGCGTTGGGGGCGATCCAGTACTCGCCCTCGCCCGGCAGGTCGGGGCGGGCGTCTCCCAGGCTGTAGGCCGGCATGGGCGTCTCCGGTTGTGTTTTTTTGCGCTATCGGGCTGCGCCCTACTTCAAGCGCGGGGTTTTGCGCTACCGGGCCGGCGTCCTGCTCGAGCGCGGGAGGGTCACTCCCCGGATTCGTGGTTCATGTGGGCCAGGGCGTGCAGGCAGGCCAGGAACTGGATGGAGTCGGCCTCGCCCAGGGCCGTGCGGATGCGCGCCTGGTGGCCGCGGTGGGCCTCTTCGGCCTGTTCCAGCAACTCGCGCCCGGCCGGGGCCAGGGTCAGGGAATAGGAGCGGCGGTCGCCGGCCACCACCTTGCGCACGATCAGCTTCTTCTTGCGCAGGTCCTCGACCATGCCGACCAGGTTGGGGCCCTTGATGCCGAGCTCGCGGCCGATGTCCTGCTGCTTCAGGCCGGGGTTCGCCGCGATCACCCGGAGGGCCGAGAAGTCGCTGGGCCGGAGGCTGAACGGGCTCAGGGTCTCGATCACGTCCTTGAACACGGCGAGCTGGGCCAGCCGCAGCATGAAGCCGATCTCGTCCTCCACCCCGTGCATGTCGAGGGCGGGGGCGCCGGCGCGGGCCTCTCGCGCGGTAGGACCTCTAGTTCTCTGACTCATACGATCTGGAGCAGCTTCGATTATGTGTAGCCTCAATAATCAATAGCACAGCACGGCAAACGCGCTGCAACGGTCTTCAGGACCAAAAATCCCAAATCGGAAGAAAAAGGCCCGACCGCACCGAATGCGGCCGGGCCAAGTGCTCCACAGGGGAACCGGGGAGGAAATCAGAAGCGGTAGTTGATCTGTGCTCCGACGGTGCGCGGGCGCTGGAAGGCCTCGCTCACGAACGGGTTGTCGGTGACATAGGTGGCGCAGGTCGGGCTGCTCGCCGAGCACACGCCGTGGCCGTTGCCGGCGTTGCCGAGCTGGGCGCGGGCGTCCGTGATGTTGTTGGCGAACACATTCACCTCGAAGGTGTCGCGCCGCACGCCCATGCGCAGGCCGAGCTGCTGCTGGCTCTGCACGTGGTAGGTGTTGAAGTTGTAGCCGGCGGTGCCGAAGCTGGTGCCGTTGAGGTAGGCGTCCTGCCACTGATAGTCGAGGCGGACGTAGCCCATGTAGGGACCCCACAGCTGCTTGTCGTACTGGGCGCTGGCCGACACCTGCCACTTGGGGATGCTGAAGCCGTCGCCGGCGTTGATCGAGGGCGCGACCTGGACGGCCGGATTGGGGCCGGCCACCGCCTGCAGGTAGCGGGCGTTGGTGTAGGCGCCGTTGAAGGTCAGGGTAAGGGGCTGGATCGGCCGCACCTGGGTCTGCAGGTCGAAGCCCTCGCTGCGCGCCCCGCCGCCGTTCATGACGAAGTTGAAGCCGCAGCTGATCGGAACGGTGGCCTGCACCTGGCTCCAGTCGATGCGGTAGGCGGCGGCGTTGATCTGCAGCCGGTTGTCGAGCAGGCGGGCCTTTTCGCCCACTTCATAGCTCCACACCTCGTCCGGCCCGTAGGCCACCGGGATCTGGTTGGCGGTGATGCCGAGGGCGGTGAGGCCGGCGTCGCAGGTCGACTGGGCCACCTGCGGGTTGACCCCGCCGGCGCGGAAGCCCTTGGCCGCGGTGAAGTAGATCAGCTTGTCCTCGGTGAACTGGTACTCGATGCCGAACTTGGGGGCGATCGGGTTGGACTTGGCCACGCCGGCGGTCAGGGCGGTTGGGTTGTCGGGCAGGCGGCCGCCGAACTGGCCGTAGTTCAGCTGGTGATAGGTGAAGGTATCGCCCGCGTAGCGCACGCCGGCCTCGAGCTTCAGCTTGTTGGGCAGGAGCCAGTAGTTCACGTCGGCGTAGCCGGCGATCTCCTTGTCATCGATGTCGGCGTCCAGGCGGGCCATCAGCCCGGCGTAGTTGAGCAGGCCGTACCGCGTGTAGGCGTCGACGCCGTAGAAGGCCTGCAGCTGGGGCGAGCCGTCGCCCGGATAGAGGTAGCCCACGTTGGTGCGGCTGTCGGCGTAGTAGAAGCCGGCCACCCAGGTGAAGGGCCGCTGGTCGGCGGGCGAGGTCAGGCGCACTTCCTGGGCGATCTGCTGGCGGAAGTTGCGGCCCTGGAAGCCGCCGTTGTAGTCGCCGACGAGGCCGCCGGGCTTGGCGAAGTAGAACAGCGGGAAGCCGGTGTGGGCGGAGTTGTCCTCCAGCGTCTTGCCCTGGGTGTTGGGGTCCTCGAAGCCGCCCTGGTTGCCCAGCAGCGTCTGGTCGTCGATCTCCGAGGTGATCGAGGTCGCCGTGAACCAGGGGGTCTTGTAGTTCAGGGTGAGGCCGTTGACCCACAGGTCGTTGCTGGTGCCGTTGTTGATGCGGCTCTGGCCGGTGATCACCAGCGCCACGTCCTGGCCGGAGACGAACGGCCCGTAGGTGCGGGCCGGGCGCTGGAAGTTGGCCGCCGGGTTCGGCGAGCCGTTGGCCAGGGTGCAGGCCACGGTCGGGTTGAGCGCCACCGCGGTGATGGGATTGCCGGTCTGGGAGAAGGGCGTGGGCGGGTTGGCGGCGTAGCGGGCGTTGGTGTTGGTGCAATAGGGCGAGCTGGTGAAGGTCTGGCCCGCCGGGGCCGGCTGGCCGCCAGGCGTGAAGACCTGGGTCACCGTGCCGGGGCCGCCGTCGGAGCGGCCGTGGCTGAAGTAGCTGGAATATTTGACGCTGAAGTCCGGCGTCACCTGCCACAGGACCTGCGGATTGACCTCCAGGTCGATGCGGCCGTTGGCGTCCTTCTTGAGCAGGGAATTGTCGTAGGCGCTGTAGGCGTCGATCCAGCCGGCCGTGCGGCGGTAGAGGCCGCTGATGCGGAAGCCCAGCTTGTCCTGCACGATCGGGCCGCCGGTCGCCGCGCCGACCTCGAAGCCCATCGCGCCCTGGTCGACGGAATTCACCTCGATGCGGGCCGAGCCGTCCATCTTGGTCAGGCTGGGGGAGGGCGTGATGAAGCGGATCGCGCCGCCTTCCGAGGAGCCGCCATAGAGGGTGCCCTGCGGCCCCTTGAGCACCTCGACGCGGTCCAGGTCGTACATCACCGGCAGGGGCGCGCCATTGTTCTGGGCGACGCCGGTGTTGGCGCGCTTGGACAGGGACACGTCGTCCAGATAGACGCCGGTGGTGGCCGCGCCGACCGTGGCGACCACGCCGCGGATCGAGAAGGTGGCGCTGGTGGTGCCGTTGCCGGCGGCGGCGGGGCCGACCATGTTCAGGCCGGGCACCACGCGGGTCAGATCCTGGGCCTCCTTAATGCCCTGCTCGTCGAGGGTCCTCTGGGTGACGGCCGCCACGCTCATGGCGATGCGGTTGACGCTGTTGGTCTGGCGGGTGGAGGTAACCACCACCTCCTCGATGCCGGTGGCCTGGGCCCCGGCGTTGGCGGCGTCGTTGTTGGCCCCCTGTTGGGCCAGGGCCGGCTGGCAGGCCAGGGCCGCGGCCAGGGCGCTGGACACGAAAAGTACATTCCGCTGAATGCGAACCATCGTTTCCCCTCCAGGTGCGCCGCGGTGCGGCGTCGCGTTTCCGGTCGCATCCCCTCGGATAGCGCCGTTACTTATGACCATATGTGAAATGCATAACTGTTATGTACACAACCTATTTTTCGCGGTCGGACGAAAACAGGATTGAGGCGACAAGAAAGTCGGCCTGCGGGGGCGCTCTCGGCGGCTCGCGTTTTCCGCGTGTTGAGGGCGCAAAATCGTATGGACCATAACGAAAAAATTCTGATAGATTATAAGTATCGCCGAGATCCCTAGCTCGCGGCGAGTCGGGGACGGTGTCCGATCCGGGCGTTCCCTGCGATCCGGTGCAAGGGCTGAGCGGGCGCACAGACGCCCGAAAAAAGCTTATTATTCAGGCGGGAAAGGAAGCGGCGTCATGCGCGGCAGGATTGGCTCCCTAGGTCTGACAGTCGGCGTCAGCGTCGTGGCGATCACCGCCGGCATCCTGGTCGCCTGCGCCCACGACAAGGGCGGGCAGGTGGCCGACGCCAGCCAGGCCATTCCCGACCGCCCCGACTGGAACTGGGACGTGCGCCCGATCCTGTCGACCAACTGCTATTCGTGCCACGGCCAGGGCACCCAGAAGGCGGGTCTTCGCCTCGACATCCAGAAGGCGGCCTTCGACCCGATCCCCGAGGACAAGAACAAGCGCGCCATCGTGCCGGGCAATCCGGGCAGGAGCGAGCTGTGGCGGCGCATCACCTCCAGCGATTCCGACTACCGCATGCCGCCGCGGGAATCG
>DASYBX010000050.1:0-7766 GCA_036500495.1 Caulobacteraceae bacterium
GCGCGCAGCGCTTGTCCGGGATCTATGAACACCGAGGTCGGGATGAAGGTTGGAGCGGCGCCGTTGCGGGTTTTGCGGGTCGCGCGGTGGTCATGGGTCCCGGACAGCGGCGATGCGGCTTCCGGGATGACATGGGGTGGGGAGGATTGGCTGGGCGGCGAACGGTTGGGCGGGATCGGGGTCTGCAGCCATCCCAGGTTCGTCCTGCCATTGGCTGGGATCGAAGGTTACGCCGAGGTCTTGGCAGATGCTGGCGACGACTTCGATCAGGGGGCGGTGGGTGAAGTCGGTGTCGTCGAGGTCGGCGAGGCGTTCGTTGAGGTCGTAGAGGAGATCGTCGATGTCGCTGTCGTCAGCGTTGGCTTCGATGGCGTGCTCGACCATTCGGCGGACCTTGGCTTCACGCCGATATTTATGCTCGCGGGCCTGCCGCTCGCGGCGGAGCTGGCCGCCTTCGGCGAGCTTGGCTTCGAGGGCGAGCGTTTGGCGCACGGCGCGGGCGATGCGGGCGAAGGCTAGTTCGGGGGCGGGCTCAGCACCTTCCTCGGCTTGGGCCACGACGGTGCGGGCCAGGGTCATGCCGAGTTCGGCCAGTTCGGCGAGCAGCCGCAGGTGGCGCTCGGTGCGCGCCTCTTCGGGCGTCGTCAGGTCAGCAGGGGCCGTCGAACTTTCCATGAACATAACGATAACATGGCATCGGCCCGATGTCAAAAATTGAGTGCGAAAATCTCGCGCCCGACGCCGGATCTTAGAGGCTTTCGGCGCCGCGCTGGATCGAGAGCACGCCGGTGCGCGACACCTCCACGAGGCCCAGCGGGCGCATGAGGTCAACGAACTTGTCGATCTTGGTGGGGGCGCCGGTCAGTTCGAAGACGAAGCTTTCGTGGGTGGTGTCGATCACCCGGGCGCGGAAGATGTCGGCGACGCGCAGGGCTTCGACGCGCTCGGCGCCGGCGCCCTTGACCTTCACCAGCGCCAGCTCGCGCTCCAGGCCGTTGGGGTCGCGGGTCACGTCCTGGACGTGGCGGGTGGAGACCATCTTCTGCAGCTGGGCTTCGATCTGCCCCAGCACGTGCAGGGTGCCGCGGGTGACGATGGTCACGCGGCTGGTGTGCGCCCGCCGGTCGGTCTCGGCCACCGTCAGGCTCTCGATATTGTAGCCGCGCGCCGCGAACAGCCCGACCAGCCGGTGCAGCACGCCGGGCTCGTTGTCCACCAGCACCGCGAAGGTCGCGAGGCTCTCGGCCTCTTCCTTATGGGCGAGATCGTAGACGGAGGCTGGCTGAGTGTCGGTCATGGGCGCCCTTATAGCGTCGTCGCGCGTTGCTGCCAGTACGGTGTCAGGAGGCGAGCGTAGGATCGCCTTTCTCAGAAAGGGAACCCCTGCCATGACCACTCAAGATACAGCCAATGCCTTGGTCGCCATGTGGAAGGCCGGCGAGTACGACGAGAGCGGCGAGAAATACTGGGCCGAGGACGTCTGCAGCGTCGAGCCCATGGGTGACAACCCCGAGATCCACGGCAAGGACGCGGCGCGCGCCAAGGGCGAGTGGTGGAACAAGACCCACGAGATCCACAGCGCCGAGGTCGAGGGCCCCTACGTCAACGGCGACCAGTTCGTGGTCCGCTTCAAGTTCGACGTCACAGTGCGCGACGGCGGCCAGCGCATGACCCTGGACGAAATGGCGGTCTACACCGTCAAGGCCGGCAAGATCGCCGAGGAGCGGTTCTTCTACGGCCAGTAGAGATCGGGCGATGGTGTCCCGGGCTCCGACCACCGGCCGGTTGCTCGCGCCGATTGCTTGCCTTCATCGCGAGGTCATGGCCCTCCTTTCGGCATGAGCGGACCTTCGATCCTCGAGACGCGCGCGGCGCAGGTGTTTCCGACGCTGACCCCGGCGGAGATCGAGCGGATGCGCCGGTTCGGCGAGCCGCACCGCTATGCGCCGGGCGAGAGCCTGGTGCGCGTGGGCGACACCGGGCGTGGCGTTACGGTCATCCTGTCCGGCGAGGTGGACGTCACCGGCCGCGACCTGGAGGGGCGGCCGCAGCCGATCGTCACCCACCATGCCGGTTCGTTCATGGGCGAGCTGGTGCAGCTTTCCGGCCGGCCGAGCCTGGTCGACGGGACGGCGGTCAGCGAGGTCGAGGCCCTGCTGATCGCGCCGGATCGGCTGCGGGCGCTGCTGGTGGCCGAGGCGGAGCTGGGCGAGCGGATCATGCGCGCGCTGATCCTGCGCCGGATGGTGCTGCTGGAAGTTGGCGCCGTGGGGCCGGTAATCGTCGGACCGGCCGGTAACGGCGACGTCCTGCGGCTGGAAGGCTTCCTGGCCCGCAACGGCCACCCGCACCACCGGCTGGATCCGACGATGGACGCCGAGGCCCTGGCGCTCGTGGAGCGGTTCCAGGTCGGCGCCGGCCAACTGCCCATCGTGCTGTGCCCGGGCGGCCAGATGCTGCGCAATCCGACCGAGCGCGACCTGGCCCGCTGCCTCGGCCTAGTGGGGCCGGTGGACGCCGGGCACCTTTACGACGTGGCGGTGGTGGGCGCGGGGCCGGCCGGGCTGGCGACTGCGGTCTATGCCGCCTCGGAAGGGCTTTCGGTGCTGGTGCTGGACTGCCGCGCGTTCGGCGGCCAGGCGGGCGCCTCGTCGCGCATCGAGAACTACCTGGGCTTTCCCACCGGCATCACCGGCATGGCGCTGATGGCGCGGGCCTATAACCAGGCGCAGAAGTTCGGGGTGGAGATGGCCATCCCTGACGAGGCCCTGACGCTCTCCACGGCCGACGGCGGCCTGACGCTCGACCTGGGATGCGGCGAGACGATCCGCGCCCGGTCGATGGTGATCGCCTGCGGCGCCCGCTATCGGCGGCTGGCGGTGTCGGGGATCGAGGAATTCGAAGCCTCGTCGGTGCACTACTGGGCCTCACCGATCGAGGGGCGGCTGTGCGCCGGCCAGGAGGTGGCGCTGGTGGGCGCCGGCAATTCCGCCGGCCAGGCGATCGTCTACCTGGCCGAGCGGGTGGCCAAGGTCTGGGTGCTGGTGCGCGGCGCCGGCCTGGAGGCCAGCATGTCCCACTATCTGGTCGACCGCATCCGCAGCCTCGCCAACGTCGAGGTGGTGACGGGCGCCGAGGTCAGCGGGCTTTCGGGCCAGGACGGCGTGCTGGACGAGGTCGGCTGGACGGTGGGCGGCCAGGAGACTCGCCGGCCGATCCGGCACCTGTTCCTGTTCATCGGCGCCGATCCCAACACCGACTGGCTGTCGGGCTCTGGCGTGGCGCTGGACGACAAGGGCTTCGTGGCGACTGGCGGGCAGGGGCCGTTGCGCACCAGCCTGCCCGGCGTGTTCGCCATCGGCGACGTGCGCTCGGGGTCGGTGAAGCGGGTCGCCGCGGCGGTGGGCGAGGGCGCCCAGGTGGTTGCGACCCTGCACGGCTTCCTGGCGAACCGGACCGCGCCGCCCAGGGCTCCGCAAGCCTGAGGCGTCTTGCGTCCTGCGGCCGGGGCGCCAACATGGGCGATCATGTCGTCACTTCGCATGCCCCAGAGCCTGATCAACCGCCTCGGACAAGACAGCGGCGAGGCGGCGCTGCGCTATGAGCTGCTGGAGGAACAGGCCGCCTCGCTGGGCCGGATGGGCCGCAAGGTGGAGGCGGCGCTGGCGGCGCTCCAGGCCCACGAGGGCGAGGGGCGCGGCGAAGTGCTGCGGGCCGCCGCCGATGCGGTCTGGTGCTTCCTGGTGCAGCGCGAGGTCATGGGCCTGCGCGACCGCAGCGCCATCGTGGCGCAGTACGACATCCCGCGCGAAGTGATGGTGCGGCTGGGCGCCCGCTAAGCCGTGATCTCCGCCACCGTGGCGTCCAGCAGGCGGACCAGGTCGGCGGGGGCCAGGCGGACCTGCAGACCCCGCTGGCCGCCGTTGACGTAGGCCTGGGCCAGGCGCGCGGCGTCGGCGTCGATCACCGTGGGCAAGCGCTTCTTCTGGCCGAAGGGGCTGACGCCGCCGACCCGGTAGCCGGTGATCCGCTCGGCGTCGGCAGGCGCGGCCATGTCGGCGGCCTTGGCGCGCAGGGCGGCGGCGAGCTTCTTCATCGAGACCTCGCGGTCGGAGGCCAGGACCACGCAGGCGGGCTTGCCGTCCGCCTTGACGATCAGGGTCTTCAGCACCTCCGAGGCCGGCGCGCCCAGGGCCTCGGCGGCCTGCAGGCCGATGCGGTCGGCGCTGGGGTCGTAGTCGTAGGTCGCCAGGGCGTAGGCGACGCCGGCGCGGTCAAGGACGAGAGTGGCGGGCGTGGTCCGGCTCATGGCCTGCCTTGATCCACACGCCGCCGCCCTTGTCGAGAGGAGGCTGGCCCTGGGGCTTCGGCGCTGGGCTAGTGCGCTCGCGATCCGAACAGGGCGAACATGGCGCCCTGCGGGTCCTGGGCCTGGGCGATCCAGCCGCCGCCGGGCACTTCCATCGGACCGTTGTGCACCTGGCCGCCACCGGATTTCACCCGCTGGATGGCCTGGTCGATGTCGCCCACGTTGAAATAGTAGAGCCAGGCGGGCGTGGGCATGGGGTCCGGCTTCGTCATCATGCCGCCCAGCATCACGTCGTCCTTCCCGAAGAGCTGATAGGTGCCCATCGGCCCTTCCATCGCGTCCATCTTCCGCCAGCCGAACATGGAGCTGTAGAAGCCGAAGTCGGCGTCCAGGTCGCCGGCGTAGAGCTCGTGCCAGCCCACGTGACCGGGCTCGTTCTGGCCCGGGTCCGGACCCTCGCCGTTTCCGTGGAACAGGACGATCGTCGCGCCATGCGGATCGGTGATGATGGCGAAGCGGCCGACGCCTTCGATATCCTCCGGCTCCCGCATCACCTTGCCGCCCAGGCTGACCGCCTTCCTGGCGTCCGCGTCCACGTCTTCCGTGGCGACATAGCCCGTCCAGTTGGGCGGAACGCCCATGGCCTTGGCCTCGGGCGGGATGGGCATCAGGCCGCACACCCGCGGCGCGCCGGCATGGAGGACCGTGTAGGTCCGGTCAGGCATGGCTTCGTCTTCCGCCTGCAAACCAACCACGTCGCCGTAGAAGGTCTTGGCGGCCTGCGGGTCGGTGGTGATCAGGTTGTACCAGACGTAGCGGCCATCGAGCTTGGACATCTCAACGCCTCCGGTTGAACGTCACAATTTCGCTCGCTTCCGATGACCCGGAAGCGGGTGGCGGGCCAGGAGGAACCCGGCTCGGGATCGTGACTGGTTGACCGAACGACGTTACACCAAACGCTTGCCCGCGTCGTCGATGATCGACCCGAGGTCGCGGGCTTCCTCCGCCATGATCATCTCATTGTGAGCCTTGCCCGAGGGGATCATCGGGAAGCAGTTCTCTTCCTTGGTCACCCGGCAGTCGAAGATCACCGGCCGCTTGACCGAGATCATCTCGCGGATCGCGTCATCCAGCTCGTCGGGGTGTTCGGCGCGCAGGCCGACACCGCCGTAGGCCTCGGCCAGCTTCACGAAGTCGGGCAGGCTGGACGAGTAGGAGTGCGAATAGCGCTCGCCGTGCAGCAGCTGCTGCCACTGGCGCACCATGCCCATCCACTCGTTGTTGAGGATGAAGATCTTGATCGGCAGGTCGTACTGAACGGCCGTCGACATCTCCTGCATGGTCATCTGCACGCTGGCGTCGCCGCCGATGTCGATCACCAGGCTGTCCGGGTGGGCGATCTGCACGCCCACGGCGGCGGGCAGGCCATAGCCCATGGTGCCCAGGCCGCCGGAGGTCATCCAGCGGTTGGGCTGGTCGAAGTGGTAGAACTGGGCGGCCCACATCTGGTGCTGGCCAACCTCGGTGGTGATGTAGGTGTCGTGGCCCTTGGTCAGCTCATACAGGCGCTGGATGGCGTGCTGCGGCTTGATCAGCTTGGAGTCGGGGCGATAGCGGAAGCTGTCGCGGGCGCGCCAGGCGTCGATCTCCTTCCACCAGTCGGCCACGGCCGACTTGTCGTTCTTCAGGCCGCGCTGCTTCCAGGCCTCGATCAGGTCGGCCAGCACCGAGCCGGCGTCGCCGACGATGCCGATGTCGGCGCGGACGTTCTTGCCGATCGACGAGGCGTCGATGTCGATGTGGATCTTCCGCGACGTGGGCGCGAAGGCGTCAAGGCGGCCGGTGACCCGGTCGTCGAAGCGCGCGCCGACGGCGACCATCACGTCGCAGTCGTGCATGGCGTTGTTGGCCTCGAACGAGCCGTGCATGCCGACCATGCCCAGCCACTGCGGGTTGGAGGCCGGGAAGGCGCCCAGGCCCATCAGGGTCGAGGTGACCGGCGCGCCGGTGAGGGCCGCGAACTCACGCAGCAGCTCGGCCGCCTGCGGGCCGGCGTTGATGACGCCGCCGCCGGTGTAGAGGATCGGCCGGCGGGCCTGGGCGATCATGGCCACCGCCTCGGCGATACGACCCGGGTCGCCCTTGGTGCGCGGCGCGTAGTTGTGGGAATGGCGGACCTCGGCGGGGCCCTGGTAGACGCCCTTGGAGAACTGCACGTCCTTGGGGATGTCGATGACCACCGGGCCCGGGCGGCCGGAGGTGGCGATGTGAAAGGCCTCGTGCAGGATCCGCGGCAGGTCGGCGACGTCCTTCACCAGGTAGTTGTGCTTGGTGCAGGGGCGGGTGATGCCGATGGTGTCGCATTCCTGGAAGGCGTCGGTGCCGATCAGGTGGGTGGCGACCTGCCCGGTGATCACCACCATCGGGATGGAGTCCATCAGGGCGTCGACGATGCCGGTGACCGCGTTGGTCGCGCCGGGGCCGGAGGTGACCAGCACCACCCCGGGCTTGCCGGTGGAACGAGCGTAGCCTTCGGCGGCGTGGGTGGCGCCCTGTTCGTGGCGGACCAGAACGTGCTTCAGCTTCGGTTCGGCGAACAGCGCGTCGTAGATCGGCAGCACCGCCCCGCCGGGATAGCCGAACAGCACCTCTACGCCCTGGTCGAGAAGGGCGCGCACGATCATCTCGGCGCCGGAGAGGGTCTCTTGCTGGACTTCGATCGTCTGTTGGGCGGTCATGGGAGCGGCTCTGGTTCGGGCAATAAAAAAGGCCCTCGGGGGGCCTGGTGCAAGCGACCGTTGACGGAGCTGACGAGTGTCAGCCCGCGGACGGCCGCCTTACGAGTACGAGGATGGTGCGCACAGGCATTCCTTAGAACTGAAGGTTGAAGGATTTCGCATGTCGTCGGCAGGGCGTCAACCGCCGTTCAGCGCAAGAAACTGCCTCCATTGGGCTTCGGGATCGATTTCGGTGATGCGCGGCCAGCCGGCCATGCGGCCACGCATCCAGGTGGTCTGACGCTTGGCGTAGCGGCGGGTCTGCATCTGGGCCTCGGCGAGCGCCTCGGACAGGGTGAGCTCGCCGGCCAGGTGGGCGGTGAACTCGCGCACGCCGACCGCCTTCATCAGGGGCAGCGCCGGGTCGAGCCGGCGAGCGGCCAGGGCGCGGACCTCCTCCAGGGCGCCGGCGCCGACCATGGCCTGCAGCCGCGCGTCGCAGCGGGCGTACAGCAGGTCGCGGGGCGGCTCCAGGGCGACGGCGCGCCAGGACCCGGCGGCCAGCGGTGGGTCGCCGCCCGCCTGCCAGTCGCTCATGGACCGACCGGTGGCGGCGAACACTTCCCAGGCGCGGGTTAGCCGCTGGCGGTCGCCGGGGGCGATGCGGGCTTCTGCGGCGGGGTCGTGGACCGCCAGCCGCTGACGGAAGGTCGGCTCGCCCAGGGCGTCGAACTCGGCGG
>DASYBX010000051.1:0-13272 GCA_036500495.1 Caulobacteraceae bacterium
GCCGAAGATCGTCGACTGGTACATGCAGGGCAAGATCCAGATCGACCCCATGATCACCCACACCCTGCCGCTCGAGCGCATCAACGAAGCCTTCGAACTCATGCACGAAGGCAAGTCCATCCGCTCCGTGGTGGTGTTCTAGGACTGCGAACGCTCAAGTCGGCTAGCGCCCAGCGCACTCAAGTGGGCGCTAGCCGATAGCGCAAAGGACGCGCTCAAGCAGGCCGCCAGGCCGATAGCGCAAAGGAAACACTCCCATGGCCGAGATCGAACTCGTCTCGCAGAACAAGAGCTTCGGCGGCGTCCAGTACGTCTACAAGCACCAGTCCCAGATGACCGGCGGGACCATGACCTTCGCGGTCTTCGTTCCCCCTCAGGCGGCCGAGAAGAAGAAGCTGCCGGTGCTGACCTATCTGTCGGGCCTGACCTGCACCCACGCCAACGTCATGGAAAAGGGCGAGTACCGCCGGGTCGCCGCGGAACTCGGCATCGTGATCGTCTGCCCTGACACCTCGCCGCGCGGCGAGGGCGTGCCCAACGACGAGGCCTACGACTTTGGCCAGGGCGCCGGCTTCTACGTCGACGCCGACGAGGCCCCGTGGAAGATGAACTTCCGCATGTACAGCTACGTCACCCGCGAACTGGCGGCCCTGGTCGCCGAGCACTTCCCGGTGGACATGGCGCGCCACGGCATCTTCGGCCATTCGATGGGCGGTCACGGCGCCCTGACGCTCGCCCTGCGCGAGCCGCAGCTCTACAAGTCGGTCTCGGCCTTCTCGCCGATCGTCAACCCTACCCAGGTCCCGTGGGGCCGCAAGGCTTTCGAGGGCTACCTCGGCAAGGACGAGCAGCGCTGGCGCCAGCACGACGCCGTCGCCCTGATCGAGGACGGCAAGCGGGTGAAGGACATCCTGGTCGACGTCGGCACGGCCGATCCGTTCCTGGAGCGCGAGCTGAAGCCGGAAAACCTGGAGGCCGCTTGCAAGGCCGCCGGCATCGCCCTGACCCTGCATCTGCAGGAGGGCTACGACCACTCCTACTTCTTCATCTCCACCTTCATGGAGAGCCACCTGCGCTGGCATGGCGAGCGGCTCTGACCGCGCTCAAGCAGCGAAGCGATAGCGGCAAACAAGACTGCGAAAGCCCTCCCCAGCGGGAGGGCTTGTTCATAGGGCCGGCGTCAGTTCGCCGCCGCCGACGGCTCCCCGCCCGCCAGGGCCTCCACGCGCCTGGCCGCCGCATCGAGCGCCGCAGCGGCCTTGTTCTCGATGGTGTCACGCTCGGCGCGCAGGCGGTTGAGTTCGGCCTGGGTGTGGGCCAGGCGCGTGCGCACGTCCTGCAGTTCGTCGGCCATCATCAGAGCGCCCATCAAAAACAGCCGCGTCTCGCCGAGCGAGCCGACCTGGTCGGCGAGCTGGCGCACATAGGCATCGTACACCTTGGCCAGTTCCCGCAGCTGGGGCTCCTGGCCATCTTCGCAGCCCACCAGATAGGGCCGCCCGTTCACTTCGATGGTCAACTGAGCCATGACCTAGGCCTCCAACCGAAATTGGTCGTTCTTTTGGCCCCCGGCCTCCTTTTGACCCAAGGCCTCACGAATCTCACTGATCGCCTTGTCCAGCGCCTCGGCCGCTTCGGCCCCGGCCGCCTTCAGTTCGCGCTCGCGGCCCCGGGCGGCGTCTAGCTCGGCGGCCAGCTGGGCGCGGTCGTTGTCGAACAGCCCGCCGACCTCGGCCTTGGCGGTGGACACCATGCCATTCAGCCGGCTTTCCAGCTTGGCCAGCGCCAGGTCGAGCCGGCGCGACGCCGCGTCCAGAGTCGTTTCGCCGTTCCCGTCACGCATCATTCACAGACGCCTCGATCCATCCGTCCATTCTATAGACTGCGCCGCCCCCGGGCCGGAAGCGTCTGGTTGCGCTGCGAAGATCACAAGACCGCGGCCTCCCCGCATGACCCACAAAGCGTCAGCGCTCCGGACTCTTGCGCCCCGGCTTGACCACGCGGCCCTGCCGTGGCCTAGAGCGGCGTTCCCACCCGCCGTCGAGAGCTTCTGGCGATGTCCGTTTCCCCCACCGTCATGGCCGACGCCATCCGCGTCCTGTCCATGGACGCCGTGCACAAGGCCAAGTCCGGCCACCAGGGCATGCCGATGGGCATGGCCGACGTCGCCACCGTGCTGTGGACCCGGTTCCTGAAGTTCGACGCCAGCCGCCCGGACTGGGCCGACCGCGACCGCTTCGTGCTGTCGGCCGGCCACGGCTCGATGCTGCAGTACGCCCTGTTGCACCTGACCGGCTTCAAGGCCGTGACGATGGACGAGATCAAGACCTTCCGGCAGTGGGGCTCCAAGACCCCCGGCCACCCCGAGTACGGCCATACCCCGGGCGTGGAGACCACCACCGGCCCCCTGGGCCAGGGCTTGGCCACCGCGGTCGGCATGGCCATGGCCGAGCGGCACCTGAACGCCCGCTACGGCGATGACATCGTCGACCACCGCACCTGGGTGATCGCCGGCGATGGCTGCCTGATGGAGGGCGTCAGCCACGAGGCCATCTCGCTGGCCGGGCGTTTGAAGCTGTCGAAGCTGACCGTGCTGTTCGACGACAACAACACCACCATCGACGGCGAGGCCACCATCGCCGAAACCGGCGACCAGACCGCCCGATTCAAGGCCGCCGGCTGGGCGACCAAGACGGTCGACGGCCACGACCACGGCGCCATCCGCCGGGCGCTGGCCTGGGCGACCAAGCAGGGCAAGCCCACCCTGATCGCCTGCAAGACCAAGATTTCCAAGGGCGCGGGGCCCAAGGAAGGCGATCCGCACAGCCACGGCTACACCCTGTTCGACGACCAGATCGCCGACGCCCGCCGGGCCATGGGCTGGACCGCCCCGCCCTTCGAAGTGCCGGACGACGTGCTGCGCCCCTGGCGCTCTGTCGGTCGACGCGGGGCCAAGGTGCGCAAGGCCTGGGAGACCAAGCTCGACGCGTCGCCGCTCGCCGCCGAATTCAAGCGCGCCATGGCCGGCGATCTGCCCGCCGCCGCCTTCGAGCGCCTGGACGCGCACATCAAGTCGCTGATCGAGACTCAGGTCGCCGAGGCCACCCGCGTGATGTCCGGCCAGGCGCTGAACGCGCTGGTCCCGGCGATCCCGGAGATGGTCGGCGGCTCGGCCGACCTCACGGGGTCGAACAACACCTTCGTCAAGGGCGTAGGGGCCTTCGACGCGCCGGACTACGCGGGCCGCTACGTGCACTACGGCGTGCGCGAGTTCGGTATGGCCGCGGCGATGAACGGCATGGCCCTGCACGGCGGGGTGATCCCGTTCTCGGGCACCTTCCTGGTGTTCTCCGACTACAGCCGGCCGGCGATCCGCCTCGGCGCCCTGATGGGAATCCGCGTGGTGCACGTGATGACCCACGACTCCATCGGGCTCGGCGAAGATGGCCCCACCCACCAGCCGGTGGAGCATGTGGCGTCCCTGCGCGCCATGCCGAACCTGCTGGTGTTCCGCCCCGCCGACGGGGTCGAGGCGGCCGAGTGCTGGCGTCTGGCCCTGGAGGCCAGGACCACGCCCTCGATCATGGCCCTCTCGCGCCAGAAGACGCCGGCCGCCCGGAAGTCGGCGACCGAGAACCTGTCGGCCAAGGGCGCCTATGAAATCTCCCCGGCGTCCAGCAAGGCCAAGGCGACGATCTTCGCCTCCGGCACCGAGGTGGGCGTCGCCATCGCCGCCCAGAAGCAGCTCGAAGCGGAGGGCACGCCGACCCGCGTGGTCTCGACCCCCTGCTGGGAGCTGTTCGACAAGCAGAGCGCCCAGTACCAGGCAGAGACCATCGGCGACGCGCCCGTGCGCGTGGCGGTGGAAGCCGGCGTGCGCCAAGGCTGGGACCGTTTCGTCGGCGAGCACGGCGGCTTCGTCGGCATGTCGAGCTTCGGCGCCTCGGCCCCGTACCAGGTGCTCTACGAGAAGTTCGGCATCACGGCCGAGGGGGTGGTCGCGGCGGTGAAGGCGAAGCTGTAGGAGATGGCTGGCCGCGATCGAAGACGCTGGATCATCCTGCCGGCCGTCCTCGCGATCGCCGGCCCGGTCCTCGCTCAGCCCTCCAAGCCCCCCTACATGGACCGGCGCTACCGGACCGAGCTCTCCACCGGCGCCCCGCCGGAGGGCGCGCCGGTCCCCGCCGACGTGCCGCGCGGCCCCGGCAGCCTGGCCGGGACCTGGTTCAACGCCGACCTGCAGCCCGACCCCACCGACCACGATCCGGTGCGCACTGCCGAGGGCGACGCCGTCCCGCTGCAGACCTGGGCGCTGAAGGTGATGGTGACACGCGCGGCCGAGGAAGAGGACGGCCATCCCTACGCCGACTCCAGTTCGCGCTGCCTGCCGACGGGCATCCCCCAGATGATGTTGGAGCCGCGCCAGTCCGGCATCCGCATCTTCGAGGACCCGGCTGCGGTGACCATGGTGTTCGAGGAATTCAACCACTGGCGCCAGGTGCTGATCGGAGCCAGGCATCGCGACGGCCCCGTGCCCACCTACATGGGCGATTCCATCGGCCACTGGGACGGCGATGTGTTCGTGGTGGAGACCACCAACATCGACACCAGCCAGGACGTGGAGGGGTTCCCCCACACCGAGGCCCTGCGCATCGTCGAGCGCTATCGCCGGGTCAGCGCCGACCGCCTCGAGTTGAAGGTGTCCATCGATGACCCGGGAACCTTCACGCGACCCTGGAGCCTGCCGCGTCGGACGCTGAAGCTCGACAACGGCGCCAGGCTCTCCGAGGACCTGTGCACCAATCAGCGCAACGGTCCCGACGCGACCGGCCACACGAGCGTGCAGAAGCCGCCCTCGGGGAGAAAAGCCAGTCGCCGGTAACCCTGTTCGCCCAGCCCCTGCGTAGACCGTCATGACACGCGCAGGGAGGCCCAGATGGCGGCGGTGGAACTGGAACGCAGGACGGTGCTGGGGTCGCTGATCGCCCTGGCGGGCCTGGGCGGCGCGGGCGGGGCGCGGGCCGAGGCCGACCTCGTCGACCTGCAGGTGGTGAACCGCGAGACGGGCCAGGTGATGCCGGTCTGGCGCCGCGACGGCCGCGTGTTCGTGGCCGGCGAGCAGGGCGCACGCTACAGCCTGCGGATCGCCAATCGCACGGACGGGCGGGTGCTGGTGGTCCTGTCGGTGGACGGCGTGAACATCATCAGCGGCCAGACGGCCCGGTACGACGGGCGCGGCTACATCCTGGGTCCGTATGGCGCCTACGACGCCCTGGGTTGGCGCAAGTCGGAGACCGAGGTCGCCGACTTCTCGTTCACGGTCCTGCCCCAGTCCTACGCCGCCCAGACCGGCCGGCCCGGCAATGTCGGCGTGATCGGCATGGCAGCGTTCCGGGAGCGGCCCGAACCGCCGGTCGAGGCGGCTCCGATCTCTCCTCCGCCTCCGCCGCCGCCCGCGCCGCCTTCCCCGCAAAGATATTCGCCGAAAGCCCGGGCCGGGACCGCTCGTGAGCCGAATCCGGTCATGCCCGCTGCGCCCATCGCGCCGGCGCCCGACGCCGCCCCGCCGCCGCCGCTGCCGATCCCCCCGGTCGAGAAGCCCCTGGCGTCGACGCCTTCGCGCAGCGCCGCCGGAAAGTCCCAGGAAGACGCGGTGGTGACCGGGAGCCGGCAAAGCCACGCCTTCGCCGAGGCGCAGCGGCCCCGCGACGAGAAACTGGGTACGGCGCACGGCACATCTGAGTGGTCGGTGTCGCACGTCGTCCCCTTCGTGCGCGCCACCTCCCATCCGCAACTCGTCCTGCAGATCGAGTACGACAGCTACGCCAATCTCGTGCTGGCCGGGGTGATCCCCTCACCGCCCCGCCCAGGGCGCCCGCCCCGCGCCTTCCCCGGCGCCGGCTCGTCCGGATACGTCCCCGATCCCCCCGCCCGCTTCTGAGTCTTTACGCCCCTGAGTCTTTGCGCCTCTGAGTCTTTGCGCCTCTGGGCGTGCGGCGGCTAGACTGCGGTTCGATGGAGCCGGATTCTGCGGACGATGCCGATTTGCTGCGCGCCCACGGCGCCGGCGACGCGCACGCGTTCGCGCGGCTCTACGACCGGTACGACCGCCCATGCTATCGCTTCATCCGCCGGACCCTGTCCGCCGCCCACGCCGACGCCGCCGACGACCTCCACCAGGAGACCTGGCTCGCGGTGTCGCGCAACGCGGCGGGCTTCGACCCGAGCAAAGCGAGCTTCCCCGCCTGGCTGTTCACCATCGCCCGCAACAAGGTCTGGGACCACCTGCGCCGGCAGAAGGTGGCGATCCTGGCCGTGGCCGAGGACGATGCGGTGATGGCGGTTCCTGACCCTGGCCCCGGCCCGCTCGACCAGGCGGCTTCGCGCGAACTGGCGCAGAGGATCGTCGAGGCGGTCGAGGCCCTCCCTCTCGCCCAGCGAGAGACCTTCGTCATGTTCGCCCACGCCGGGCTGTCGCTGGAAGATGTGGCGGCCGCCACGGGCGTCCCCCTGGAGACGGCCAAGAGCCGGCTTCGCTATGCGCGCAACGCACTGAGGCAAGCCCTCGCCGACGAGAGGCCGGCCCATGCCTGAGCGCGACGACATCCATGATCCGATCGATGAGGCCTATGTCCGCGCCGAGCAAGCCCTGGACGACGAGGCCGCGCGCGCGGCCCGGCGCGCCCGGGTGCTGGCCGCGGCGGCTCAGGAACCAACCCCCGCGCCGGCCGCCAAGCCGGCCGCCCGGAGCCTGCTGCGGCGGTACGGCGGCTGGCTGGCCGCCGCCGGCGTGGCCGGCATCAGCGTTCTGACCGCCGAGCAGGTCAATCGACTCTCGCCCCGCCGGCAACAGTTCACCCCGCCGGCCGTTCAACCTCCCGCCCCCGCGACCATGTCCGCAGCTCCTCCCCCGCCTCCCGCGCCGCCGCCGGCCGCGTCTCCCGCCCCGGCCCCAGCCACCCCGCCGGTGGACGGCTCGCCGGCCTCGCCCAAAGCCGAACCCGCCAAGCCGGCGCCGCCGGTGGTGCGGATCGCGCCGCGGCCGCCCGTCGCGCCCCCCCCCGACATCGCTCCGCCGCCTCCTCTGCCGATCCCTCCGGTCGAGAAGCCCTTCGCGTCCCCCCCGCCGCCGCCGCCGATCGCCGCCGCGCCGGCCGCTCCCTTGGCCGCACAGAAGCCGAACGCCTTCTCTTCCGAAGCCGCCGGCAAGGTCCAGGAGGACGTCGTGGTCACGGGGACGCGGCAGCAGCGCGCAGCGTCACCGAACGCCGGGCCGGTCGCCGTGGCGCCCAAGCTCGATGGTGCGCGCAGCCTACGGGAGGCCGCCGCCGCCGGCCGCACCAAGGAGATCGACGCCCTTCTGGCCCTGGGCGTCCCGGTCGACGCCGCGGATGACGCGGGTGAGACGGCGCTGATGAAGAGCGTCCAGAACGACTATCCCGATGCCGTCGAGATCCTGCGGCGTCACGGCGCGAGCCTCGACCGGAAGAACAACGCCGGCAAGAGCGCCAGGGACATGGCCAAGGGTCTGACCGACCCCGACCTCGCCAAGGCGTTGGGTCTTACCCCTTAGGCCTGGTCAGCCCTTCAGCCGCACGGCGCCCATGAAGTCGAGCTTGCCGAGCGGCACGCCCCGGGCGCGCAGGATGTCGTAGGCGGTGGTGGCGTGGAAATGGAAGTTCGGCAGGGAGAAGGACAGTACGAATCCCTCGGCCGTGAACATCCGATCGTCGCGCCCGGGGATGCGGAAGGCGATCTCCTTGCCCGTCCAGCCGTCGACCTCGGCGGGATCGAGCGACCGCAGGTCGGCCGCCGCCTGGGCCAGCAGGGCCTGCAGCCCCGCGTAGTCGTGCTCGGGCCGCTCGGCGGAGAAGCTGAGCACGCCGCTGCGCATCGCCTCGATGGCCCCGGCCGAGTGGAAGGCGGTCTGCTGCACCTGGAAGCGCAGGGGCCGCATGTCGTGGCACAGGCAAGCCTCGACCAGCGTCTCGGGGTCTGCGCCGGAGGCCTGACACCAGTCGAGACCCTTATTCAGCACGCCCTGGGCGGAATCCAGGATCTGCAGGTAGCTTCCGACGCTCGCGTCGTAGAGTGAGATCGCCATCGGCGTGTTTCCCAAGCTTGGCCTTTCCAAGCGCAGTAGCAGGGGAAGGCACGTGGCGCTACACCGCCTCTTCCATGTCGATGCCCTGCTCGCGCACCTTGCGGTAGAGGGTCGAGCGGCCGATGCCGAGGCGGCGGGCCACTTCGGACATGTGGCCGGAATAGAGCTGGATGGCGAGTTCGATCAGGTCGTGCTCGATGTCCTCGAGCTTGCGCAGGTGTCCGCGCTCGTCGAGCACGCGCACCGGCGCTTCCTTGGGCAGGGAGGCGAGGATCTGTTCGGCCGTCTCGGGCGGACGCGGCGTGTCGGAGATCGGCGGCTTCAGGCCGGACACCGCGGGGAAGTCGTAGGGCTGCAGATAGGGCGCCTCGGCCAGAACGATGGCGCGATAGACCGCGTTCTCCAGCTGGCGCACATTGCCCGGCCAGTCGAACGCCTGGAGCATCTCCAGGGTCTCGGCCGCCGCGCCCATCACCCGCTTGCCTTCCTCCACGTTGAACCGCTGGATGAAGTGGCTGACCAGGGCCGGCACGTCCTCGCGCCGATCGCGCAGCGGGGGGGTCTCCAGGGGAAACACGTTCAGACGGTAGAACAGGTCCTCGCGGAAGGCGCCTTCCCTCACCGCCTGGTGCAGGTCGCGGTTGGTGGCCGAGATGATCCGCACGTCCACCTTGACCGCGCGCTTGGCCCCGATCGGGTCGATCTCGCTCTCTTGCAGGGCGCGCAGCAGCTTGACCTGGATGTCGAGCGGCAGTTCGCCGACCTCGTCCAGGAACAGGGTGCCGCCGTTGGCCTCCTGGAACTTGCCGAGATGCTTGTCGAGGGCGCCGGTGAAGGAGCCCTTCTCGTGGCCGAACAGAATGGATTCCACCAGGTGCTCGGGCAGGGCGCCGCAGTTCACCGCCACGAAGGGCTTGGCGGCGCGCTCGGAGGCGCCGTGCATGGCCCGGGCGATCACCTCCTTGCCGACCCCGCTTTCGCCGAGGATCAGCACCGGGATGGTGGATCGGGCGGCCCGCTCGCCCATGCGTTTGACCTGGACCATGGCCTGGCTGCCGCCGACCAGGTCGTCGAAGCTGAACTGACCGCCGGTCACCTTCTTCAGGCGCTGCACCTCGGCCGACAGGTCGCCCATCTGGAGGGCGTTGCGGATCGAGACGATGATGCGCTCGGGCGAGGCCGGCTTGACGAAGAAGTCCTGAGCCCCGGCCTGCATGGCCTTGACCACCACCTCGACGCCGCCGGTGGCGGTCAGCACGATCACCGGGGCCATGAAGCCCCGCGCCCGCATCTCCTTGATCGTCTCCATGCCGTTCATGCCGGGCATGGACAGGTCGAGGATGATCACGTCGGTCGCGCCGCCGGACTGCAACCGGGCCAGGGCTTCGTGGCCGCCCTCGGCCTGGGCGACACCGAAACCCTCGCGCTCCAGCACGGCCTGGATCAGGCGCCTTTGGGTAGGATCGTCGTCGACAACTAGGACGGTCTTGGCCATCGGACTCTACGCTCCGGTCAAGGCTGTTCGGGGAGAACGGCCCATTTTGGGACGGTTATGCGCGCCAGTTCGTAAAGAGCGCGTTGATCATAAGACGAAAGATTCGCGTAATAAGCGAATTCTCTTTTAACGCTCAGCCCCCCTGGCCATATCTGCCAGCCAGAGGACCTGCCCATGACCGCCCCCGTTTCCCCGCCCGCCGCTGCTGCCGAGCTCCTGCCCGAGTGGCGCCTGGACGACCTCTACGCCGGCCTCGACGATCCGCGCATCGAGCGCGACCTGCAGGCGGCGATGCAGGCCAACGCCCAGCTCGCCGCCCTGGAGGGCGAGCTGATCGCCGCTCGCGCCAACGCCGCCGAACTCGGCCGGCTGCTCGGCGAAAGCGTCGCCTTGTATGAGGCGGCGGCGAACCGGCTGTGGGCGGTGGCCGCCTATGCGGGTCTGCAGACCTCGGTCCAGCGCGAGGAAGCGGCCTGGGCCAAGTTCGAGGGCGACATGCGCGCCAGGAGCGCCCAGATCGCCGCGGAATCGATCTTCTTCACCCTGGAGATCAACCAGCTGGACGATGCCGAGATCGAGGCGGCGCTGAAGGCCTCTTCGGACGCCGCCCGCTGGCGGCCGTGGCTGCGCCGCGTGCGCCTGGCCAAGGGTCATGAACTGTCGGCGGAGATGGAGCGCTACCTCAACGACCGCGGTCCGGCCCTGGCCAACTGGAGCCGTCTCTACGACGAGACCCTGTCGCGCATGCCGGTGAAGGCCGGACGCGAGACCCTGACCCTGCCCGAGGCGCTGAACCGCCTGTCGGACCCCGAGCCGGCCCGGCGCAAGACCGCGGCGCAAGGCCTGGCCAAGGCGCTGGAGCAATCCAGCACCACCCTAGGCCTCTGCCTCAACACCCTGGCTTTCGAGAAGCAGGTCGAGGACCGCTGGCGCAACTATCCGGACCCGGCCCTCGCACGTCATCGCGCCAACGAGGTCGACCCGGAGGCGGTCCACGCCCTGGAAGAGGCGGTGGTGGAGCGCTATCCGCGCCTGTCACACCGCTACTATGCGCTGAAGGCCAAGGCGCTGGGCCGCAGGACGCTCGACTACTGGGACCGCAACGCGCCGCTCGACAAGGCTGAGCCGCGCCAGTACGCCTGGGGCGAGGCCAAGCAATTGGTGCTGACGTCGTTCGACCAGCTGGCCCCCGCCTTCGCCGACCGCGCCCGCGCCTTCTTCGACCAGCCCTGGATCGACGCCCGGCCCCGCGCCGGCAAGTCTTCGGGCGCCTATTCGCATCCGGTGACCGCCGACAAGCACCCCTATGTGTTCATGAACTACATGGGCGAGCGGCGCGACGTGCTGACCCTGGCCCACGAACTCGGCCATGCGGTGCACCAGACCCTGGCTGCCCCGCTCGGCACCCTGTTGGCCGACACGCCCCTGACGCTGGCCGAGACCGCCTCGATCTTCGGCGAAGGCCTGGTGTTCGAGCGCCTGCTGGCCGACGCCTCCAAGGCCGACCGCAAGGCCCTGATCGCCGGCAAGATCGAGGATGGGCTGAACACCGTGGTCCGCCAGATCGCCTTCCACCGCTTCGAGACCCGCTTCCATGCGGCGCGGGCCGAGGGCGAGCTGTCGCCCGACCACATCGGCGGGCTGTGGCTGGAGGTGATGGGCGAGAGCCTCGGTCCTGCCGTACGGCTGAACCCGGGGTATGAGCACTATTGGGCCTACGTCAGCCACTTCGTGCACTCGCCCTTCTATGTCTACGCCTACGCCTTCGGGAACCTGCTGGTGGAAGCCCTGATGGAGAAGCGGCTGGAGGACCCAAAGGGCTTTGCGCCCAGATACGAGGCCCTGCTGGCCGCCGGCGGTTCGAAGACCTACGTCGAAGCGCTGGCGCCGTTCGGGCTGGACCCGCGGCGGAAGGCGTTCTGGGAAGGCGGCCTCAGCCGACTGGAGCGGTTGGTGGACGAATTCGCGGCTCTGAGCTGAGGCGTCGGCGTTTGCTGCGCTGCGCCATCTTGAGCGCGGCGAGCGGATGAGCTAACCCCACGCCAACGCGTTTTCTGGGACCAGCATCCATGGCCACTTCTCACGGCGGCGACTACACCCGCGGCGAAATGATCGTCGAGGAGCACGAGAAGACCTACGACGGCTTCCTCAAGACCACCAAGTGGGGCTCGCTATATCTCGCCGCCCTGCTGCTGTTCCTGGTGCTGTGGTTCTGCACCCCGACTGGCTTCATCGGCGCCCTGATCGTCGGCGTCGTGGTGCTGGTGCTCGGCACCCTGGTCCTGAGCGAGAAACACAAGGTCTAGGCGACCGTTTCCGCCCTCCGGTCGCCGTCAGGCGATAGGAAAACAAAAAGCAGCTTTACGTGCAGCCATTCTCCCGCTCTTCTCCCGTCATTGGGAGCAGTGCGGGGTAGGGCATGACCGTCAGAGTCGCCGTCACGCAGGAACGCCACGCGGGTGAAACGCGCGTCGCGGCGACTCCGGAAACCGTCAAGAAGCTCATCGCCGCAGGTTGCGAGCTGGTGATCGAATCGGGCGCGGGCCTGAAAGCCGCCTACCCCGACACGCAATATGAGGCCGCCGGCGCCTCGATCGCCAAGACCTTCGCAGAGGCCCTCAACGGCGCCGATATCCTGTTCAAGGTGCGTGCGCCGTCTCCAGAGGAGATCGCGGCCCTGAAACCCGGCGCCGTCGTCGCCGCCGCGCTCAATCCCTACCAGGACAAGGCGACCCTGCAGGCCCTGGCGAGCGCCAAGGCCACCGCCTTCGCCATGGAATTCATTCCACGCATCACCCGCGCCCAGGTGATGGACATGCTGTCGAGCCAGGCGAACCTGGCCGGCTATCGCGCCGTGATCGAAGCGGCCGAGACTTATGGCCGGGTCTTTCCGATGATGATGACCGCCGCCGGCACCGTCGCCGCGGCTAGGACCTTCATCATGGGAGTGGGCGTGGCGGGCTTGCAGGCGATCGCCACCGCGCGGCGCCTGGGCGCCGTGGTCACCGCCACCGACGTGCGGCCGGCCACCAAGGAGCAGGTCGAGAGCCTCGGCGCCAAGTTCCTGGCGGTGGAGGACGAGGAGTTCAAGAACGCCCAGACCGCCGGCGGCTACGCCAAGGAGATGAGCGCCGAGTACAAGGCCAAGCAGGCGGCCCTGGTCGCCGAGCACATCAAGAAGCAGGACATCGTCATCACCACCGCCCTGATCCCGGGCCGCCCCGCGCCGCGCCTGGTCACGGCCGAGCAGGTGGCCTCGATGCGTCCTGGTTCGGTGATCATCGACCTGGCTGTCGAACAGGGCGGCAACGTCGAGGGCGCCAAGGCTGGCGAGACGGTCGAGACCGCCAACGGCGTGAAGATCGTCGGCATCCCCAACCTGGCGGGCCGCGTGGCCTCCGACGCCTCGGCCCTCTACGCCCGCAACCTGGTCGCCTTCGGCACCCTGCTGGTCAAGGACGGCGCCCTGGCGCCCGACCTGGAAGACGAAATCCTCAAGGCCGCCATGGTCACCCATGGCGGAGAGATCACGAACCCGGCGCTCAAGACCTAAGGGGGGCAAACCCGCATGGAAGCCGTCGATCCCACCGTGTTCCGCCTGGCGATCTTCGTCCTGGCGATCTTCGTCGGCTACTACGTGGTGTGGAGCGTCACCCCGGCCCTGCACACGCCC
>DASYBX010000052.1:0-10935 GCA_036500495.1 Caulobacteraceae bacterium
TCCTACATCGCGCTCGACGGCGAGATCGGCTGCATGGTCAACGGCGCCGGCCTGGCCATGGCCACCATGGACATCATCAAGCTCTACGGCGCCGAGCCGGCCAACTTCCTCGACGTGGGCGGCGGCGCCTCCAAGGAGAAGGTCACGGCGGCGTTCAAGATCATCACCTCCGACCCCAACGTGAAGGGCATCCTGGTGAACATCTTCGGCGGCATCATGCGCTGCGACATCATCGCTGAGGGCGTGATCGCCGCGGTCAAGGAGGTGGGCCTGCAGGTGCCCCTGGTGGTGCGCCTGGAGGGCACCAACGTGGAGCAGGGCAAGGCCATCATCCGCGACTCCGGCCTGAACGTCATTCCCGCCAACGACCTATCCGACGCCGCCGAAAAGGTGGTCAAGGCCGTGAAGGGGGCGGCGTAAGTCTCATGTCGATCCTGATCAGCAAGTCCACCAAGGTCATCACCCAGGGCTTCACCGGCGCCCAGGGCACCTTCCACTCCGAACAGGCGCTCGCCTACGGCACCCAGATGGTCGGCGGCGTGACCCCCGGCAAGGGCGGCCAGACGCACCTGGGCCTGCCGGTGTTCGACACCGTCGGCGAGGCCAGGGAAGCCACCGGGGCCGACGCCTCGGTGATCTATGTGCCGCCGCCGTTCGCCGCCGACTCGATCCTCGAGGCGATCGACGCCGAGATTCCCCTGATCGTCTGCATCACCGAGGGCATCCCGGTAGAGGACATGGTCAAGGTGAAGCGCTCGCTGGCCGGCTCCAAGTCGCGTCTGATCGGCCCCAACTGTCCCGGGCTGCTGACGCCGGGCGAGTGCAAGATCGGCATCATGCCGGGCAACATCTTCAAGCGCGGCTCGGTGGGTGTTGTGTCCCGCTCCGGCACGCTTACCTATGAAGCCGTGTTCCAGACCTCCAATGTCGGGCTCGGCCAGACCACCGCCGTCGGCATCGGCGGCGACCCGGTGAAGGGCACGGAGTTCATCGACGTGCTCGAGATGTTCCTGGCCGACGACGAGACCCAGTCGATCATCATGATCGGCGAGATCGGCGGCTCGGCCGAAGAAGACGCGGCCGAGTTCATCAAGAAATCGAAAATCAAGAAACCCATGGTTGGCTTCATCGCTGGCCGCACGGCGCCTCCGGGCCGCCGCATGGGTCATGCCGGAGCGATCATCTCCGGCGGCAAAGGGGGCGCGGACGACAAGATCGCGGCGATGGAAGCCGCGGGCATCCGTGTTTCGCCGTCTCCGGCGGCGTTGGGACAGACGCTTCTAGAGGTGCTCAAGGGCTGAGCGCCCTCTGGGACCTGAATTAGGAAAGGCGGCGGCCCGCCGCGCACCAGGCGGGCTGTCGGAAGGGCGAAGACCATGGCGGACGATTCCGGCCGGCTGAACCAGATCTTGACCGAAACCTCGTTCCTCTACGGCGGCAACGCCGATTTCGTGGACGAGCTCTACGCCCGGTGGGCGGGAGACCCGAATTCGGTCGAGCCTTCGTGGGCGGCGTTCTTCGCCAGTCTGCGCGAGAACGCCGACGAGGTGAAGAAGGCGGCCGCCGAGCCGACCTGGACGCCCAAGCCCACGCCCCAGGCGCGCCCCGACTGGCTGTCGGCCGTCGACGGCCTGTGGCCCGCGGTCGAGGCCAAGCTGGCCAAGGCGGTCGAGGCCAAGGCGAAGGAGCCGGGGAGCGCGATCGACGCCTCGCCCGATGCGATCCGCAAGGCGACCCTGGATTCCCTGCGTGCGATCATGATGATCCGCGCCTACCGCATGCGCGGCCACCTGGCGGCCAGCCTCGACCCGCTGGGCATGGCCGACAAGCCCGACACCACCGAGCTCGACCCGTCGTCCTACGGCTTCGCGACCGAGGACTACGACCGGCCGATCTTCCTCGACTTCGTGCTGGGCCTGGAAAGCTCGACGGTCCGCGAGATCGTGGCGATCCTGCGCCGCACCTACTGCGGCACGCTCGGCGTGCAGTACATGCACATCTCCGACCCCAGCGAAAAGGCGTGGCTGCAGCAGCGCATCGAGGGCAAGGACAAGGAGATCGCCTTCACCAACGAGGGCAAGCTGGCGATCCTCAAGAAGCTGATCGAGGCCGAGACCTTCGAACGCTTCCTGCACAAGCGCTTCCCCGGCACCAAGCGGTTCGGCCTGGACGGCGGCGAGGCCCTGGTGCCGGCCATGGAGCAGATCATCAAGCGCGGCGGCCAGCTCGGCGTCAGCGACATCGTGCTCGGCATGCCCCACCGCGGCCGCCTGAACGTGCTCGCCGCCGTGATGGGCAAGCCCTATCACGTGATCTTCCACGAGTTCCAAGGCGGTTCCTCGGTGCCCTCCGACATCGAGGGCTCGGGCGACGTGAAGTACCATCTGGGCGCCAGCTCGGACCGCAGCTTCGACGGCAACAGCGTGCACCTGTCGCTGACCGCCAACCCCTCGCACCTGGAGATCGTCAATCCGGTGGTGCTGGGCAAGGCGCGCGCCAAGCAGGCGTTCAAGCTGCGCGAGAGTCCGGACTCCGGCCGTGGCCACGTCCTGCCGGTGCTGCTGCATGGCGACGCCGCCTTCGCCGGCCAGGGCGTGATCGCCGAATGCTTCGCCCTGATGGGGCTGAAGGGCTACCGCACCGGCGGCACGATCCACTTCATCGTCAACAACCAGATCGGCTTCACGACGAGCCCGCGCTACTCGCGCTCCTCGCCCTATCCGTCCGACACCGCCCTGATGGTCGAGGCGCCGATCTTCCATGTGAACGGCGACGACCCTGAAGCCGTGACCTTCGCCGCCAAGGTGGCCATCGAGTTCCGGCAGCAGTTCGCCAAGGACGTGGTCATCGACATGTTCTGCTACCGGCGGTTCGGCCACAATGAAGGCGACGACCCGACCTTCACCCAGCCGCTCATGTACAAGAAGGTGCGCGAGCAGAAGCCCACGCGGGAGATCTATGCCGCCCGCCTGGTCGGCGAGGGCGTGCTCACGGCGGCCGAGGGCGACGCCCTGGTCACCGAGTTCGAGCAGTTCCTCGACCAGGAGTTCGACGCCGGCAAGGGCTACAAGGCCAACAAGGCCGACTGGCTCGACGGCAAGTGGTCGCACATGGGCATGCCGAACATGGAAGAGCGCGGCGCCACCGCCGTGCCCGCCCAGCGGCTGAAGGACATCGGCCTGAAGCTGACCTCGATTCCCGACCGGATCGACGTGCACAAGACCCTGAACCGCGTGCTGGACGGCCGCCGCACGGCGATCGAGACCGGCGAGGGCATCGATTGGTCCACGGCCGAGAGCCTGGCGTTCGGTTCGCTGCTGGACGAGGGCTTCCCGGTGCGCCTGTCCGGCCAGGACTCCAACCGCGGCACCTTCTCGCAGCGCCATGCCGACGTGATCGACCAGACCACCGAGGAGCGCTACACCCCGCTGAACCACATCCGTCCGGGCCAGGCCCATTTCGAGGGCATCGACTCGGCTCTGTCGGAAGAAGCTGTGCTGGGCTTCGAGTACGGCTTCTCCCTGGCCGATCCCAATAGCCTGGCCTGTTGGGAAGCCCAGTTTGGCGACTTCGCCAACGGCGCCCAGGTGGTGTTCGACCAGTTCATCTCGTCGGGCGAACGCAAGTGGCTGCGCATGTCCGGCCTGGTGCTGCTGCTGCCGCACGGCTACGAGGGCCAGGGACCCGAGCATTCCTCCGCGCGCCTGGAGCGCTATCTGCAAGGCTGCGCCGAGGACAACCTGCAGGTGGCCAACTGCTCCACCCCGGCCAACTACTTCCACATCCTGCGCCGCCAGCTGCACCGGCCGTTCCGCAAGCCGCTGATCCTGATGACGCCCAAGAGCCTGCTTCGCCACAAGAAGGCGGTCTCGCGCCTGCAGGACATGGCGGAGGGCTCGTCCTTCCACCGGGTGCTGTGGGACGACGCCCAGCACAACAACGGCCACACCACCACCCAGCTGAAGCCGGACGACCAGATTCGCCGCGTGGTGCTGTGCTCGGGCAAGGTCTACTACGACCTGCTCGACGACCGCGAGAAGAAGGGCGTGGACGACGTCTACATCCTGCGCCTTGAGCAGTTCTATCCCTGGCCGATGAAGTCCCTGATCACCGAGCTCAGCCGTTTCAAGAACGCCGAGCTGGTGTGGTGCCAGGAAGAGCCCAAGAACATGGGCGGCTGGTTCTTCGTCGACCCGTGGCTGGAGCTGACCCTGGCCAAGATGAAGATCAAGGCCAAGCGCGCCCGCTACGTCGGCCGCCCGGCCTCGGCCTCCACGGCCGCGGGCCTGATGAGTCGCCACCTCAAGGAACTGAACGCCTTCCTCGACGAGGCCTTCGCCGCCTGAGGCGAGACCCCTTCGCGGACCTGAAGACGACCCCGGAGCCAGACCGATGCCCGATATCCTGACGCCGACGCTCGGCGAGTCCGTGGCCGAAGCCACCGTCGCCCGCTGGACCAAGAAGCCCGGCGACCCGGTGAAGAAGGACGAGGTGCTGGTCGAGTTGGAGACCGACAAGGTCTCGCTCGAGGTCTCGGCCCCGTCCGACGGCGTGCTCGCCGACATCGCCGCCCCCGAGGGCGCGACCGTCACCCCCGGCCAGGTGCTGGGCGTGGTCGGCGCCGCCGGTTCGGCGGCCGCCAAGGCCGCCCCTGCGCCGGCTCCGGCGCCCAAGGCCGAGGCGCCCAAGCCTGAAGCTCCGAAGCCGGCCCCTGCACCCGCCCCGGCTGCCCAGCCGCTCGCGCCTTCCGTCCAGCGCATCGCCGCCGAGACCGGGCTCGACACCTCCAAGGTCGCCGGCAGCGGCAAGGACGGCCGCATCACCAAGGGCGACGCCTTGGCCGCGCTGGAAGCGACGCCGGCTCCGGCCCCCGCCGCCCCGGCGGTCGCCGCCGGCCCGCGGCCGCTGGCCGAGCGCGAGGAGCGGGTGAAGATGACCCGCCTGCGCCAGACCGTGGCCCGCCGCCTGAAGGAGGCGCAGAACACCGCCGCCATGCTGACGACCTTCAACGAGGTCGACATGAGCGCGGTCATGGCCCTGCGCAACACCTACAAGGACGGCTTCGAGAAGCGCCACGGGGTGAAGCTCGGCTTCATGGGCTTCTTCGTGAAGGCCACCATCGCCGCGCTGAAGGAAATCCCGGCGGTCAACGCCGAGATCGACGGCCAGGACATCATCTACAAGAACCACTACGACATCGGCGTCGCCGTGGGCACCGAGAAGGGCCTGGTGGTGCCGGTGGTGCGCGACGCCGACCAGATGAGCCTGGCCGACATCGAGAAGGCCATCGCCGCCTACGGCAAGAAGGCGCGCGACGGGGCCCTGGCGATCGACGACCTGCAGGGCGGCACCTTCACCATCTCCAACGGCGGGGTCTACGGCTCGCTGATGTCGACGCCGATCCTCAACGCCCCGCAGTCGGGCATCCTGGGCATGCACAAGATCCAGGAGCGTCCGATAGCCATCAATGGGCAGGTGGTGATCCGGCCGATGATGTATCTGGCGGTCAGCTACGACCACCGCATCGTCGACGGCAAGGAAGCGGTGACCTTCCTGGTGCGGGTCAAGGAAGCGATCGAGGACCCGCAGCGCCTGCTGCTGGAAGTCTGATTTGAGTCCTCCCCCGCTCGCGGGGGAGGGGACCACGAAGTGGTGGAGGGGGTGCGCCATGGAACCAAGGCGCGCTTGATCTACGGCCCTCCGTCGCTCCGCGACACCTCCCCCGCTTCGCGGCGGAGGATCAGAAGGCGAAGGTTTGGGACCATGGCTGAGTACGACGTCGTCATCATCGGCGCGGGACCGGGCGGCTACAACGCCGCCATCCGCGCGGGCCAGCTCGGCCTCAAGACCGCCATCGTCGAGAAGCGCGCCACGCTCGGCGGCACCTGCCTGAACGTGGGCTGCATCCCCTCCAAGGCCCTGCTGCACGCCTCGGAGATGTTCCAGGTCGCCAGCTTCGACTTCGCCGACATGGGCATCGAGGTGAAGCCCAAGCTCAACCTGCCGCAGATGATGACCAACAAGGCGGCCAGCGTCGACGCCCTGGTCAAGGGCGTGGGCTTCCTGATGAAGAAGAACAAGGTCGAGGTGCTGATGGGCGCCGGCCGCATCGCCGGGCCCGGAAAGGTGGTGGTCAAGGCCGCCGACGGGACCGAGACGGAGCATCAGGCCAAGAACATCGTCATCGCCACCGGCTCCGAGCCCGCAGGCCTGCCCGGCGTGGCGGTCGACAACCAGCGCATCGTCGACTCCACCGGCGCCCTGTCGCTGCCCGAGGTGCCCAAGCACCTGGTGGTGATCGGCGCGGGCGTGATCGGGCTGGAGCTCGGCTCGGTGTGGCGGCGTCTCGGGGCCAAGGTGACGGTGGTGGAATACCTCGACCGGATCACCCCCGGCATGGACGGCGAGACCGCCTCGGCCCTGCAGAAGGCCCTGACCAAGCAGGGCTTCGAGTTCCGCCTGGGGGCCAAGGTCACCGGGGCCAAGGCCTCCAAGACCGGCGTCGACCTGACCTTCGAACCGGTCGTCGGCGGCGCGGCCGAGACGCTCCAGGCCGATTATGTGCTGCTGGCCATCGGCCGCCGTCCCTACACCGAGGGCCTCGGCCTGGAGACGGTGGGGATCACCCCCGACAAGCGCGGCATGATCGCCAACGAGCACTACAAGACCGGCGCCCAGGGCGTGTGGGTGATCGGCGACGTCACCTCCGGCCCGATGCTGGCGCACAAGGCCGAGGACGAGGCGGTGGCCTGCATCGAGCTGATCGCCGGCAAGGCCGGCCATGTGAACTACGACATCATCCCGGGCGTCATCTACACCTATCCGGAGGTGGCCGTGGTCGGGAAGACCGAGGAAGAGCTGAAGGCCGCGGGCGTCGCCTACAAGGTTGGCAAGTTCCCGTTCCTGGCCAACAGCCGGGCCAAGGTGAACCACGAGACCGAGGGCTTCGTGAAGGTGATCGCCGACGCCAAGACCGACCGGGTGCTGGGCGTGCACATGATCGGCCCGTCGGTGTCGGAGATGATCGGCGAATACTGCGTGGCCATGGAGTTCGCCGCGGCCTCCGAGGACGTGGCCCGCACCTGCCACCCCCATCCCACCCGCTCCGAAGCCCTGCGCCAGGCGGCCATGGCCGTCGAGGGCTGGGCGATGCAGATGTAGAGCGTTTGGAGGTCCGGGAGGCCCGAAAGGACGAATGGCCGGTCTGCGCGGAGATCTATGTCCGCGCCGGGCGCGCCGCCTTCACCTGGGCCGAGCCGGAGCTGTTCCGGGAGTCCAACATCATCGCCTGGGCCGAGGAGGGCGAGACGCTCTACCTGGCGATCGACGGCGGCCGGCCGGTCGGGATGATGAGCCTCTGGCGGCCTGACGACTTCGTCCACAACCTGTTCGTCGACATCGGCGCCCAGGGCCGGGGCGTCGGCGCCGCCCTGCTGCAGTTCGCCTTCGCCATCGCCAAGGGCCCGGTGACCCTGAAGTGCGACGCCTTCAACGCCCGGGCGCTCAGGTTCTATGCCCGGCACGGCATGATCGAGGCCCAATACGGATCCCGCGAGGTCGGCGGCCCCTATGTGCTCCTTCGGCAGGCTCCGACGCCCAAGCGATAACGTCGGTTGACGGGATCGTTTACACGTGTCAACGTCTGCATCGTTGACGTCTGTCATCGAGCTCGCGCTCAAGCCGCGAAGCAATGGCGCAAGGGGATTCTTTTTGAAGATCAGCTCTGCGGAAAGCGTGGTCATGGAGGCGCTCTGGCGCAGGAGCCCTCTGACCTCGGAGGCGATCATTGCCGAGGTGGGCGAGCCCAACGGCTGGACCGAGGGCACGGTCAAGGTGCTGATCAGCCGTCTCCTCAAGAAGAAGGCCATCGCCGCGGCGGCCGACGGGCGGCGCTACCTCTACTCGCCCCTGGTCTCGCGCAACACCTATGTCGAGGCAGAAAGCCAGGGCCTGCTCGACCGCCTGTTCGAAGGCCGACTGGCGCCGCTGGTCACCCATTTCTCCAAGGCCGACAAGCTCAGCGACGAGGACATCGCCGAGCTCAGGGCACTGATCGAACGGATCGGTAAATGAGCGCGGCCATCCCCACGCTGGTCCTGGCGGGCCTGCTTCGCGCCAACCTCGCCGGTTCGGCGGCGATCTTCCTGATCCTGGCCCTGCGCCGGCCGGTGCGGCTTAGGTTCGGACCGACGGCCGCCTATCTGCTGTGGCTGGCGGCCCCGCTCTGCATTCTGGCGGGCCTGCTCCCGCCGCCCGCCTCCGCGAGCGTCCTGGCCCCGGCCGTGACCCTGGCGGCTGCGGCCGCCCAAGGGCTGGAGCCCGTGGCGCGAAGGGCGGGGCTGGGGGACCTGCTGATCGCCATCTGGGCGGCGGGCGCCGTCGTCATGGCGGCGCTGTTCGCGCGGCGCCAGGCCCGTTTCGTCCGCTCGCTCGGACGGTTGCGGCCGCTGGAGGGATCGCCGGGCGTCCTGCGCGGCGAGCATCTCGGCGCCGGCCCCTTCATCCTCGGCAGCCTCAGGCCGAAGATCGTGACGCCGGCCGATTTCGACGTCCGGTTCGCAGGCGAAGCTCGCGGGCTGGTCCTGGCCCATGAGCGCGTGCACCTCGACCGGGGCGACGCGACAGTCAACGGGCTGCTGGCCGCGGCCCAATGCCTGGCCTGGTTCAATCCGTTGGTACACCTCGCCGCGCGCCTGCTGCGCGTGGATCAGGAGATCGCCTGCGACGCCGCCGTGATCGCCCGCCGCCCTGAGGCACGCCGCCTCTATGCGGAGACCCTGCTCGACGCTGCCCTCATGCCCCGCATGGTTCCGTTCGGCTGCCATTGGCCGGCGGCGGGCGCCCATTCGCTGAAGGAGAGACTGACCATGTTGCAGCTTGCTTCTGTGAGTCCCCTGCGCCGCAAGCTCGGCTCAGTCCTGGTTGCGGTCATGGTCACGGCCGGAGCCGGCGCCGTCTGGGCGGCCAATCCTGCCCGGCTGGTCGGCAAGCCGGACTGGGTCGAGAGGCCCACCGCCAAGGATCTCGTGGCCTTCTACCCGAAGGCCGCGGAGAAGGCGCATGTGCACGGCATGGTCGTGCTCGATTGCCGCGTGCGCCCCGACGGCGGTCTGCGCGCCTGCAAGGTGCGCAGCCAGGACCCGCCGAAGTACGGCTTCGGCGAGGCGGCGCTGAAGATGAGCGCGAGCTTCCGAATGAAGGCCAAAGACGGCGACGGCCGGCCGACCGCCGGCGCCGGCGTGCGCATCCCGATCAAGTTCGCGCTCGCCGGGTGAGGCCCAGCGTCGGGCGCTGGAGGTCAGTACTTGACCGCGAGCGTCCCGCGCCCCTTGCCAGCCGTCTGCACGCAGATGGCCGAGCGCACCAGGGGGTCGACGAACTGCACGTTCGGCCGTTCGTCGCGCAGCTTCTCGCGCAGGGGCTGCAGGCCGTTGTCGAGCCAGGCGCCCCAGATGGCGTCGTGGTGGGTCGGCAGGACGATCTTCGGATCGAAGGTCTCGACGAAGGGCCAGCTGTCGCGCACCTGGTGTTCGGCCACCGGATGGGGCGCGTAGGGCACCGTCAGCACGTCGGCCCGGCCCAGCTTCTTGGCCAGGGCGCGGTCGCCGTCGGTGATCGGCCCGGCGGTGTCGAAGATCACGATCGAGAAGCCCGACGGCAGGACCATGGCGTAGCCGATGGTGCCCTGGTCGATCAGGTGCGGGTCGGAGGAGCCCTTGGACCCGATCTCCTTGGCGTGGGCCTGCTGTTCGGGCGTGAGGGGCGCCAACTCGTCCACCTGGTACATCTGGCGGTGGGCGGCGATCAGGCCGTCCTGGATGGTGGAGTGGCGGGCGAGCGCGGCCAACACCTTCACCGGGCCGAAATGCAGTTCATCGCCGTCGGCGACGACCTTGGTCTGGGCCTGCGGCACGCCGAGCCTGACGGCGGTGTCGATCGAGATCTTCGACCCGACCACCAGGGCGCCGGTCTGCTTGGCCACGGCGGCGATGTCGGAGATGTGGTCGGAGTGGGCGTGGCCGATGAAGATCACGTCGGCGCGCTTCACCTGGTCCACCTTGAACCCGATCGGGCGCGTGCGGCCCGGCCGATCGTAGTAGGTGTCGAACAGATAGACCTTGCCCTTGTAGGCCACCTCGTAGTTGGCGGTGCCCAGCCAGCGGAGCACAGCGGTGTCGGAAGCGGCCGCGGGGACAGGACCGCCGACCAGGGCCGGGGTCAGGGTCTGGCAGGCGGGTTCGGCGGCAAGGGCGCCCCCTGACGCCATCAGCGCCCCGATCATGGCTCCGGCGATCATCCGCATCCCATCCTCCCTGTGTTGTTGGAGGCACTTGAACATGCAGCGGCGCTAAGCGCGAGGGTGAGCCTTGTTGTAGATCGCAAGCAGGCCGGCGGCGTCCACCGCAGTATAGCGCTGGGTGGTCGACAGGGAGGCGTGGCCCAGTAGTTCCTGGATCGAACGCAGGTCCGCGCCCGCCCCCAGCAGGTGGGTGGCGAAGGAGTGGCGCAGGGCGTGCGGCGTGGCGCTTGCCGGCAGGCCGAGCCGGCCGCGCAGGCGCTGCATCAGGGCCTGGACCGGCCGCGGGCCGAGCGGGCCGCCGCGTTTGGCGCGGAACAGGGGCGCGTCCGGCGCGAGGGTGAAGGGCAGGACGGCGAGATAGGCGTCGACCGCCTCGCGCACCACCGGCAGCACCGGCACCACCCGCTCCTTGGACCCCTTGCCGACCACCCGCAGGCTGTCGCGCAGGGGCGCGTCGGACCGTTTCAGCGACAGGGCCTCGGAAATGCGCAGGCCGCAGCCGTAGAGCAGGGTCAGCACCGCTTCGTCGCGCAGAAGCTCCCAGGGTTCGCGCCGGTCGTCCTCGCCGGCTTCCAGCAGCAGGCTGCGGGCCTGATCCTCGGTGACCGGTCGCGGCAGGCTCGGTTTGACCCGGG
>DASYBX010000053.1:0-4643 GCA_036500495.1 Caulobacteraceae bacterium
CCCGGTGGTCGTGGCCGCTCTCGCCGGGATCGGCTACGCCATCAAGGCCGCCGAGCCGCCCGCCCGCCCGAAGATCGCCAAGCTCGGCGACGCCGACATCTACCTCGACGTGGTGCAGCCGGTGCTGAACCACCGCTGCGGTTACTGCCACAACGACGACCAGCCCAAGGGCGGCCTGTCGCTGGCCAGCTACGAGGGCATCGTCCAGGGCGGCCGGCACGGCTCCGCGATCGTGCCGGGCAACCCGGCCAAGAGCGACCTCTACCATCGGGTCACCCTGCCGGCCGAAAATCCGAACTACATGCCCAAGGAAGGCAAGACGCCGCTCAGCAAGAACGAGATCACCGCCATCGCGTGGTGGATCTCGCAGGGCGCGCCCCGGAGCGCCAAGATCTCCAGCCTGAAGATGACGCCCGAGGCCAAGGACGCCTTGAACGCCATCGTCGGGGGCGGTGACAACGACGACGCCTCGAGCGGCTCCAAGGGGCCCCCTCTGCCGGTGGTCCCGGCGGCCGATCCGGTGCAGCTCAAGAAGTTGGAAGGCGAGGGCTTCATTCTGCGCAAGCTGAACAAGACCTCCAATCTCCTGGTGGTCGACTATGTGTCGCCCAAGCCCACGACGCTGGACGCTCTCGCCGATCTGGCCAAGCTCGGGCCGCAACTGATCGACCTGAACCTGCGTCACGCGGGCATCACCGACGCCGAGGCGCACACCATCGCCGGCTTCAGCCACCTGCGCCGCCTCCGCCTGGAGGAGAACGCGATCACCGACGCCGGGGCCAAGGAGATCGCGGGCCTGAAGGACCTGAACTACCTGAACCTGACCAATACCAAGATCACCGACGCCGGCTTCGCCCAACTCGCGGCCCTGCCGATGCTCGAGGATTTCTATTTCTGGGGCACGGCCGTGACCCCGGCGGCGGTCGACAAGGTCAAGGCGGAGCGCAAGGGGCTCACCCTCTACGCCGGCCTGACCGCCAAGGACGTCAAGCCCGACACCAAGGTGATGACGCCGACCAATTGACGGCCGCGTACAGTATGGCCGCCAGGAGGGCGGAGGCTTCGGCCTCCGCCCTTTTCCTTTGCCGACTCTCTTTCTTTCAAAAATAGCGAGAACACCGGTCGTCATTTTGGCTTCGCTTGGCCATGATAGCCGGGGGCGAGAGCAAGGAGACTGAGATGGATATCCAGGAAATCGTGTCCGGCATCGGCTCCAGCGACGCCCTGAAGGGCTTGGCTGCGCAGATCGGCCTCAGCCCGGACCAGGCGCAGGGCGCCCTTCATGGGGTGATCGAGCACGTGACCGCCGGCAATCCGCTGGAAGGCATGATCGAGGGCGTGGCGGCCAAGGTCGGCATCCAGCCCGAGCAGGTCCAGCAACTCCTGCCCAGCGTCCTGCCGCTCCTGCAGGGCCACGCCGACAATGCCTCCGAGGGTGTCCAGGGCGTGCTGGGCGGCCTGCTCGGCTCGCTGCAGAACTCCCCCATGGCCAGCCTGCTCGGCCATGGCCAAGGCCAGGGCGAAGGGGCTGGGGCCCTGCAGGGCCTGGTCGGCGGCCTGTTGGGCAACAGGGCTTGATGCGGCCCTGATCCGGCTGTCCTGGGTGGCCCAGGCGCGGCCCGAGCTTGACCCGGCTCGCCTCCGAGGCGATGGCTTGCCGTCATCGCTCTCGGAAGGCCGCTCATGACCCTGCGCCGCGCCTACGCCGCCCGCCGCTTCACCGACGCCTACGAGCAGGCGATGGACGCCCGCTATCAGGTGAAGCGCAATGTCTTGGACAAGGTGCTGGCGCCCGCCGCCCTGGCCAAGGCGGCCGAGGGCTCGGAAATCCTGTTCTGCTGCCTCACCGAGAAGGTGACCGCCGAGGTGATCGCCCACCTCGCTCCGCACCTGAAGGTGATCGCCACCCTGTCGGTGGGCCTGGACCACATCGACCTCGAGGCGGCGCGGCGTTTCGGAGTCAAGGTGCTGAACACGCCCGACGTGCTCAACGAGTCGACTGCCGAGGTGGCGATGATGCTGATCCTCGGCGCCTGCCACCGCGCCTATGAGAGCGACCAGTTGGTGCGCATGGGGGAATGGACCGGCTGGGCGCCCACCCAGATGCTGGGCCTGGGCCTTTCCGGGCGACGCCTGGGCATCCTCGGCCTCGGCCGCATCGGCAAGCAGGTGGCCCGCCGCGCCGCGCCGTTCGGCCTGGAGATCCACTACCACAACCGCAGCCAGCTGGCGCCGGACGACGAGGCGGGCGCGATCTATCATCCCAGCAGTGACGGCCTGCTACGCCACAGCGACATCTTCTGCATCAGCGCCCCCTCTACGCCAGAGCTGAAGGGCTTCCTTGACGCCCGCCGTATCGCGCTCCTGCCGCGCTCCGCGGTGGTGGTGAACGTCGCGCGGGGCGACATGGTCGACGACGAGGCCCTCATTTCGGCCCTGAAGAGCCGGCGGCTGTTCGCGGCGGGGCTGGACGTCTATCGCGGCGAGCCCAACCTCGACCCGCGCTACCGCGCCCTGCCCAACACCTTCCTCCTGCCGCACGTCGGCAGCGCCACCATCGACACCCGCAACGCCATGGGCTTCCTGCTGCTCGACGGCTTGCGAGCGATCGAGGAAGGCCGCCGGCCGCACAATCTGGTGGTCTAGGCCGGTGGCGCCCGGTCCTGCGACGGCTCTCTGGGACTTCTGGATCGACCGGGGCGGCACCTTCACCGATGTCATCGCCCGCGATCCCGAGGGCCGGCTGCACGCCAGGAAGCTGCTGTCCCAAAATCCAGACCCGCATCCCGGCGCCTGCGCCGACGCGGCCGTCCAGGGGGTGCGGGACCACTTGGGCCTCGGCGCCGACGAGCCGATCCCAGTTGGGGTGATCGGCGAGGTGCGCATGGGCACCACCGTGGCGACCAACGCCCTTTTGGAGCGCAGGGGAGAGCCGACCCTCTATGTCGCCACCCGGGGCTTCGCCGACGCACTGCGCATCGGCGTGCAGGCGCGTCCCGACATCTTCGCCCGCCGCATCATGAAGCCCGAGCCGCTCTACGCCGCCGTGATGGAGGCCGACGAACGGGTGCTGGCCGACGGCGCGCTCGACCGCGCGCTCGACCTCGACAAGGCGCGCGCGGACCTGCAGCGGTTCAGAGACCGGGGTTACGAGGCCGTCGCCATCGCCCTGATGCACGGCTACCGTTATCCCGCCCACGAACAGGCCCTGGCCGGCCTGGCGCGCGAGCTCGGCTTTTCGCAGGTCTCGGCCAGCCACGAGGTCTCGCCCCTGATGAAACTGGTCGGCCGCGCCGGGACCACGGTGGCCGACGCCTATCTGTCGCCGGTGTTGGTCCGTTACGTGGCCCAGGTGGCCGAAGCGCTGGAGGTGGAGCGCACCGGCGCGCGGCTCCTATTCATGATGTCCTCCGGCGGCCTGACTGGTCCGCAGGCCTTCCGCGGCAAGGACGCGGTGCTGTCGGGTCCGGCGGGCGGGGTGGTGGGCATGGCCGAGACGGCCGCGGCGGCCGGCTTTTCCCGTGTGATCGGCTTCGACATGGGGGGCACCTCCACCGATGTGGCCCACTTCTCGGGTGACTACGAGCGCACCCTGGAATCGGAGGTGGCCGGGGTGCGCCTGCGCGCGCCGATGATGCTGATCCACACGGTGGCGGCCGGCGGCGGCTCGATCCTGCATTACGACGGCGCACGCTTCCGCGTGGGACCGGACTCCGCCGGCGCCGATCCGGGACCGGCGGCCTATCGCCGGGGCGGCCCGTTGACGGTGACCGACGCCAACGTCATGACCGGCAAGCTGAAGCCGGAACTGTTCCCCGCCATTTTCGGACCGGACGGCGATCAGCCGCTCGACGCCGGGGCGGTGCGGGCGGGGTTCGAGGCGCTGGCACGGAACGTTGGGGACGGCCGCTCGCCCGAGGCTGTGGCAGACGGGTTCCTGCACATCGCGGTGGCCCGCATGGCCCAGGCGATCAAGAGCGTGTCGGTGCGCCGCGGCTACGACATCACCCGATATGCGCTGAACGCCTTTGGCGGCGCCGGCGGCCAGCACGCCTGTCTGGTGGCCGATGCGCTCGGCATGACCACGGTGCTGGTGCATCCGTTCTCGGGCCTGCTCTCCGCCTACGGCATGGGCCTGGCGGCCGTGCGCGCCGGCCGGCAGGAGAGTCTGGACACGCCGCTGGACCAGGCCCGCCCGGCTATCGAGGCGCTCGGCGAACGGCTGGCGGTAGCCTGTCTGCAGGAGCTAGAGGGCCAGGGGCTGGACCTGGGCCTCGCCACCGTCCAAGTCAGCGCCCACGTGCGTTATACGGGCTCGGACACCGCCTTCGACCTGCCCGCTTTCGCGATCGTAGGCGGCCGGCGTGAAGACGACCGGATCGCCGGCCTGAAGGCCGCCTTCGAGGCCGCCCACCGTCAGCGCTTCAGCTTCCTCGACGAGGGCAAGCCGCTGGTGGTCGAACTGGTCTCGGCCGAGGCGGTGGTCGCAGGCGCGCCAGTCGAGGCTGTGGCGGCCGAAGCGGCGAAGGGAGAGTCGGAGCCCGGCCGCGTCTTCTCGGGAGGCTGCTGGCCTGAGGCGCAGGTCTGGCGGCGAGAATCCCTGGCGCCGGGACGGTCGGTAGACGGCCCGGCGATCATCGTCG
>DASYBX010000054.1:0-23574 GCA_036500495.1 Caulobacteraceae bacterium
GTACAACGACGGCTCCGTGCACAACGCCTTCAAGGTGGTGATCGGCGCCGACGGCAAGGTCACCCTGACCGAGTACGTCGCCCTGTCGCATCCCAACGCGGCCGATCCCAACGACGCCGTCACCCTGAACGGCCTGGTCCAGGCCACCGTCACGGTGACCGACGGCGACGGCGACCACGTGGCCGCCAGCGCCAACATCGGCTCGGCCCTCAGCTTCCTGGACGACGGTCCCTCGATCTCGGTGTCGGGCACGGCTGCGCCGAGCCTGACGGTGGACGAGAGCAACCTGTCGGTGAACGCGACCAGCACCCTGGCCCATGGCGTATCGGACCTGTTCACCGGCGCCTACGGCGCGGACGGGGCGGGCTCGACGACCTACGCCCTGCACGTCAGTGCTTCAGGCGCGGACAGCGGCCTGATCGACACGGCCACCGGCAACCACGTGTTCCTGTTCATGGAAGGCGGCCAGGTGGTCGGCCGTGAAGGGACCAGCGCGGCTACGGCGCAAGGGAGCGGCCCGATCGACTTCACCCTGTCGCTGAATGGCTCCAACCAGCTGGTCCTGGACCAGCAGCGGGCCCTGGTGCAACCGGACCACAACAATCCGAACGACTCGGTCAGCCTGTCGGCGGCCAACCTGGTCACGGTGACGGCGACCATCACCGACGGTGACGGCGACAGCCAGACCTCCGCGGCGGTCAACCTCGCTCAGAACATCCACTTCCTGGACGACGGCCCGACGGCGGTGGGTGAGACAGGCCAAGCTTCGTCGACCGTGGCCAACATCAATGCCAGCTACGTGCTCGACTTCAGCGGAAGCATCAGCGACGCTGAACTCGACACGATGCTCAACGCGGTCAAGGCGGGCGCCGCGACGATGTTCAACAGCACCAGCGGCTCCGTCTCGATCGACGTGGTCATCTTCGCCTCGAGCGCCGAGCACGTCGGCGCATTCACCAGCCTCGAAGCGTTCGACAAGGCGATCGACGCCTTGAACCCGAACCTGGGCGGAGACCGGCCGAGCAGCATCGGGTCGAACACCAACTACACGGCCGCCCTGACGACGGAGATGGCGAACTACCATCCGCAGGCGGGCGCCAACAACCAGCTGTTCTTCCTCAGCGACGGTGACCCGAACGAGCCGTCCGGCACCGACGGCAACCACCCGATCCAGACGGCCACCGCGACCGCTTGGAACACCTTCATCAACAGCAACGGCGTGAACGTGACCGCGATCGGCGTCGGCAACGACATCGACAACGGACCTCTGCAGGCGGTGGACGTCGACGGCCATGGCGCCCCGATCGTGGTCGCCGACTTCGCCTCCCTGGTCGACACGCTGGCCCAGGCCATCGCCAGCCAACCGGTGCACGGCAACGTCCTCACCAACGACAGCTTCGGCGCGGACGGTGGCCACATCCAGTCGATCGTGTTCAACGGCGTGACCTACACCTGGGACAGCGTGCACGACACGATCCATGCGTCGACTGGCGGCACGGACATCTCGGGAAGCGAACTGACCAACCTCGCGACCACGCAGGGCGGGACGTTCAGCTTCTCCTTCGCCACCGCCAACGGCCACACGGCCGGCGACTACACCTATGTGGCCCCCTCGCACGAGACCGCCGCCGACCAGTTCACCTACACCCTGGTCGACAACGATGGGGATACCGCCTCGGCCACGCTGTCGATCAGCCTGGCCGCCGCCGGGCCGGCGAACAACACCTTCACCTACGCAGCCGGCCAATCGTCCATCGGAACCATCGGCAGCGACAGCCACGGCAACATCACGGGCTTTGCGGGCTTCAGCGTCGTGGCCTTCGACCCGACCACCGAAACGCTGAACCTGGCCGGTACACCGAAGGTCGCGGCCGACACGAGCGGGGTCAACGGCGTCGACTCGACGTTGACGGTGAGCAACAATCACCACATCAGTTCGCACGCCATCAGCAACGGCATCATCACCTTCGACGACAACAACACCTACTCGTCGGCGCTGAACCTCAACAGCGATGCCAAGATCGCCGCGGCCGTCCAATATCTGCAACACAACGACCTGGGCGCGGCCGGCACCACGGTGGCCTTCGTCGCCAACGGCAACACCTGGGTCTACGAGCAGGTCGGCGACACACCCAATCCGGCTCAGGATCTCCTGATCGAGCTGTCGGGCGTGACCCTCACGAACATCAACACGCTGATCGGCAACGGCCACATCGCGCCGGTGGTGCTCGACCTCAACCACGACGGCGTGCAGTTCGTCGGCACGGACGCCGGGACTACCTTCAACTACGGCTCCGGCGAGGTCTCCACCGCCTGGGCCGCCCCGGGCGACGGGGTGCTGGCCCTGGAAACGGCGGGCGGGCCGATCGTGTCCTTCACCGGCTTCGTGCAGGGCGCGACCACCGACCTGCAGGGCCTGGCGGCCTTCGACACCAACCACGACGGCAAGATCGACAGCGGCGACTCCCAGTGGGCCCACTTCGGGGCCATCGTGAACGGCCAGTTCGAATCCCTGACCCAGCTGGGCGTGGCCAGCATCAACCTGACCAGCGACGGCCACCCCTACACGGCCGCCAACGGCGAGGTGCAGGTGGCCGGCACGGGCGTGTTCACCTACACGAACGGGACCACCGGGGCCCTGGCCGATGCGGCCTTCACCACCCAGGTCAAGGCCGCCCTGTCGAACGACAAGGCCGCCCAGGGCGCCGACTCCGCCTACGCTGACGGCCTCGTGGCCGCCACCGGGGTGATCGCCGCGGCAGCCCTCGACCAGCACCAGCCGACCGACGCTTCGGCGCCGGCCGCGCACGACGCGGCTGCGGCCACGCCGGTGGCGGTCGCCCAGGCGAACGATGCGCCGCCGCCGGCCGAGACCCCGCACACCGCGTCGGTCGACACCGCGCCCTCCGGCGTGACCGCGCCGACGGCGACGAGCGACGCCAGCCACTCGGGCGCCGCCGACACGGGCGTGCAGAGCCACTCGGTCGACGGCGTCAACGCCGGCGTCCAGGGCTCGGCTCCGGGCCATCACTCGGGCGCCCACGACGCCTCGACGGGCTCGGGTCATTCGGGCGCCCCGCTGGCCTTCCTCGACACCTCGAGCATGCCGGCGATCAAGGCGGTCGACACGCATCACTCCGTCCTGCCGGCCGCAGGCGCCCCGGCCAATCACGACCACGGCGCGGCGGCGACGGGCTCCGACCACGCCAAGGTGGCGGCCGTGGTGGCCGACGCCCTGCAAAACGGCGCCCAGGGCGGTCCTGACCTGAACCACTTGGTCGACGTGCTGAAGGGCGGCCAGGCTCCGGCCGGCGACGCCGCCGCCCCGCAGGCCCCGGCCCACACCGGGCTGGCCTATCTGGACCTGCATACGGGCGCTTCGGAGACCGTGAACGCGGCTCTGCAGCAGCACCATCATCCGATGGTGGCCCACGACGTGGTCTCGGGCACCCACCACGCCTGATGTCCCCAGGCATCTGCCGGCTGATACGACTAACCGTATCAGCCGGCAGTTCGCCAGACTGGCCAGGCCGGCGCTCCGCGCCAGGACCAGCCCCCGCTTCGACGAACCCTCCTGGGTCCGCTCCTGAAGCCGACCCTGAGATCCGGCTGGCGCGCGGGCGACCGCGGCCGCCGATCTTTATAGATCCCTGACGCCCCCAAGCCTCCTTCCGAATGGCGCTCTTACGCGCCTCGGGCCGATGCTGTTCCGGTCGAAAACCTCCGGAGACGGCCATGGCTGACTTCCTCTACATCGCCGGCGGCGTGGCGGTCCTGCTGCTGTTCGCCGGCTACGCCCTCGTCCTGAGGCGCGCCTGACCATGCTCGCGATCCTGCTCTACGGGGCCGGTGCGGCGGTGGTGGCCGTCTACATGCTGGCCGCCCTCGTCTTCCCCGAGAAGTTCTGAGCCGCGCTCGAAGAGCCGCCGGCGATAGCGCAAAAAAGAAAGAACCCCCGCATGGACATCCGCGGCTGGTCCGAAATCCTGTTCACCATCGCCGTCACGGTCGCGCTGGCGTTCCCGCTCGGCGTCTACGTGGCCCGCGTCTGGCAGGGCCAGACGACCTGGCTCGACCCGGTGCTGCGACCCGTCGAGGCCGGGCTCTACAAGGCCTTCGGCGTCGCCCCCAAGCGGAGCCAGAATTGGCTCGCCTACACCTTCGCCATGCTGGCCTTCTCGATCGCCAGCTTCCTGGTGCTCTACCTGATCCTGAGGTTCCAGAACCTGCTGCCGTTCAACCCGCAGGGCTTCGCGGGCATGAGCCCGGACCTGGCGTTCAACACCTCGATCAGCTTCATCACCAACACCAACTGGCAGTCCTATGTGCCGGAGCAGGCCATCTCGACCTTCTCGCAGATGGCCGGCCTGACCTCGCACAACTTCCTGTCGGCGGCCGCGGGCATGGCCATCGCGGCCGCCGTCGCGCGCGCCTTCGCCGCCAATCGCGGCGAGGGGCTCGGCAACTTCTGGGTCGATCTGACCCGGATCAGCCTCTACGTCCTGCTGCCGTTGTCGGCCGTCGTCGCCCTGGCCTATGTCGCCCTCGGCGAGCCCCAGACTCTCACCGCCCACGCCGCCGCCGTGGGCCTCGAGGGCGGCAAGCAGACCATCGCCCTCTTCCCCACCGCCAGCCAGGAAGCGATCAAGCAGCTCGGCACCAACGGCGGCGGGATCTTCAACGCCAACTCGGCCCACCCCTTCGAGAACCCCAACGCGATCACCAATGTGATCGAGATCGTCTCGATGAACGTGCTGGCCTACGCCTGCGCCCTGGCCTTTGGCATCGTCGCCCTGGCGCGAAAGGAAGCGCGCGCCCTGGTGACGGTGATGGCGGTGTTCGTCCTGTCGGCCTCGGCCATCGTCTACTGGACCGAAACGCAGGCGGCCCCCGCCATGCACGCCGTCCACGCCGTCGCCGCGGTGAACATGGAAGGCAAGGAGGTGCGCTTCGGCGCGGCCTCGACCGCCAGCTGGGTGGCCGCCACGACCGGCGCCTCGGACGGCGGCGTCAACGCCATGCACGACAGCCTGATGCCGCTCGGCGGCGGGGTAGCCATGTTCATGATCCAGCTCGGCGAGATCGTGCCGGGAGGGGTCGGCTCGGGCCTCTACGGCATGGTGGTCATGGCCCTGATCGCCGTGTTCGTGGCCGGGCTGATGGTGGGGCGCACGCCCGAGTACCTCGGCAAGAAGATCGAGGCGCGGGAGATCAAGTTCGCCATGCTCGCGGTGCTGATCCTGCCCCTCTCGATCCTCGGCTTCTCCGCCGTGGCGGCGGTGCTGCCCGTGGCCCTGAAGGGTCTTGAGAACTCGGGCCCCCATGGCCTGTCGGAGATCCTCTACGCCTACTCTTCGGCGACGGGGAACAACGGCTCCGCCTTCGCCGGCCTGTCGGCCAACGTCCCCTACTGGAACACGACCCTGGGCGTCGCCATGCTGCTCGGCCGGTTCGCCTACATCGTGCCGGTGCTGGCCATGGCCGGCTCGATCGCCACCAAGCCCAAGCTGCAGCCCACGGCCGGCACCCTGCCGACCCACGGCCCGCTGTTCGTCAGCCTACTGATCGGGGTGATCCTGATCATGGGCGGGCTGCAGTTCTTCCCCGCCCAGGCCCTCGGCCCGATTGTGGAGCACTTCCAGGTGCTCCAGGCCGTGCGCTGACCTTCCGTCTTCGGAGTTCCTGAGATGACGTCCGTTGCTGTTCACCTGGGGGACAAGCGCCGCTCAGCGGTCACCTCCACCACCCTCTCGTCCGGGGTCATGGCCCGGGCCGTGCGCGACTCCTTCGTCAAGCTGGATCCGCGCAAACTGGCCCGCAACCCGGTGATCCTGGCCACCGAGATCGTGGCCATCCTGGCCACCGTCTCGACCATCGACGCCTTCCGCAGCGGCCAGAGCCCGTGGTGGGCCCTGCAGGTGGCGGTCTGGCTGTGGTTCACGGTGCTGTTCGCCAACTTCGCCGAGAGCATCGCCGAAGGCCGCGGCAAGGCCGCCGCCGACGCCCTGCGAGCCCAGCGCGTGGACGTGAAGGCCAAGCTGATCATCGACGACAAGGGCACGATCATACCCACGGCCGCCTACAAGCTGGGAGCGGGCCAGGTCGTGCTGGTGGAGACCGGCGACATGATCCCGTCCGACGGCGAGATCATCGAGGGCGTGGCCTCGGTCAACGAGGCGGCCATCACCGGCGAATCCGCCCCGGTGATCCGCGAGAGCGGCGGCGACCGCTCGGCGGTGACCGGCGGCACCACCGTGGTGTCGGACTGGATCAAGGTGCGCATCACCGCCGAGCCCGGCAACACCTTCCTGGACCGGATGATCGCCATGGTCGAGGGCGCGGAGCGTCGCAAGACGCCCAACGAACTGGCCCTCACCGTGCTCTTGGCCGGCCTGACCCTGATCTTCCTGATCGCCGTGGCCACCCTGCTCGGCCTCGGCAAATATTCCGGCGTGTCGCTCGACCCGCTGGTGCTGGGGGCGCTGTTCATCTGCCTGATCCCGACGACGATCGGCGGCCTGCTCTCGGCCATCGGCATCGCCGGCATGGACCGCCTGCTCAAGGTCAACGTCCTGGCCACGTCCGGCCGCGCGGTGGAGGCCTCGGGCGACGTCGACACCCTGCTGCTCGACAAGACCGGCACCATCACCCACGGCAACCGCATGGCCACAGAGGTGATCCCGGCTCCCGGCGTGCGCCCCGAGGCCGCCCTTCAGGCCGCCCTGATGGCCTCCCTGGCCGACGAGACTCCGGAGGGCCGCTCGATCGTCGACCTCGCTTTGGAGAAGGGTCTGACCGGCCTGCCGCCGAACGGCTCGACCCCGGTGCCGTTCAGCGCCACCACGCGCCTGTCCGGCCTCGACGCCGAGACCCACAACTGGCGCAAGGGCGCGGTGGACGCGGTCCTGCGCCACATCGGGCTGGACCCGGCCAAGGCCCCGGCCGAGTTCAACGCCGCGGTCGATCGCATCGCGCGCTCGGGGGGCACGCCCCTGGCCGTGTCCGAGAACGGCGCCCTGGTCGGCGTCATCCACCTGAAGGACGTGGTCAAGGCGGGGGTGAAGGAGCGCTTCGCCGACCTGCGCCGGATGGGCCTGCGCACCGTGATGATCACCGGCGACAACCCGGTGACCGCCGCCGCCATCGCCTCTGAAGCCGGGGTCGACGACTTCCTGGCCGAAGCCACGCCGGAGGACAAGCTGCGGCTGATCCGCGAGGAGCAGGCCAAGGGACGCCTGGTGGCCATGTGCGGCGACGGCTCCAACGACGCCCCCGCGCTCGCTCAGGCCGATGTCGGCGTGGCCATGCAGACCGGCACCCAGGCCGCGCGCGAGGCCGGCAACATGGTCGACCTCGACAGTGACCCGACCAAGGTCATCGAGATCGTGGAAGTCGGGAAGCAGATGCTGATCACCCGCGGGGCCCTGACCACCTTCTCGATCGCCAACGACGTGGCCAAGTACTTCGCCATCATCCCGGCGATCTTCGTGGTGGCCCTGCCGGCGCTGGGCGCGCTGAACGTCATGCACCTGGCCAACCCCAGGAGCGCGATCCTCTCGGCGGTGATCTTCAACGCCCTGATCATCATCGCCCTGGTGCCCCTGGCCCTGAAGGGGGTGAAGTACCGCCCGATCGGCGCCTCGCGCCTGCTGCAGCGGAACCTGCTGATCTACGGCCTCGGCGGGGTGGTCGCGCCCTTCGTCGGCATCAAGATCATCGACGTGATCGTCACCGCCATCCACCTGGCCTGAGGAGAGACCCGGATGCTTTCCGAAATCCGCCCCGCGATCGTCTCGACGGTCCTGTTCACCCTCCTGCTCGGGGTCGCCTATCCCCTGGCCATCACCGGCGTGTCGAAGGCCGCCTTCCCCTACCAGGCAGAAGGCAGCCTGCTGAAGGACGACAAGGGCCAGGTGATCGGCTCGGCCCTGATCGCCCAGCCCTTCGCCAAGGACGAATACCTGCATCCTCGCCCCTCCGCCGCCGGCATGAACGGCTACGACGCCTCCGGCTCGTCGGGCTCCAACTACGGCCCCCTGAGCGCCGACCTGATGAAGAGGGTCAAGACCGATGCGGCCGCCCTGCGCGCCTCCACCGGCCACAACCAGATTCCTGACGACGCCATCACCACCTCGGGCTCGGGCTTGGACCCCGACATCTCCCCCGCCTACGCCGAGTTGCAGGCCGACCGCATCGCCAAGGCGCGAGGCGTTCCGGCCGAGACCGTGCGCAAGGTGATCGCCGACCAGACCCAGGGCTCCATGCTCGGCTTCCTCGGCGAGCGCCGCGTCAATGTGCTGATGACCAACCTGGCCCTGGACAAGGCCCTGCCGAAAGCCAAGCCTAGAGCTTGATGACACCGGACGAGCCCCTCCGCCCCGATCCCGACGCCCTTCTCGCCGAAGCGGCCAAGGCCGGGCGCGGCCGGCTCAAGGTGTTCCTCGGCATGGCGCCGGGGGTCGGCAAGACCTACGAGATGCTGAGCGCCGCCCGCCGCCGCAAGGAGTCGGGCGGCGAAGTGCTGGTGGGCGTGATCGAGACCCACGGGCGCAAGGAGACCGAGGCCCTGCTCGACGGGCTGGAGGTGCTGGCGCGCAAGCCGCTGGAGGCGCGGGGCCGCAGCTACCTGGAATTCGACATCGACGCGGCCCTGGCCCGGAAGCCGGCCCTGCTGCTGGTCGACGAATACGCCCACTCCAACGCCCCAGGCTCGCGCCATCCCAAGCGCTGGCAGGACGTGGAGGAGCTGCTCACGGCCGGCGTCGACGTCTGGACCACCCTCAACGTCCAGCACCTGGAGAGCCTGGTCGACGTGGTGTGGAAGATCACCGGCGTGCGCCAGCGCGAGACGGTGCCCGACAGCGCCCTGTCGCGCGCCGCCGACATCGAGCTGGTCGACATCACCCCGGACGAACTGCGCCAGCGCCTGGACGAGGGCAAGGTCTACCTGCCCGACACCGCCCACATGGCGGCCGCCAACTTCTTCAAGCCCGAGAACCTCACCGCCCTGCGCGAACTGGCCCTGCGCCGTATGGCCCAGACGGTGGACGACCAGTTGCTGCACGCCATGCGCCAGCGTGGGGTGGAGGGTCCATGGGCGGCAGGAGAGCGCATCCTCGTGCTGGTAGGGCCAGGGCCCATGGCGCAGAGCCTGGTGCGCGCCGGGCGACGGCTGTCGGACATGATGATGGACGCGCCCTGGACCGTGGCCTACGTCGAGCGCCCGGCCAAACCCTCGCCCGACGCGGCGGGCGCCGCGCGCATCAGCGCCGCCTTCAAGCTGGCCGAGCAGCTGGGCGGCACGGCGGTGATGCTGACCGGGGACGACATCGTCGCCGCCCTGCTGGCCTATGCCCGGCGCAACAACATCACCCAGATCGTGGTCGGCCGTTCGCGGCGGTCCTCGCGCTGGCGCGCCCTGTTCGGCCAGGCCCTGGTGCCCGCCCTGGCGGAGCGGGCGGCGGGCGCGGCCCTGCACATCGTCACCGAGGAAAGCCAGCCGGAGGCCGAAGCGCCCCTGCCCTCGCATCCCGCCAGGCGCAGGGGCCTGGCGGACTGGCGCGGCCACCTGACCTCCCTGCTGTTCGTCGGCCTGGCGGGGGCCGTGGCGGCCGGCCTCGACCGCTTCTCCAAGGGCGCCGACCTGGCGATGATCTTCCTGGTCAGCGTGCTGATGAGCGCCCTGGTGTTCGGCTTCTGGCCGGCGGTCACCGCCGCCACGGCCGCCGCCCTGGTCTACAACTTCTTCTTCCTCGACCCGCCCCTGTCCTTCGCCATCGGCCGCGCCACCGACGTGCTGACCTTCATGGTGTTCTTCGCCGTGGCCCTGACCACCGGCTGGATGGCCGGCCGCATCCGCGACCAGGGCGTGGCCATGTCGCGCCGGGCCTCGGCCATCACCGCCCTGCTCGCGGCCAGCCGCACCCTGTCGGCCTCGGCCCAGCGCGAGGAGACCGCCCAGGCCCTGGCCGAACAGCTGGCCGCGGCGACCGGGGGCGAGGCGGTGGTGCTGCTGCCGAGCGGCGGCGACGTCGCCGCCGTGGCCGGCGTCCCCGAGCTGAGGCCGCTGGCGACCGCCGACCAGGCCGCGGCGCGCTGGGCCTGGCAGCACGGGGAGCCGGCCGGGGCCGAGACCGGCACCCTGCCCAACGCCCGCTTCACCTTCCGCCCGTTGCAGGGGCTGAAGGCGCGCTCCGGCGTGGCCGGGTTCGACGCCCGCACCCTGGAGGGCGAGGCCGGCGAGCGCTTCGTCTCGGCCCTGCTCGACCAGGGCGCCGTGGCCCTGGAGCGCGCCGAGTTCGCCGCCGACGCCGCCGACGCCGAGGCCCTGCGCCGCTCGGACAAGCTGCGCTCGGCCCTGCTCAATTCGGTGAGCCACGACCTGCGCACGCCGCTCTCCACCGTGCTGGGCTCGGCCACCACCCTGCTGGAATACGGCAAGTCGCTGGACAAGCGGGTGCAGATCGACCTGCTGTCCTCCATCCGCGAGGAGGCCGAGCGGCTGAACCGCTACGTCGGCAACCTGCTGGACATGACCCGCCTGGAAGGCGGCGGGCTGGAGCTGCGCGCGGACTGGGTGGACGTGCGCGACGTGCTGGGCTCGGCCGCCGACCGGGTGGCGCGGCGGGTGGGCGGGCGCAAGGTGGCGCGCGACTTCCCGCCTCAGCTGACCCTGATCAAGGTCGACCCGGCTCTGCTGGAACAGGCCCTGGTCAACATCCTGGAGAACGCCATTGCCTACAGCCCGGACGATTCCGCCATCGAGCTGGCCGCCTATGAGGACCGCAACAACGTGGTGATCTCCATCGAGGACGAAGGCCGCGGCATCCCCACCGCGGAGCTGGAGCGGGTGTTCGAGAAATTCCGCCGCATGGAGGAGGCCACCGACCGCGGCAAGGGCTCGGGCCTGGGCCTGGCCATCTCCAAGGGCTTCGTCGAGGCCATGGGTGGACGCATCGCCGCCGCCAGCCCGATCCACGACGGCAAGGGCACCCGCGTGCTGATCAGCCTGCCCAAGACCGTGACCATACCGGACATGTTCCTATGACGGGTCGCCTGCGCATCCTGGTGGTGGACGACGAGCCCCAGATCCATCGCTTCCTGAGCCCGGCCCTGGACGCCGCCGGCTTCGAGCCGGTGCGGGCCGAGACCGGGCGCGAGGCCCTGGCCGAGATCGCCCGCCGACCGCCGGACGCGGTGGTGCTCGACCTCGGCCTGCCGGACATGGACGGCCAGACGGTGCTGGCCAAGGCCCGCGCCTTCTACGCCGGACCGATCATCATCCTGTCGGCCCGCGACCGGGAACTGGAAAAGATCGAGGCGCTCGACTCCGGGGCGGACGACTATGTCGAGAAGCCGTTCGGCGTGGGCGAGCTGCTGGCCCGCCTCAGGGTGGCCGTGCGCAGGCAGAAGGCGCCCGAGGAGACGCCCAAGGTCATCAAGGTCGGCGACCTGACGATCGACCTGCCGAGGCGGCTGGTGACCCGGGGGGATGAAATCGTGCGGCTGTCGCCCAAGGAGTACGACCTGCTGGCGCGCCTCGTCGAAGCCGGCGGCAAGGTGCTGACGCACAAGGATCTGCTGGTCTCGGTCTGGGGCCCGGCCCATGCCCAGGACACCCAGTATCTGAGGGTGTTCATCGGTCAGCTCAGGCAGAAGATCGAGGCCGATCCGGCGACGCCGCGCCTGATCCTGACGCAGCCGGGCGTGGGCTACCGCTTCCTGAGCGACTAGCGCGCCAAGCGCTGCGCGAACATCAACAGCCCGGGCCGGCCGCGCCATGGCGGACGGCTCGAAACTCGGAGGACTGCCCATGCACATGATGGATTGGAACGACTATCGCAGCCAGGTCGCGGCCGGCGTCGGCGACCTGGGCAAGCTCAGCCCCGACACGGTGAAGGGCTATGTGCAACTGAGCGGCGCCGGGGCCAAGACCGGCCTGTTCGACGCCAAGACGCGCGAACTGATGGCCCTGGCGGTGGCGATCTCCCTGCGCTGCGACGGCTGCATCACCACCCACGCCGCGGCCGCGCTCAAGGCGGGTGCGACCCGCGAAGAGCTGGCCGAGGCCCTGGGCGTGGCTATTTCGGTCAACGCCGGCGCGGCCCTGGTCTACGCCACCCGTACGTTGGACGCCTTCACGGCGGCCGGCGAGGCCTGACGGCGAGCGGGCCGGCGAGCGCCGCCGGCCCGTCCCCTCAGAACCGGTTGTCGACGGTGTTGAGCAGCCAGCCGCCGAACTGCGTCCCATTGGGCTGCAGCATCGGGCAGGTCATGGTCGCGCCGGACTGCCGGAGCACGCCGACGCCCCAGGGACTGGACACGAACAGCTCGGCGGGCTGCCCCGCCGCATAGCGGCCGGCGATGCCGATCTGGTTGTCCGCCGTGTTGAGCAGCCAGCCGCCGAAGCGGGTCCCGTTGGCCTGCAGCATCGGGCAGGCCATGGTCGCGCCGGCCTCCTTGAGGATGCCGATGCCCCAGGGGCTGGTGACCAGCAGTTCGGCCTTGCCGTCGCCGTCGTAGTCGGCGGCCGGACCGAACTGGTTGTTCGAGGTGTCGAGCGCCCAGCCGCCGAAGCGCGTGCCGTTGGGCTGCATCATCGGCGCGGTCATGGTCGCCCCGGCCAGCTTGAGGATACCCAGGCCCCAGGGGCTGCGCACCAGCACCTCGGTCTTGCCGTCGCCGTCGTAATCTCCCGCCTCGCCGAAGCGGTTGTCCGCGGTGTTCAGCAGCCAGCCGCCGAAGCGCGTGCCGTTGGGCTGCAGCATCGGGCAGGCCAGCGCCGCGCCCTGCAGCTTGAGCACCCCGATGCCCCAGGGGCTGGCGACGAAGATCTCGGCGTGGCCGTCGCCGTCGAAATCGCCGACCGGGCCGAAATCGTTGTTGGACATGTCCAGCACCCAGCCGCCGAAACGGGTCCCGTTGGTGGCGGTCATCACCGAGGTGAGCGCCCCGCCGACCAGCTTGAGCACGCCCATCCCCGAGGGGTTGGAGACCAGGATCTCCACATGGCCGTCGCCGTCGAAATCGCCGACCGGCCCGAACTGGTCCACCGCGGTGTTCAGCACCCAGGCGCCCAGGTGCGTGCCGTTGGGCGACATGGTCACGGCGTTGAGGGTGGTTCCCGCGTCCTTCAGGATGCCGATGCCCCAGGGGCTGGTGATCAGGATCTCGGCCTTGCCGTCGCCGTCGTAGTCGGCGACCTCGCCCACCTGGTTGTCGGCGGTGTTGAGCAGCCAGCCGCCGAAGCGCGTGCCGTTGGGGGCCATCATCGGCGCGGCCATGGTGGCGCCCGCCTGCTTCAGGATGCCGATGCCCCAGGGGCTGGTGACCACGATCTCGGACACCTTGTCGCCGTCCACGTCGCCCACCCGCTGGGCCAGGCGCGACTGGGGCGGGACCAGCACCCCATGGCAGCCGTAGAAGGTGTCGTCGATCTGGCTGTCGCCATAGGCGATCATGAAGAAGCCGGCGCCCGTGCCGTCCGGATGCGCCGTGCCACCGAAGCCGTCGCCCCAGGAGTTGCGGCAGATCCAGGCCTGGTTGGTGTCCGAATAGCCCACCACCAGCACGCAGTGGCCGCCGCGGGACTTGCCGGTGGTGTGCTTGAACACCCCGCCGCCGTAGTTGTCGAAGTCCTCGTAGACGGTGAAGGCCATCGCCATGGGGCCGAAGTTGGCGAGGTAGTATTTGCGGCCGTCGAAGGGCAGGCCGGCCATGCTGGAGGACCAGGCGCTGTAGTCGGTGATCCGGTAGCGGCGCTCCTCGCGGTTGATCTCGGACCGGCAATAGGCCAGCCACAGATGGTCCGGATTGTCGTTGGGATCGCCCTTGGGCGGATTGTCGAAGGCCGTCATGTAGGGGAAGACGCCTTCGGGCACGACCCCGCGGGTCTTGATCTGGTCGAGCGCGTCCGGCTCGTTCCAGCCCCCGCAGTTGGCCCCGTGCGACGAACAGAAGTGCTGGTCCGCCGCCGAGAACGTCAGGTCGCGGATGCCCAGTTCGAGCCAGGCCATGGCCCCGAGCAGGCCGGTGGTGCAGAACGAGACGCACGAGCCGCACCACTTCTGGTCCTGCACCGGGCCGATGATGCCGCGGGTGCGCCAATCCATGTCCTTCGGCAGGGCGGCGGCGGCGGCGGGAACCGGCGTCGGTCCGCTCAGCACGTGCAAGCCGGGCTGCTGCGTCACGACAGGCGTCAGTTGGATGCGCGCCGACAGGATCTGATGGGCCATGTCCTTGGCCGTCTGCAGCTTGGCGGCGTTAGCCGGCAGAAGACCGAGCGCGTGCTGTTCTGTGGCCGGAGGGATGCGTATGGTCCAAGTATGGCCCGCATCATGGATGGCTTTTTGAAGCAGAACCGGATCTAGAGCCATGATATTCCCCTCTTCTCTGAATATACGCGCTAAACTTCCGCCCTCTTGAACTGCAAGGCATGGGACATGGACCAGACTCCGGGCCCGGGCGAAACGCCAGCCGCCGAGGTGATCGAACTCAGTGGCGTGGCGGGCGATGTAATTGAACTGCCGATGCGCGACGGCCCGGCCACAGGATACACGTGGCAGTTGAGTTTACCAAACAACGTTTTTCGAATTGCCGATGGGCCTGAGCGAGAGCCGAATCCGGCCTCGGCCCTGGGCTCGGCGACCGGCGGCGCCTACCGGGTCACGGCGCAGCGGGGGGATCATGTGATCGGCGCCCGGCTGGCGCGGCCATGGGCGCCCGGCGACGCCGTGCGGGTGCTGGAGATCCGGCTCCACGTGGAATGAGGCGCGGCGCCGTCTGGCCGGCGCCGCCTGTCATCCGACGTCCTAGAGCTTGAACAGGCGCTCGGCGTTGGTCTGGAAGAACGCCTTCTTCACGTCATCGGGGATGTCCAGGTTGTCGCTGGCGACCACCTCGGCCACGTCGTGCTGGTAGGGGTAGTCCATGGCGTAGAGCACCCGGTCCACGCCCAGCACGTCCTGGCAGAACTTGATGGCCGGCTCCCAGGCGAAGCCCGAAGAGGTGACGTAGACGTTGCGACGCAGGTAATCCGAGACCTTGCCCTGGATCGGCTTCATCCGTTCATAGCGCTTCGCCACCACCCCGGCGCGGTGCATGTAGTCGAGCCGGTACATCCAGAACGGCAGCGCCTCGCCGAGATGGCCGATGACCACGGTCAGCTTCGGGAAGCGGTCGAACACCCCGGTCACGATCATGCGCAGCAGGTGCAGCCCGGTCTCCACGCCGAAGCCGTAGATGGCGCCGTCCAGGCCGCACTCCAGGAACGGCTCGATCATCTTGGGCGGCGGCACCTGAGGATGGATGTAGAGCGGGGCGTCGAGCGCCTCGGCCGCTTCCAGCAGGGGGAAGAACTTCTCGTTGTCGAGGTACTCGCCGAAGGTATGGGAGTGCAGGATGCCACCCTTGAGGCCGAGCTTGGTCACCGAGCGTTCCAGCTCCTTGGCGGCGGTGTGCGCGTCATGGGGCGCGAAGGCGGCGAGGCCGGCGAAGCGGCTGGGATGCTTGCGGCAGGCTTCGGACAGGATGTCGTTGGAATAGGCCGCGAAGCTGTTGGCCTCGGCCACCGGCATCACCTGCACGCCGGGCGAGGTCAGGCCGATCACCTGCATGTCGACGCCGCGGGAGTCCATGTGCGACAGGCGCAGGTCGCCGAGGTCGACCAGATAGTCGCGGATCTGCTGCGAGCGCACGCTCGGGCTGTTCAGATAGAACCCGAACATGGTGTTGAAGCCCGGATCGTCGAGCGCCTTGGTCTCGAGCATCCGGCGATAGATGTCCAGCAGCTCCGGGGGGCAGAACGCCTCTTCCGTGGCGATGCGCTTGTAGTCGACCTGCTTCAGCCCCTCGCTGACCTCGTGGAGCGTTTCCGGGAGTTTTCCTTGATACATGCCGCCTCTCTTGAATCTCGAGTCTTGAGTTAGGGGTTGGCGAACGGATCGGGCGTCAGGCCTCGGCGGCCCTCACCTGTCCGGCGACAGGCTCGGTGGCGAGCTCTGCCGGCGTCTCGCGCCGCTTGTGTCCCGCCACCAGCCAGATGGCGAGGGCGGCGAACAGCCCGGGCGCGGCGCAGATCTCGAACAGGGTGTGGGCCTGCGCCCCCGCCTCGATCATCAGGCCGATGACCGAGGAGCCGAGGATGGTGCCGAGGCGCCCCATGCCCAGCGCCCAGCCGATGCCTGTGGCGCGCACGTGGGACGGATAGAAGTTGCCGACGAAGGCGTTGGCCGCGCTCTGGCCCCCCACCACGAACAGGCCCGCCGCCGCCGCGGCGCCCACCACCAGGCTGGGGTTCCGGCCGGCCGCGCCGATCAGGAAGCAGAACACCGAGGCGCCGAGGAAGATCAGCGGCAGCACCCGCCGGGAGCCGACCTTGTCGCACAGGAACGAGAACAGCAGCGCCCCGACGATGCCCGCCAGCTGGTAGAAGCTGGTGGCGGCGTTGGCCGCGCTCATCGGCATGCCGGCGTCGGTGATGATGGTCGGCAGCCAGTTGGACAGGGCGTAGAGCACCATCAGGCTCATGAAATAGACCACCCAGATCAGCAGCGTGGGCAGGGCGAGGCCGTCTTCGAACAGCCCCACGACCGGCGCCCGCCTCCCGCCCGCCGCAACCGGCGCCGTGGGCGCGGGAGCGGACGTCCAGCCGGGCGAAAGCTTGCGGGCAATAGCCACGGCCCGGGCGTTGGCCTGGCCGGCCAGCACCCGCGGCAGGGATTCGGGCAAGTAGAGGAACAGCGCCGGCGCCAGCAGGATCGGAGCGACGCCGCCGACCAGGAACACCATCGGCCAGCCGTAGCGGGTGATCACCAGGGTGGCGACGAAGCCGCCCAGCGCGCCGCCCAGAGAGAAGCCGCACACCACGGCGGTGACGAAGGTGGCCCGTAGACGCGTCGGCGAATATTCGGAGAGCAGGGCGATACCGGTGGGCATGGCGCCGCCGAGGGCCACGCCGCTGAGCAGCCGCATCCACAGCAGACCCGGAAGGTCGTGCGCCAGGGCCGTGCCGCACATCAGGACGCCATAGGTCAGGGCGCAGCCGATCAGGATGCGCCGGGCGCCGATGCGGTCGGCGAGCGGGGTCACGCCGCAGGCGCCGATCATCACCCCCACCAGGCCCATGGTGATGACGCCGGTCAGGGCGCCCTTCTTCAGCGCCCACGCCTTGCCGATGGCCGGCGCCACGAACCCGATCGCCTGGGTGCCGAAGCCGTCGGTCACCAGCAGCAGGGCGACCAGGGCCACGATAAAATAGAGGTGGTTGGGGATGCGGCCCGCGTCCAAGGACCGGCGAAAGCCTTCCGTGCGGTTGTCCATGCGCACCCGTCCCTGATCCGGGCGAGGTCTGGCGCCCGCCCTGGCAAACCGGTCCCGGACGCCGGCCTTCGGGTCTTCGACGACCCGCCGGCCGAGGCGACCGAAGTGTGAGAATGGACTGGCATTTGAAAGGAATGCAACTCAAGAAATCCCATAATATAAAAAATCTTGCTCTACTTCACAGCGTGATCGAAGTGGGGCAGCCCTGTAACAACTTGAAAAAGAGCAACTATTGTAAGACTAATCGAAGGCCAGGCAGGCCTTGAGCTCAGGATTTCACGCGCGCCTGCCGTGCCCTAGCGCCCCGCCTGGACGCGCGCCAGCCGGCGCCCACGACCCCGCGTCATTTCGGGAATTTCAATAAGATTGAAATCCCACCATATGCGAAATTTATTGTCATTCATCGGCTTCAGACGTATGGCTAAGGCGAGTAGGGGAGAATCTTCGCCGGCCGGCGACTGGGCGGACACGCCCGACCAAACCGGCCTGCGGCTCCGAGTTCTCATGTTGGAAGACGTCCGCAGGCGCTGCTCAAACCATTGAGACAGCTCATGAAATTGCCTTGCCTTGCGCAAGGCGGCGCGGGCGTGCGCACGCAGCCGAAAAAGGCTCGGCGCCCATGGGAGGAGCGATCCGAACCTGCCGCCCAGGGCCACGCCAAGATGGCCCGCCGAGCAAACATGGGAATCCGGACATGGGACAGTGTTCGGGTCTGGGAGGAAACATGAGGACCACATCTCGCACCGCGGCGCGGTTGCTGGCCGGCGCGGCGCTGTCCGTGCTGGCCCAGTCCGCGCTTGCCCTGGCCGGCGCCGGCCAGGCCATGGCCCAGACCAACGCCGCCGCCGCGGACGCCACCCAGCCCGATGTGCTGGGCGAGGTGGTGGTCACCGCCACCCGTCAGGCCGACACCGTCAGCCACGTGGCCATGACCGTCGCGGCGGTGACGCAGAGGTCGCTGGATCAGCAGAACATCAAGAACGTGCAGGACCTGGCCCGCGACATCCCGGCGGTGACCTTCCGGCGCGCCGGCGGCGACAACAATCCGTCGATCACCATCCGGGGCATCTCCTCCCAGCTCGGCGCCCAGACCACCGCCGTCTACCTGGACGACACGCCCCTGACCAAGCGCAGCACCATCGGCCTGATCACCGGCAACGGCTCGGCCACCCCGATCCTCTACGACCTGGACCGGGTTGAGGTGCTGAAGGGGCCGCAGGGCACCCTGTTCGGCGCCTCCTCGGAAGGCGGCACCCTGCGCTTCATCACGCCCCAGCCCAGCCTGACCAAATACAGCGCCTCGGCTCGCGCCGACGTGTCGTTCACCGAGGGCGGCGGCATGAGCTACGAGGGCGGCGGCGCCATCGGCGGCCCGATCGTCGAGGACAAGCTCGGCTTCCGCGCCAGCTTCCTGGCCCGCCATACCGGCGGCTACATCGACCACGTGTCGATCTACGACGCCTCGACGGTCCTGCAGAACTCGAACTGGGGCGAGCAGGACATGGCCCGCCTGGCCGTCACCTGGCAGCCCACCCCCAACCTGAAGGTCACGCCGAGCTTCTACTTCTCGAAGGACTATTCGAACGACATCGACACCTTCTACCTGCCGATCCCGAAGTACACGGTGAACCCCGGCGTATTCACCAATGTCGTCACCCTCGGCACGGGCGCGAACCGCTTCAACTTCGACTTCCCGGACAAGGCCTACGCCGGCGGGACCTATGGCCCCTACAATCAGTTCGGCTACTTCAAGACCGGGCTGAACACCTATCTGGACGATGCGCACGAGGCCCAGGCGCAGCTCTCGAAGCGCAACACCGTGCTCTACCTGCCGAGCCTGTCGCTCGACTACGACGCGGGCTACGTCCAGGTGAAGTCGGTCTCGTCCTACATCTACGACAACACCACCGGCCCGGTGGAAAGCGGCGCGGCCTTCACCGGCCCGAACTACGCCCCGGCCGGCGGCTCCTTCGACGGGGCGGGCAACTACCTGCCCTGTACGGCCACCCAGGCGAGCGGCTGCGCCAGCGCGGCCACCTATGTGATCCCGGGCACCACTACCCCGGTGCCGGGCGGGTTCGGCGCCAGCCCCCTGACCTGGAACGGCGTGCCGACCCAGTACAAGGAGTATGTCTACTACAACAAGCACAAGGCCTGGACCGAGGAGCTGCGCTTCTCGCACAACACCCCCGGCGACCGCCTGAGCTGGGTCGGCGGCCTTTACTACAACTCGTCCTCGCAGCGGCAGCCGGGCTCGACCCTGTCGACCGACAACCAGCTGATCCAGCAGATCCGCGGCATCGACGAAGGCTGGGCGGCGGGCATCCCGCCGCTATCCGGCTCGATCTTCAACCCCGGCACGCCCCAGGCGGCGCAGGTGGCCTACCAGATCCTGTCCGGGCCGGTGGTCGTCAATGGTGTGCCGACATATCAGGTGGTGCAGACCGCGCCGACGCCGGCCTCGGCCGGCACCGACGCCTCACGCCGCCTGGCGACCCTGGACGAGCAGGAAATCGCCGTGTTCGCCGAGCTCAACTACATGGTCACGGACAAGCTCAAGGTGACCGCCGGCGTGCGCGCCTCGGACCTGAAGACCGCCTACACCCAGATCCAGTCCGGCCCGATCTACGGCGTGCCGCTGACGCTGTTCACGCCGACCCCGGCCCATCCGTTCCCGAACCAGGTCGGCGACCCCTACAACAACACCGGCTCGGGCAGCCTGGACGAGAAGCCGGTCAACCCGAAGTTCGGCCTGTCCTACCAGCTCAATCCCCAGGACATGTTCTACGTCACCGTGGCCAAGGGCTATCGCCCCGGCAGCATCAACACCCCCGGCACCCTGGCCCAGTGCGTCAACGACATCGCGGCCCTGGGCGGCCCCACGCCGCTGACCTACCGCTCCGACAGTGTGTGGAGCTACGAGGGCGGGGCCAAGATCCGGCTGTTCGACAACCGCGTGGTGATGAACACGTCCGTCTACCACATCAACTGGACGGACCCGCAGCTGACCGTGAACCTGCGCTGCGGATTCTCCTACGTCACCAACGGCAAGACGGCGGTGTCCAACGGCGTCGACATCGACGGCCAGGTCCGCGCCTTCGCCGGCCTGACCATCAACTACGCCATCGGCTACGACGACGCCCACTACGACCAGGATTTCACCTTCAAGGCCTCGGACGGCTCGACCTCCTACATCGTCAAGAAGGGCCAGCCCCTGGGCGTGCCCATGTGGCAGTACAACGTGGGCGCCCAGTACGACTTCAAGATCCTCGAGCACGCAGCCTTCGTGCGGGGCGACTACCAGTTCTCCGGCGACTACATCCGCGGCTATCCCGGCACGCCGGGCTACAACGCGATCATCTACCGCGGCCAGCCGACCCATTTCGCCACCATGCGGGCGGGGCTCAACTTCGACCGGGTCGACGCGGCGATCTACGTCAACAACCTCACGGACTCGCGCGACTTCCTGAACTACGGGAACGGCCTGTCCTCGCCCCTGCGCACCGCCACCACCTTCCGCCCGCGGGAGATCGGGATGCAGTTGAACTATCGCTACTAGGCTGGGCTGGGCCGCCCTTCCTTCCGGAGGGGCGGCCTCATAGTCTGACCGTCAGACAAAAACCTCCGCCGCCAACGGCTGGAGGCCCATCGGGAGGATGGACATGAAAACGGTTTTGAAGGCGCTGGCCCTGGCCTCGCTCATGGTCGGCGCCGCCTCGGTGGCCGAGGCCCAGCAGGGACGTCCGCTGGAGTTCGACAAGCTTCAGGTCAAGACCACCAAGCTGGCCGACAACGTGTGGGTGGCCGAAGCCGCGCCGGGCGTGGGCAACGTCGTGTTCCTGACCGGCAAGGACGGCGTCCTGATGGTCGACTCCATGTTCCCGCAGCTGCACGACAAGCTGATGGCCGCGATCCGCGCCACCGGCGCCAAGGGGCCGATCCGCTATGTGATCAACACCCACCTGCACAACGACCACACCTCCGGCAACACCCTGATGGCCAAGGAGGGCGCTACCATCGTCGCCCAGGAGAACGTGCTGAAGCGGATGATGACGACCAAGCGCAAGGACGGCACGCCGGCCTATGTCGAGACCGACTGGCCCAAGGAGACCTACAAGGACCGCAAGACCATCAAGTTCGACGGCGAGGAGGTCGAGCTGATCCACCCCTCCCCCGCCCATACCGACGGCGACACCATCGTCTATTTCAAGCACGCCAACGTCATGGAGGTGGGCGACCTGCCCGCTTCGATCCGCTTCAACAACATCGGGGTCGACGACGGCGGCTCGGTCGACGGCATGATCGCCGACGGCAAGCTGATCATGAAGCTGGCCAACGACAAGACCAAGATCGTGCCCGGCCACCTCGGACCGGTGATCGGCTTCAAGGAGATCACCGTGCAGGACACCATGTTCCAGGCGGTGCGCGACCGGGTGGCCAAGATGATCACCGAGGGCAAGACCCTGCAACAGGTGATCGACTCCCATCCCACCGCCGACTTCGACAAGGAGCGCCTGGGCGGCAACATCACCCCCGAACGGTTCACCACCCTGGTCTACACCGACCTGTCGCGCCGCATGGGCAAGGCCAAGGGCTGAGGCGGGCGATGATCAACAGAACCCTCGCCGCGGCGCTGATGGCCGGCGCCGCGCTCGCCGCCACCGCGGCCCTCGCCCAGTCCAAGCCCAACCCCGCGATCACCGCCCAGCAGCCGGTGGACCAGGTGAACCCCCAGCCCCATGCGCCGTTCGTCGCGGTGCAGTTGGCGCCGGACCTGTGGGAAGTGCCGGGAGCGGGCTCCAACGTGACCATCCTGGTCACCGACGAGGGCCTGGTGCTGGTCGACAGCAAATATGAGTACCACTACGCCGACCTGATGAAGATCATCCGCGAGAAGGTCTCGACCAAGCCCGTCCGCTACGTGATCGACACCCACTACCACGCCGACCATTCGGGCGGGAACACACGCTTCCGGCCGGCCGGGGCCGACATCATCTCGTCGATCCAGGGCCACGACAACATCGTCAACAAGGTCCAGCCCGGGGCGCCGCCGGACATGGTGCCGGCCAACATCGCCTTCGAGGGCGAGTTGCGCCTTTACGTCGGCGGCAGGGAGGTGCGGATCAACCACTACGGCCCCGGCCACACCGGCACCGACGTGACCGTGTTCTTCCCCCACGACCGGGTGATCTGCGTGGGCGATCTCGTCCACATCGGCGACCTGGACAAGGGCGGCCAGTACCCGCTGATCGACTACAACGGCGGGGGCGGCATCAACGGCTGGATCGAGCGCCTGAACACGATCGCCGCGGGCGAGGGCTACGACAAGGTGATCCCCGGCCACGGCTCGATCGGAACCAAGGCCGACATCATCGCCTATCGCGACCTGCTGGAACGCCTGCGCGACCAGGTGGCAGCCTATCTGCGCGACGGGACCAAGACCGAAGCGGATCTGCGCGCCCATCTCATCAAGGACGAACACTGGCCCGATCCCGGCCTGTCCATCGTGCGCTCGGCCCACGGGCTCTACGAGGACTTCAGGCCCAAGCCCAAGCCCTGAGGGCCACCCCCCTCAGGCTTCCGGCGGCCGCTTCTCAGGGCGGCCGCCGGTTATATCTCTGCGCCTATCTCTCTCAGGCCAGCACGCCCTGGATCACCTTGCCGGCCGTGTCCGTGAGGCGGAAGTCGCGGCCCTGGTAGTGGAAGGTGAGTTGCTTGTGGTCGATGCCCAGCAGGTAGAGCATCGTCGCATTGAGGTCGTGCACCTCGACCGGGTTCTCCGCCACGTTGTAGCTAAAGTCGTCGGTCTTGCCGTAAGCGGCGCCCGGCTTGGAGCCGCCGCCCGCCATCCACATGGTGAAGTTGCCGCCGTGGTGGTCGCGCCCCGAGTTCGGGTTGATCCCACCCTGGGCGTAGACCGTGCGGCCGAACTCGCCCTTGAAGGTGACCAAGGTGTCGTCCAACAGCCCGCGTTGCTTGAGGTCCTGTACCAGGCCCGCGGAGGGCTGGTCGACCGCCCAGCAGTCTGGCGGATGGCGGCGGGCGATGCCGGTGTGGTGGTCCCAGCCCACCTGGACCAGCTGCACATATTTCACGCCGCGCTCGATCAGGCGCCGGGTGAGCAGGCAGTTGCGGGCGAAGGTGCCGGGGATGTGCACCTGGGGTCCGTACATGTCGAGCACGTACTGCGGCTCGTCGCTGAGGTCGGTGACTTCCGGCACCGAGTCCTGCATGCGGTAGGCCATCTCGTACTGG
>DASYBX010000055.1:0-13449 GCA_036500495.1 Caulobacteraceae bacterium
CGCGCACCACCTCGTCGATCTCGGGAAAGTCGGCGCGGGCGTCGACGTCGCCCATGCGCGGCTTCATCAGGGCCTTCTGCTCCAGGTCGCGCACCCCGGGCAGATCGATCAGGCGTTTCAGGGTCATGGCGGGCGCCTCCTCAGCGCGGGTCGGCGTAGGCGCGCTGCACCGACTGGGGGACGTTGCCGAGCCCCTGCCAGCCAGCATAGGTCTTCTCGAACTCGGCCTGGATCTGCTTGCCGGCGGCGTCCGCCGCCACGCCCTGTCCCTTCAGGGCCATGGCCCGCGCGTCCAGCGCCGCCAGGAAGCCGCGCTCCTGGGCCACCAGCGAACCGTCGCCGAGGTCGCCGTGGTCGGGCACCACCCGCTCGGGCTTGAGCTTGGCCACCTCGTCGACCACCGCCACCCACTGCCGGGGGCTGCAGGTCTGGCAGATGACGTTGGGCGAGATCCTGTTCTGCACCACGTCGCCCGGCACGATCAGCTTGTCCTCCGGCACATAGACGATCTCGTCGCCGCGGGTGTGGGCCGCGCCGTACCACAGGAGCTTGGCGTGCACCCCGCCGAGGTCGAGGTCGTGCTCGCGGTCGAACAGGGTGTCGGCCTTGATCAGGGCGGCGGGCTGCATGAACGGCTTCATGGAGTCGCGGCTGGCGAACAGGTCCATGATCTGCTTGCCCTCCTGGTCCATCTCCTCCTGCTGCGCCTTGGGCCGGATCACCTGGGTCCCGGCCGGGAAGCCGCCCTGGCCGGAGGCGTGTTCGGGATGGAAGTGGGTGGTGGTGAGGATGAGCCTCTGACCCTTCGACCCCAGCTTGCGGGCGATGTTGGTCAGGGTCGCGCCGTTGGCGTTGCCGAGGCCGGTGTCGACCACCAGCACCGCCTTGTCGCCGACGATGAAGGCGCAGTTGGGAAAGCCCATCACCACCCAGGCGTGGGGCGCCACCTGCTTCAGGTTGGCCTCTGTGAGCTTGGGATCGCCGAAGCCCTGCTGGGCCCAGGCCGCCGCTCCAAAGGCGGCCGCGCCGCCGATGGCCGCGGCCGCCAGGGCCGCCGCCGTAAAGATCGAAGTCCGCGTGGCCATCTGATCCTCCCGCCGTTCACGGCGAGACTAGCGGAGACCAAGCGCCAGCGCATCTACCCAGGCGGAGCGCCGCGCCCTACAGTCGGGCCATGACGAGCGTGTACGATTTCTCGGCCAAGACCCTGGCGGGCCAGGACAAGCCCCTGGCGGATTTCCGCGGCCAGGCCCTGCTGATCGTCAATGTGGCTTCGCGCTGCGGCTTCACCCCGCAATACGAAGGGTTGGAGGAATTGCAGGGCGCCTATGAGGGGCGCGGCCTCGCCGTGCTGGGCTTTCCCTGCGACCAGTTCGGCCACCAGGAGCCCGGCGACGAGGCCGAGATCGAGCGGTTCTGCAGCCTGACCTACGGCGTCAGCTTCCCGATGTTCGCCAAGATCGAGGTCAACGGCGTCCACGCGCACCCGCTCTACCGCTTCCTCGCCAAGGCCAAGCGCGGAGTTCTGGGGAGCGCCTCGATCAAGTGGAACTTCACCAAGTTCCTGGTGGGCCGCGATGGGACGCCCATCGCCCGCTACGCCCCGTCCGTCGAGCCGGCGGCGATCGCGCCGGACATCGAGAAGGCGCTGGGCTAGCCCCTTCCCGATCCATGCTCGATCCCGACGCCGCCATCCGCGCCAAACGCAAGTTGACCAACCGGCTGATCGCGGCCCACGACGCCGCGCGCCTCCGGCCGCACCTGACCGGCGACATCATGCTGATCGTCGGGGACGGCGCCGTGATCCAGGGCGCCGGCGCGGTGGTCGACGCCTTCGCCGGCCAGTTCGCCGATCCCGCCTTCGTCGCCTATGTCCGCACCACCGTGACGGTCGACATCGCCGCCAACGGCGCCAGGGCCGCGGAAACCGGGCACTGGACCGGGACCTGGAAGGGCGGGGTCGAGATGAGCGGGGTCTACATGGCCGCCTGGCGGGAAAGCCGCGGCCAGTGGCTGCTGGAGCGCGAACTGTATGTCACCCTGCGGCCCTGAGCCGCCTCGCACCCGGGATCAGGCCAGCTGCCGCTCGATCGTATAGTCGTACCATTCGACGATCTTGCTGTCCTTGACCAGGAACACGCCCACGCCCTGCCAGGACCTGAGCCGGCCGGTGAAGGTGTCGGTGCGTCGGTTGATCACCATCGGCCCGCGCGCCCAGCTTTCGTGCACCTCGAATTTCACGACGCTCTTGAAGAACGCGTCGATCTTGCCGGTCACCGCCTCGCGACCCACGACCGGGGCCTGCATTTCGGTCTGCCGATAGGCGGGGTTGTCCGAGAAGAAGGCCATGATCCTGGCCAGGTCGTGCGCAGGCCAGCTCGCGCAGAAGTCGTCGACCAGCTTCAGATTGGCGCGTTCCGCTTCGCTCATCGGCGCGATCTGCGCCGATGACACGCCCGCGGCGAGCGTCAGCCCGAGTCCCGCCGCGCCGCCGAGCGCGCCGGCCACCCCGAACAGATCGCGCCGGGTCCTGAACCCCTCGGCCATGGCGTCCTCCCAGTTTCTGCGACGACCTTGAACCCCTGGAGGAAGGGCTTCAATGTCCAGAAGGGGAGCGTCGGCGGGTTCTGGAGATGGCGCCCGTAACAGACTCCGTTTTCGGGCGTTCCCAGTGCACAGCTTCCCTGTCGCGGAGAATCCGACGTGCCACAGATTCGCGCCGTGCCCGTGAATGGCGTCCGGTCCCAGCCCGCCAGCGACGGCCAGACCTGTCTGTTCCATTTCCGGCGCCTGAGCCCCGACCCCAGCGGGTCGCACGAACTCAACCTGGCGGCGCCCGTGCCGCTGCTGCCCTACATCGCCGCCGCCGCCCTGCAGGCCATCCCGCAGCCGGAGCCGGGGGCCGGCGCCACGCAGCCGTTCGTGATGGAGGCGCGGGCCGTCCAACTGGGTCTTTCGCCCGCCGGCGCGATCGTGTTGACGGTCGAGATGGAGCTGGGCGCCCGGATCAGCTTCTCGATCGACCTGCAGCAGGCCGAAACCCTGCAACAGACGGTCTCCATCGCGCTCGGCCGGCGCCGCGCCCAGGCGCTCCGCGCCGAAGCCGCCGCCCGCTCCCGGCCCCAGCCTTAGCCGCCCCACTCACATCTTGTGGTCGCGCGAGCAGACCATCTCGGGCAGGTCCAGCGGGCCGGGCTTGCGGTTGAAGCGGGCGACCGTGCTCCACGGCTTCAGGTAGGTCTTGGGGTCGTCGATGGTGATGGCGTCGCTCAGGGTCTTGCCGCCGGGGCCCAGGCGCAGGCGCTCGGTCACCTTCATCTCGTCCGAGTGCGGAAGGCCGGCCTTGTCGAGCCAGGTGCGCTCGTCGTTGTTGATGGTCTCCACCACCAGGGTCTGGCCGTCCCAGTGGGCCACCGAGTGGCCGAGCCACTTGGGATCGCCGGGCTCGACCTGGGCCTGGTCGATGTAGATCAGCCTCTGGGTATGGTTGGCCGCCTGCACCATGTCGACCTGGCCGTTCGACTGGACGATCAGCAGGGGATAGGGGGCATACATCAACCGCGGCACGCCGTGGGGCAGGCAGTCGGCGACCGGATCGCCGACCTTCCTGCCCGCCGCCCGGTCGGCGACGCGTTGCCTGTAGAGCTTCAGCGCCTCGGGCTTCAGCGGCGGCGCCTTGCCGTCGGTGGTCTTGAGCGCCGCAACGAAGGCCGGCGCCTGCCACAGGCCGGTGAAGTCCGGATGGTCGGCCGCCATCGCGCTCCCGCCGCAAACCGATAAGGCCGCGCACAGCGACAAGGCTGTCAAGCGCATCATGTTGCTCCCCCTCGCTCGCTTATTTCGCGGTCGTCTTGCCGCTGGCGTCGGCCCAGTTGCGGTTGTTCTCCTCGCAGACGTACTCCATCAACTGGATGTCCGGCCGCCAGGCCAGGATCTCGCGCGCCTGCCACGGCTTGCTGAAGGCGATCGGGTCCTCGAAGGTGAACACGTCCTCCAGGGTCTTGCCGCCGTCGACCTTGCGGATGCGCTCGGTGACCTTCAGTTCGTCGGAATGCGGCGTGCCGATCTCGTCGAAGATGCCCGACTTGGAGATGCCCGTGGTCTCGATCACCAGGGTGTCGCCGTCCCAGTGGCCGACCGCATAGCCGTTCTGGGTGAGGCTGACCTTCTGCGGCAAGGGCTGACCCATATGGATCAGGCGGATGTTGTGATTCACCTCGAACAGCATGGTGATCAGCCCCTTCGACTGCACGATCTGCATCGGATAGGGCGAGATCATGATGCGCGGCATGCCATGCGGGATGCAGTTGGTGGACGGGTCGGCGATCGGCTGGTTGTGCAGGTTGCCGTTGAAATGGGCGTTGAACTCCTTCTGGCCCCAGGCGGTGAAGGGCGGCGACTTGTGGTCGATCGGCCAGAGCACGCGGCTGTGGGTCAGCTCCTTGTCCGGACTCTCGCGCCCGTAGCCCACCGACTGGTCGCGGTTGAGGTGCGAGGCGTGGGTGATGAACCAGACGCCCTCCAGGTTGCGGGGATCGGGCGACGGAGCCTTGGAGTCCGCCCGGGCCTCGCCGCCTTGGGCCAGGGCCGCGCCTGACGCGGCCGCGAGAACGACAGCCGAGGCTGCCGCCAGGGCCAGAGTCCATCCGAACTGGGTGCGCATGTTTCCTCCCATGTGCTTCGGGCCCGTGTGCTCCGGGTCTTTTGGTCCGCGCCGCCAGTCTTCGCTCCGGCCACGCTGGGCGCCAAGCCCTTTTCCTACGATACGGGATTCCTGCGGCTGAAGCCTCGTCTTGGGAACGGTGCTTGGCCGTGGCGCGCTACCTTGGAAGGATAGGCCTCTGGATAAACCACCCATGACGCGCACCGGCCTCTTGATCGCCGCGTTCCTGATCGCCCTCGCCGCCCCCGGCGAGGCTGTGCTCGCGCAGCAGCCCACGCGTACCGCGGCCGCCCGCCGCTGTTGCCGCGTGACGTCGGGCACGGTGGTGATGGTCCAGCTCGCCGAACCAGTCTCGACCAAGACGCACAAGACCGGCGACACCTTCGCCATCCGCCTGGCCGAGCCGGTAGTGGTCAGGGGCCAGATCGTGCTTCCGGCCGGAACCACCGGCGTCGGCGAGGTGACCGACGCCTCCAAGCCCGGCATGGGCGGCAAGGGCGCCAAGCTGGTGCTGTCCGCCCGCTCATTGACGGGGCCCGGCGGGACCCAGCTGCCGCTGAAGGGCCTGCAACTGGCGGCGACCGGCCGTGGCCACGCACAGGCCGCCACCGCGCTCGGCCTCGGCGGCATCGGTTTCGCGCCTCTGGGTTTCGTCGGCATCGCCATCCACGGCGGCGACGTCGAATTCCCCGCCGGCACCGAGGCCACGGCCAAGCTCGGGACCTCGGCCACCCTGCGCGCGCAAGGCAAGGCCCCTCGGGGCGCGGGTAAGATCGCCGTGGCGGCGCCCGAACAGGGGCCCATCGCCCTGACCCCGCCGGCCAAGGGCATGGGCCAAGTGGTGTTCTTCCGCAAGAAGTCGCTGCTGGGCACTGGCCAGTGGTTCAACGTGCGCGAGGAGGACAAGGCGCTCGGCAAGCTGACCAACGGCGCCTGGTTCGTGCAGGCCGAGCCGCCGGGCGAGCACACCTTCACCGCCAAGACCGAACCGGAGTTCAAGGACAAGCTGACGCTCAAGATCGACGCCGGCGAGACCTATTTCGTCGAAGGCGTGCTCACCCACGGGGTGGTCATCGGCGTCGCCGACCTGACGCCGTCCGACCGCAGCGCCTTCAACACCGCGGCCAAGGATCTCAAGGCGGCCGAGGGCGCGGGCGACGACCAGCTCAAGGAAGACCCGCAGGAGAAGGCCGCGGCGCGTTAGGCCACTCCCGCGCTAGGCGAGGATCCGCTCGATCACCTGGGCCACGCCGTCCTCCTCGTTGGAGGCGGTCACCTCGTGCGCCACCGCCAGCACGTCCGGATGGGCGTTGGCGACGCCGACGGCGCGGCCGGCGAAGGCCAGCATGGGAATGTCGTTGGGCATGTCGCCAAAGGCGATCACCTGCGAGGCCGGCGCGTCCAGCTCGGCGCAGAGCCAGGCCAGGCCGCTGGCCTTGGACACGCCAAGCGGCCCGATCTCGACGATCGGCCAACCGGAATGGGTGACCTCGCCGCGGCCGCCGACCACCGCACGGATGCGCTCGGCCAGGGCGTCGGCGCCGTGGCGGGGGTGGTGGACGATCAGCTTGGTCGGCTCCTCCTCGCACAGTTCCAGCGCGCAGGCGACGCGCGGGACGTGGTCGTGCACGGTCTCGGCGAACAGAGGCGGGAAATGCGGCTCCAGGCCGAGCTTGTGGCCGTGTTCGGTGGCGAAGGCGATGTCGGGCTCGGCGGCGCGCAGGTCGTGGATCAGGACCCGCCCGAGCTCCGCCCCCAACTGGCTGTGGCGCAGCACGGCGCCGGCGCCCGCGTCGTAGAGGATGGCGCCGTTGGAGCAGACCGCGACGCCGGACAGGCCTGCTTCGTCGATCAGGCGGCGGATGTCGCGCGGCGGCCGGGCGGTGACGAAGGCGACGGTGATCCCCGCGTCCTGGGCGGCGCGGATGGCGGCGCGGGTGCGCGGCGAGATCGAGTGATCCGCGCGCAACAGCGTGCCGTCGAGGTCGGTCGCGATGATCCGATAGTGCGCCATGATGCGGCCTAAGGAGCATTCCGGATGGCGCTCAATCAAGCTTGACGGTTAGCGCTTGCGGTGGACCATGACCTGGCTATGGGCGTTCCTCACCAGAGGCTGTTGCGATGAAGCGTTCTCTGACGGGCTTGACCCTGGCCTTGTGCCTGACCGCGCCGGCCTTTGCGGCCGATAGCGACCAGAATCCAGCCCAGGTCATGCCGATCGACCGAAAGACGACTGTCCAGGGTGTCGAGGCGGCCTGCACCGGCCTCGGCAAGGCCGAGCGGGACAACCCGGCCTGGGACCCCTTCCCCGTGCGGATCGAGTTTGCCGATTCCAAGTCCGAATATGTCACCGACGTCGAGGTCCGGGTCGCCACGGCCAAGGGCAAGCCGGTGGCGCACGCGAGCTGCGGGGCCCCGTGGGTGCTGTTGAAACTGCCGCCGGGCGACTACCGCGTGTTCGGCCGCCTGCTCGTGGGCGGACCGGAGCGCAGCACGACCTTCAAGGTCCCCAGGACAGGCCAGGTCCGGGCGGCGCTCACCTTCCCCGAGGGTTAGGCGAGCGCCACGCGGATCCTAGTTCGGATGGCCGACCGCCCAGACGTAGGCGGCAAGGTCGCGCACCTGGTCGGAGGACAGCTGCGCTCCGCCCATGGCCGGCATGGCCTGGCGGTACTGCTTGGGCATGGCCACGCCCTCCTGGATTGTCTTCTGGATCGAAGCCAGGCTGCCGTCGCCCCACAGATATTTGCCGGAGGTCAGGTCGGGACCGACCGGGGTGCCCTTGGCGTCGCCGCCGTGGCAGCCGGTGCAGGTCTGGGCGTGGTAGAGCTTGTTACCGGACGCCACTTGATCTGCGGTGGCTCCCGGCGGGACCGGCAGGGCGCCGGACGAGGCCCCGCCGCCGGCGGCCTTGGCGGCAGACGCCGCGGCCAGGGCCTTGATGTTGGCCGGGCCATGGTAGGTGACGCGCCAGATGCGGCCCTTCACGTCGTCGGCGATGTAGAGCGCCCCATCGGCGCCCACCACCAGGCCGGTCGGCCGGTATTTGCCGGCGGTGAAGCCGTCGGCGAAGACGACGTAGTCGCCGCTGGTCTTGCCGCCCGCCATCGGCTGGAACACCACGTTGAAGCCTGCCTGCGGCTCGGGCGCCCGGTTCCACGAGCCGTGGAAGGCGATGAACGCGCCGCCCTGGGCCGCCGCGGGGAAGGTCTTGGCGGTGTAGATGGCCAGGTCGTTCGGCGCCCAGTGCGCGGGGAAGGCCGCCACAGGCTCGATCTTCTGGGCGCACACGCCCACCGCCTTGCCGCCGTCGCCGCCGTATTCGGGGGCCAGCACCAGCTTCTTCTGGAAGGGGTCGTGGTAGCACTCCGGCCAGCCGTAGTCCCCGCCGGCCGTCACCTGCAGCAGCTCCTCGGAGGGCAGTTCGGTGGCATGCTTCAGATCGGGATAGAGCTTGGGCCACAGGGCCGGCAACTGGTCGCGGCCATGCTGGGTGACGAACAGGCGGCCGGCCGCGTCGAAGGCGAAGCCCTCGCCGTTACGGATGCCGGTGGCGTAGCGTTCCTTGGGCGAGAAGGTCTGGTTCAGCTTGTTGGCGTCGTACTTCCAGGTGCCGCCGCGGGTCTGCAGCTCCGTGCACGGATTCTGGCCCATCACCCCAGCCTTGCGGTCGCCCGCCTCGCCCTGGCAGGCGTTGGTGGCCGAGCCCATGTCGACGAAGATCTGGCCCTTGGCGTCGATGATGAAAGGATGCATCGGGTGGTTGCCGCCGAGCGGCATGCCGCTGAGCACCACCTCGGGGGTCTTGCCGGTGGGAACGCCGCCGCCGGCCGGCAGGGCGTAGCGCACGATCTTGTCGTTCACCTCGGCGTAGACGTGACCCTTGTAGACCTGAACGCCCGTGCCGCCGGCCACGCCGTCGGACGGCGTCTGGCCGAAGCGGGCGATCTCGGCCTGGCCGTCGCCCTTGGGCTTGATCGCCACCAGGAAGCCGCCGGGCGGCGGAGGCTGGTTCACGTAGTACTGGCCGCTCCAGGTATTGGCGTAGATCACGCCGTCCGGGCCCAGCGCCATGTGGCGCACGTGGCCGAGGTTGTCCGCGATGATCGAGGCGCAGAAGCCGGGCGACAGGGAAAGCCCGCCGTTGGGGCAGGCCGCGGTCGCCTGGGCCTTCGCCTCGGGCCGCTCCAGGACCGCCCCGGTCACGCCCGCCACGGCCACCAGGCCCACCGCCGCCAAAGCTTTCAAACTGCCGCTCATCGGACTCTTCACGATCCTACCTCCCACGCCAAAGCGGCGAGACCCTATCATATAGACGGGAATACCGACCTTCTTCCTCAGTTGGAATTGGCGCGGTTTGCGGGCGGCGAAAGCTGGTTTCGACTTTTCTTCGCGCCGTCCTATCGGATGCGAACCCGCGCCGTCGCCTGGCGGCCGCGCTCGTCGACGGCGGCCACGCGGTAGAAGCCGGGATAGTCTGGCCGCCACACCACCTGCCCGTCGGCCTCGGCCAGAGGCTGTCCGTCCACGTACCAGCGCAGCTTGTCGCCCCGCGCCGCCAGGGCCAGGCCGCGGGACTTCGGACCATAGCCGTCGACCATCACCGAGGCGCCGTCCGGCGGGAACAGCAGTTGCGGGCCGCCGCGCCGGTCGAGCTGGGTCAGGGCCGGGGGCGCGACCTGGGGCTGCAGGGTCTGGGCCTGGGGCGCATTGGCCTCCAGCACGTCGAACACCTCGAACAGCAGGGGCAGGGCCGCCTCGCGCCCGGTCATGCCGGGACGCACCCCGCCGTCCGGCCGGCCGGTCCACACCGCCACCGTCCAGCCGTCGCCGACGCCCGCGGCCACCGCGTCGCGGAAGCCGTAGGAGGTGCCGGTCTTGAAGGCCAGCTTGGGCGCGCCGGTGCTGAGGGCCGGTGGAGCGCGGCCCGGCGGCGGCGGGCCCTCGCGCAGGATCGCCAACACCTGTTCGGCCGCCTCCGCCGAGACCAGCCGGCTGCCGCCGCCCCCTGGCGCACGCGCCTGGGCCTCCGTCCACACCAGGGGCCGGGCCAGGCCGCCGTCGCCCAGGGCCGCGTAGAGCATCGCCAGGTCGCGCAGGGTCACGCCCTCGCCGCCCAGCGCCAGGGCCAGACCGGGATCATTGGCCGCCGCCTTGGGCCGCACCAGCCGCGCGCCGGTGGACTCCAGCCGCGCCTGGAACGCCTCCGGCCCGACCTTGGCCAGCATGGCGACGGCGGGGACGTTGAGCGAGTTCTGCAGGGCCTGGGCGGCGGTGACCTCGCCATGGAAGGTGCGGTCGAAGTTCTCGGGCTCGTAGCCGGCGTAGGCCACCGGCGCGTCAGCCAGCCTGGTCTGGGGCGCGGCCAAGCCCTGTTCGAAGGCGAAGGCGTAGATGAAGGGCTTCAGCGAAGAGCCCGGCGAGCGCAGGGCGCGCGTGGCGTCGACCCAGCCGCCCGGCCGGTCCCGCCCGGCGGACGAGACGATGGCGCGCACGGCGCGGGTCGAGGTCTGCACCACCACGATGGCGGCGGACGACTGCTCGCCCTGGCCGGCGCCGGTCTGGACCGCCAGTGCCTCGAGCCGCGCCTGGAGCGGCGCGTCGATGGTCGAGATCACCGTCGGCTGCGACGGCGACGCCGCCAGGGCCAGTTCGCCCGCCGCCGCCCAGGCCCGTTCAGGGAACACGGCGCGGCGCGGAACAGGCTCCGCCGCCGCCTCGCGCGCCGCCTTGGCGCTGATCAGGCCCTTGCGCGCCAGACGGTGCAGCACCGCGGCCCGCGCCCGGCGGGCGGCCTGGGGATGGCGGTCGGGCCGGCGCAGTTCCGGCGCCTGGGGGATGGCGATCAGCAGGGCCTGTTCGGCGTCGGTCAGGGTGGTGGGCTCGTGGCCGAAATAGGCGAGCGACGCGGCGCGCACCCCCTCCAGGCTGCCGCCGTAGGGCGCGAGCGTCAGATAGGCGGCCAGCACCCCGCGCTTGCCGAGTCGCAGCCCCAGGGCACGACCTGGCTGATCGTGAAGGGGCCGCTGGGCAGGGTCTTCAGCCATTGCAGGTACTGGTCGCCCCGAGCGGTCTTGGCCCCGCCGGAGACGCCGGTCTGGTTGATGTAATCCGTGTTGTTCACTTCCTTGAAGCCGCGGTTGACGCCTTCGTGGGCGACGCTCGCCTGCAACAGGTCGCGCCAGAAGGCGGCCGGCTCGTTGCCATAGGGGGTCTGGCCCTGGCTGATCCCGCCGTGGAAGACCGTGGGCGAGCTGGGATCGCCCCGCACGAACACCGAGCAGCCGTTGATCGCGGCGGTGAAGAAGATGCCCGGGTCGGTTGGATCGTGATCGTCGTCGGTGCGGCGCGCCGGGATCGTCATGTCGATCAGGTGCCGGCTTTCCCAGGGCAGGAACCAGACCGGCAGGTGGTTGGCCGGGATGGTGCGCTGGCTGCTCGGGATGATCGCGTCGAACGTCAAGGCGTTGTACATCCGCGTCGTGTCTTCGACGAGATTGATCCAGGCGATGCCGTTGTTGACCGTGCCGGCCTTGAAGCCGATGGGGTCGGTCGGGCCGGACCGGAAGAACTGGGCCAGGGTGCCGTCCATCGGAACCTGGGAGCGGACACCGATCGGCATCACGCGATTGCGCCGCAACGATCCAAGGGCGTCGACCGCCGCGTCGCCCACGGCGCCGTCGGGCGGCGACACCGAGAACTGCTTGAACAGCTCCAGCGGCCGGTCGCGCAACATCTGCGTGTATTTGTTGTAGATCGCCGGGCGGGGCGGCACGGGCGGAGGCCTCGTCGGTCGTGCAGGTGTCCAGGCCATCCGGCGTCTCCTATTTCGCGGAATAAAGCGCTTCCTGACCTCTCAGCCAAGAGCCGGTGAAGTGCGTCATTCAAACTTCTCGATCGGGAAAATTCAACCTGGAGCCGAACCGCCGGGTGCCGCCCGGATTGCGGCCCGTGAACCCTCGGCCGGACCAGCAGGCTCCTGGCCGCGCCGAGCCCGCCAGCGCAACTTTCGGGACCCCCAGCGGACCCCGAACCTCGCCGTCAAGCCGTCGATGGCCGTAAACGATTGGAAAGATTGGAGCGGGCGGCGAGAATCGAACTCGCGACATTCAGCTTGGGAAGCTGACGTTCTACCTCTGAACTACGCCCGCATTCCTCTGGAATTTCAATGGCCCGCTCGGATCGGAATGAGAACGCCCGAGAGCGTTTTACAGACCGTTTTACAAACAGGTTCCAGAGGCGTTCCTCCCTACTCGGTCAGACGGCTCGGTTCAAGCGCCCGTCGCTTCCATCTGTTCCCACCGGGCGATGATGCCCTTCGCGATGCGTTCCCGGTCCACGTAGCGCTTCCGGATCGCTCGCACTCGCTGGGGGTCCCAGCCCATGACGTCCGCAACCTCTTCATCGCTTGTCTGTGGCACCCGACAGAACCTTGTCGCGGCCGTCCCACGGAGATCATGGAAGTGCTTGTCCACCCCGGCGGCCTTGGCAGCCTTCCACCAGGTCGAACCGAGGCCGTCCTTCTGCCAGGGACCTCTCGACGACATCAGGACAAAGGTCGACGGCACGTCCCGAGCGGCATTGAGTTCACGCAGCTCGGCGATGACCGCCCTCGCGTCTTTCGTCAGAGGAATGGTGATCCGCCGGCCGTTGGTGGATTTGGACGCGACGCGGCTGATCGAGATGCTGTCCACTTCGCTCCACTTCAGGTCGATGAGATCGCCCCGCCGCATTCCGGTCGCCGCGGCCAGTCGGATCGCCAGCGCACCGTGATGAGTGGTGTGCTGAAGGATTGCCGTCAATTCCGCCTCCTCGACGATGACGTCCGCGCGGTTGGCATGCCAGAGCTGCTCGATCCCGGCGGCGGGGTTGCAGTCCTTGTCGATGAGCCCGCTGTTGATGGACCAACTCAGGACGCGCTGGAGCACCTGGATGGCATAGTCCGCTGTTCGGGGCGTTTGAGCCCACTGGTTGCGCCACTGGACGACTTCCCAGCGAGTATCCTTGGCCTTGAGAGCAACCACTGGAAGTTCGCCAAAATGGTCCCTGATCCGGTCAAGCCACGGCAGCCAGGTCTTGCGGGTCGAGCCCTCCCGAAGTTTCAGGAAGCCGTCAGGAGCTGCGCGGTACATCGTGACGAGATCGTTGACCGTGCGAACCTTGGCGGGCGTCTTCTTGGCCGGCGCGGCATAGGCAGCGGCGAGTGCAGAAGCACCAGCGACCTCTTTGGCCCGAGCGTCTTTGACGTTCTCGCCCTCAAACTTGATGAGCTGCTCGGCACCGCGATAACGGCCGCGATAGTAGTAGATGCCGTGTCGGCCACCGGAGAGCTTGCGCTCTACGCGATGAACACCCGGAAGCTTAACTTGCCCGCGACGCACGCTTCGCCTTCCACGCTGCTAGTTCGGTCTCTGCGTCGTCCATAGGCGAGTTGGCGGACGGCGTCGGGGCTTCCGCTAGGCCGGACAACCCGTCCAGCCATAGGTCGATGGCGCGGCGGTCGTACTTGGGCGAGCAGCCCGCCCCTACCTCGATCAGCCGGATTGGCTTGATGGGCAAGTTCTTGAGTGCGGCTGGGCTGGTGTAGCCCAGATAATGCGCGGTCTGTTCGACCGTCATTAGTCGCGATGGGATGGCACGTGCGAAACCGCACGGCCGGGTGAACTCCGATGTCATGAGAAATTTGGGTCTGGGCACCGAGTGCCCGTAAGCGACGTTCTCAGGCCACGGCGCGGGCAGGCGCCGCGTAGGCCCAGGGCAGGAGCTCGTCGAGGCGGCTGTTTGGA
>DASYBX010000056.1:0-19525 GCA_036500495.1 Caulobacteraceae bacterium
GAGGTCGACAGGCCGCGGGCGATGTCGGCGGTCACATGGGCGCCGCCCACCGGCAGGCTGTCGACGTGCACCAGGGAGCCGCCGGAGAACACCGAGACGGCGGTCGAGCCGCCGCCCATGTCGATGCAGATGCAGCCGAGGTCCATCTCGTCGTCCTCGACGGCGGCCAGGGCCGAGACGAACGGCGCGGCGACCACGCCTTCGAGCTGCAGATGGGCGCGCTCGACGCAATAGCTGAGGGTCTGGTAGGCGGTCTCGGAGATCGACACCACCAGCAGCTCCAGCCCCAGCACACGGCCGAACATGGAGCGCGGGTCGCGCACGCCTTTCTGCTGGTCCACCGACCAGGCGATCGGCAGCAGGTGGATCGGGCGGCGGCCGGGGGCCTTGGCCTGGGCCACGGCGTGGACGATGGCGCGGTTGCAGTCGGTCTCGGCGATCGCCCGCTGGGGGCTGAGCGAGACCTCGACGCGCACGCGGCGGCTGGCGAGCTGGCCGCCGGACGTGGCCACCACCACGCCCTGGACCTGGACATTGGCCACGGTCTCGGCGCGCTCGACAGCCTGGGCGATGGCCTCGACGGCCTCTTCGGTATTGACGATGGTCCCGCCTCGCACGCCGCGGGACTGGATATAGCCTACGCCGGCGGGCTGGAGAGTCCGGTCGGCGCGGCGCACGCCGTCCGGCTTCATGATGAAGCAGGCGATCTTGGACGCGCCCAGATCCAGGGCGGCGGTGATCTGCTGACGCGGCGCGAGGCCCTTCAGCCCGTCCCTCGCCTCGCGTCGATCCTCAAGCCTCGACATGCCGCCGACTCCCAAACTGGCCCCCGCGAAAGAGGCCCCTCGTCTCAAAGCGCTACTGGCCAAGGGCCGCCCTCACTTCTTGGCCGCCGGCGCAGCCGGCGTCCCTGTGGCAGGGGGCCGCGGCCGCACCACCACCTCGTCCGGATCGCGCAGGTCGACCCTTTCGAACCCCAGCGAGAGGAGCCGTTGCTTCTGGTCCAGTTGGTCGAGCCGGATCAGGGCCGAATCCTCGCCGATGGCCGGCAGCTGGATCAGCGCGCCGTCCTTCAAACGCAGGTCCCAGCGGCGGCCGTCGACCCGCACCAGGGCGTCGACCTTGGCCATCAGGGTCGGGCGCTGGCGCAGGAGAAGCAGGATGTTCTTGGCCTCCTCGGCGGCGCCCTCGCCCACCACCAGAGGCAGGGCCGGGAAGCGGGCCGGATCGGCGCCGCCGATCAACTGTCCCTCGGTGTCGACCACCTTGAGCACGCCCTGGTGCTGCCAGACGGCGGCGGGCGTGCGGGGCCCGACGGCGATGATCAGGGTGTCGGGCAGGAGCCGCACGATCTTGGCGTCCTTTACCCAGCCGGTGGCCTCAACCCGCTGGCGCAGGGCGTCGAGGTTCACGTCCAGGATCGGCATGTTCTTGTAGAGGGCCGCCGCGCGCAGGATGTCGGCCTTGGCCATTTCGGGCGCGCCCTGCACCTCGACGCGCGCCAGGCGGAAGCCCAACGGAGCGAGCATCCGGGCCAGGGGCGAGGCATGCTCCGACGCCGGCAGGGCCGGCATGACGCCCGCATGGCGGTCGTGATGGGCCGTGGCCAGCCCGGCGAGTGCGCCGCCCAGGATCACCAGGGCGCCGACGGCCAGGCCAAGCTTCGGCGCGAGCCCCACGCGCTGCGGCTTGGCGGGGCGGGCGGGCGCCTGACCTTCGCGGCCGGCCGCTCTACGCGCTGCGGCCGGTCCCCGGGGCGAGGACGCGGTCCGGGCGCGGGAGCTAGGCTGACTGCGCTCCCCTCTCACCACCGCGACCATACGCCTCCTCCACGATCCAAAGCACGAGATCATCGAACGACAGCCCCACGTGGGACGCCTGCTCCGGGGCGAGCGAAGTAGGCGTCATGCCGGGCTGGGTATTCACCTCCAAGAGGACCAGATTTTGGTTAAGAGGATCATAACGGAAGTCCGATCGGGTAAGACCTCGGCAACCAAGCGCGGCATGGGCCAGCTCGGCCTGCCGCAGGGCTTTCTCATAGATTTCAGGGGGTAACGGGGCCGGCACGACGTGCGACGAGCCGCCCTCCCCGTACTTGGCCTCGTAGTCGTAGAAGCCTGTGCGCGGCACGATCTCGGTGACCGCCAGCGCCCGGTCGCCCTGCACCGCCACGGCCAGTTCCTGACCGGGGATGTAGGGCTCGATCAGCACCTGCTCGCCGAAGGTCCAGGTCGGCTGGGCCAGCTCCTGCGGCGGGCTGTTGGCGCCCTCGAACACCAGGAACACGCCCACCGACGAGCCCTGCGCATTGGGCTTGACCACATAGGGCGGCGGCATGACGTGCGAACGCGCCGCCTCGAAGCGGTCGTAGAGGCCGCCGCCGGGCACCACGACGCCCGCCGCCGCCAGCACCGCCTTGGCCTTCTGCTTGTCCATGGCCAGTGCGGAGGCGAGCACGCCGGAGTGGGTGTAGCGCACCCCCACCGTCTCCAGCACGCCCTGCACGCAGCCGTCCTCGCCCCACTCTCCGTGCAGGGCGTTGAACACGACGTCCGGCTTGGCCTTCGCGACCACCGGGCCGACGTCGCGGTCGGCGTCGATACGCTCGACCTTGGCGCCCAGGCGCTCCAGCGCGTCGGCGCAGGCCTTGCCGGTGACCAGGGAAATCTCGCGCTCGGGCGACAGCCCGCCCATCAGGACGGCGATATGACGGCCGGCGAGCGGCTTGGACATGGAACGGCTCCGGGTGGATCATCGAGCCATAAGCTGCGTCGCGTGTCGGGAAAAGGGCGGCGGCTTGAAGCAGCCTCGCAACGGGCCTTAACTCGCCGTGAGGCGGGACGTGAACCCGCCCGGGACCGAACCGAGGGTGGAAGCATGAGCGAGCCCAGGAATGCGCCCACGGCCAAGCCGGAGTGGCGCGAGGACGACACCTGGTTCAGCCCGGCCCAGGCCGCCGCCGTGGCCCCCGCCGATCACGCCGACGCGCTCAACGCCGCCGTGCCGACGCAGATGGTGTCCAACGGCGAGTATGTGCCCCTGCCCCAGACCGAGAAGCAGAAGCGGGCCGAGGCCAAGATGCTGGACCTGGCCGGCGGGGCGGCGCGGAAGCTGGACCTGTCGCGGCGCGGCTTCCTGAAGACCTCCGGCGGCATGGCCGCCAGCTTCCTGGCCATGAACCAGGTGTTCGGCGACTTCTTCCACGTCCACCCGGACGAGCTGTTCCTGTCCAAGGCCGAGGCCGCCGAGGCCGGCCTGGGGGCGCCGCGCGACCTGTTCGTGTTCGACGACCAGCTGCACATCATCCGCTCCAGCCTGTCGGGGCCGGGCAACGACCTGCGCGCCATCGCCGAGGGCAAGTCGTCGTCGCTCAACCCCAGGAACCTGCCGGACGAACTCGGCGGGGTGAACAGGCCCTGGAACCCGATCCTGCAGGGTCAGCCGATCTCCGGCGAGAACTTCCACTTCGTGCAGTTCGTCAAGGACGTGTTCCTCGACAGTCAGGTGTCGGTGGGGGTGATGACCAACAACAACTCCGCCGCCCTGCCCGGGCTGTCCGGCGGAGCGCGCGCGCCCAGGACCGTGCAGGAATCCGAGGCGCACGAGATGCTGACCGCGCGCCAGACCATGGCCACGCGCGACTTCATCAACCGGATCGCCGGGTCTACGCGCCTGCTCGGCCACGGCCAGCTCTACACCGGCAAGGCCAACCTGTGGTTCATCCAGCAGCAGATCGACGAACTGCATCCGGATTCGTGGAAGGGCTACACGGTGGCCACGGCCGCCAAGGTGGACGACAACCCCGACAGCGACATGCGCCGCTGGCGCCTCGACGACGAACAGGTGGCCTATCCCACCTACGAACTGATCGCCAAGAACCGGCAGGAGCTCGACAAGCATCCGGGCTTCTTCAACCTGTGCATCCACAAGGGGCTGAATACCGCCGCCGGGCCGGTGGCCGAGCTCGGTCACCCCTCAGACATCCCCAAGGCGGCGAAGGACTGGCCGCAATTCAACTTCATCATCTACCACTGCGGCTTCCGCCCGAGCTTCTGGGCCCTGTCGGCGCTGGAGGAGCTCAAATCCGGCAAGCTGCGGGCTGGCGTGCCGGACATCGGCTGGACCACCGAATTCTGCGAGATCGCCTCGCCGTTCCCCAACGTCCAGGCCGAGATCGGCACCACCTTCGCCTCCACGGTGATCACCTTTCCCACCGTCTGCGCCCACCTGATGGGCCAGCTCCTGAAGTTCTTCGGCGAGGACCGGGTGGTGTTCGGCTCGGACGGCGTCTGGTACGGCTCGCCGCAATGGCAGATCGAGGCGCTGTGGCGCTTCCAGATTCCCGACGAGCTCTGCCGCAAGTACGGCTATCCGAAGCTGACCGAGCAGGCCAAGCGCAAGATTCTCGGCCTGAACTCGGCCAAGAACTATCGCATGGCGGCCAGGCCCCTGCTGGCCGGCGGTCCCTACAAGCCGGTGCCGGCGGGTTTCGAGCCGATGATGCCCGACAGCCTGAAGACCGTCCTGGAGATGCCCGGCCACGTGGCGGCGGCGGACGATCAGCTGGCGGTCATGAAGGCGGCCTACCACGCGGCCGGCTGTCCGCCCAGCAACACCCGCTACGGCTGGATGCGTCGCAGCGTCTAGCGCCCTCGCTTCAGTCCGCCATGTCGTAGAGCTTGCACCAACCGTCTGGACTGACCTTGCCGACCACCACCTTGCAGCGGTCGGGCCGGACGAACAGGGTGCAACTGGCGCAGGAGCGGATGTCCTTGGGGCAGTCCTGGTAGAGCGTCGCCTTCTTCGAGAGGCGTTTCCTCGGCTTGGCGGCCAAGGCGGGCGTGGCGGCGGCGAGGCCTGCGGCGGCCAGGCCGATCAGAACCTGTCGCCTCGCCTGCATCAGGCGAAGACGCCGTGGTCCATGGGCGCGGCGACGTAGCCGTATCTCAGGTTCGACGGCTCGGGCCCGTGCTCCTCGTAGGCGGTCTTGAGCTGGGTCAGCTTGTCCTTGGCCATGGCCGCCTCGGCCGCCTTCTGGTCGACGCCATAGAGGCGGGCGTTGTTGCCGCCGAAGATCGCCGCCTTGACCGGGCCGTCGGCCGCGCCAAGGGGCGCAAAGCCGTATTTCCTCTGCATGTCCTGCGGGATCTCCAGCCGGCGCAGGCCCTCGATCTGCCACTGGGGCGAGCCGGTCCACACCGCGTCGGTGCCCCAGCAGACGTGGTCCGAGCCCATGCCCTTGATGAGGATGCCCATCAGGGCGCAGATCACCTTGGGCTCGGCCACCAGGGTCGAGGCGAACAGCTGGCCGGTGTCGGCATAGACGTTCTTCAGCCCGTGTTTGCCCGGGATGTCGGCCAGGTCGCTGACCCAGGAGATGCGGCCGGTCTTCTCGAACTCGGCCAGGGCCACCGCCGGGTCGCCGCCCACATGGCGATAGGCCGAGTGGTAGATGATGAAATTGAGCTGCGGCCAGTCCTTGGCCGCCTTGGCCACGTCGGAGGCGTCGGTGAAGGGCCGCAGGCGCGGGAACTGACTGTCCTGAGACGGCGGGAACAAGCCCTTGTGCACGCAGACGTTCTTGATCCCCGCCTTCACGAACTTCTCGTAGCCCTTGTAGGCCACCTTCTCGTCGTCCATGCGCCAGGGGTAGCGGCTGGCGTCCTTGTGGGTGTTGTCGCCGATCGTATAGCCCTTCATCGACTCCGGCTTCAGGGCGATGGCCGCGTCGATGTCGTCGAACCAGCCCGGCTGGCCGGGAGTGAAGATGGCGTGGGCGAACAGCCGCCGGCCGCCGAAGCGGGCGTTCACCTTGGCCCGGGCGTCGGCCATCTGCTGGTTGGTCAGGAACCAGTCTTGCTTGATGTCCGACGGCGCTGACGAGATCAGGACGATCTTGGAGTCGGAATCCAGGAACATCTCCTTGATATAGTTGTCGAACTTCAGGTCCTCGACGGTCTGTTCCCTGCCCGACAGCGCCTTGTTCCAGCCGGCCTTGCCCACCGCGTTGCGCATGGCGACGAAGCCGGTCAGGCGAGTGTCGTCACGCAGGAAGTGGGTGTGCATGTCCATGATGAACTGTCCCCTCAGCCCCTTCGCGCGGGCGTCGGCCTGCTCGGGGGTCCCGGCTTCCGCGCGGCTGGCGTCGAACACCGCGCCGAAGGTCTCGTTCAGGGCCACATAGGCCGCCGCCATGCCGGCCGCGGTCTGGAAGAAGCGGCGGCGCGAGACCCCCAGCTTGCGCGCCATGACATCGCCCATCTCCAGCAGCCGCGCCTCGAGTTCGCGCTGCCTAGCCGTCTGCGGCAGGGGGAAATACTCGTCGCTCGACACTAACTGGGTCGGAATCGGGGTGGCGTGGGGCAGATCCTCGGCGGGGCTAAGCCGCGCCTTGTCTTCATCGGTCAGCAAACCCATGGCGTCGTCCTCCCTGGGACCCCGCCGATCCTACGCCTCCTAGCGGCAGGCGAAACTGGCTTCGACGTTCGGGTCGCCCTTGCCGTCCCAGCGGGCCTTGGCCGGATAGGCGCAGACCGGACGGACCATCAGCCTGGCCGGCGGCGGAGCGCCCGGGGGGCCGCCGGCAGGGGTGCGGGCGGTGACCTTCTCAGGCGCCTTGCCCCCCTTGATCCAGCCGTCCATGGCGCCGAGCCAGTCGATCTGGCTGGGGCCTGGGCCGCCCTGGCAGTGCAGCACGCCGGGCGCCAGGAACATGCGGGTGTCCGACGCCGCCAGGCTCCCGGTGGCGGCCCTCATGCGCTCGTCATAGGCCACCGTGCCCCCCGGGCTCGGGCCCTGGTCGTAGAGCCCGTGCCACAGGATCAGCTTGCCGCCCTTGCCGAGGAAGGGCTTCAGGTCCGGATCGTCGGCCTCGTACATCTCGGCGTAGTTGGACCCGCGCGCCTTGGGGCTGTCGCGGCTGGGGTCGAAGGCGGCGAAGCTGAAGTTCGGGTCACCGAACATCATGGCGCGCAGGTCCAGGTCGCGGGCCTTCGCCGCGGCCGCTGGATCGGCGATGGTGTTCTGGAACGTGGGCCAGAAGGTCTCGCTGCCGCGGCTGTAGGGATAGATGTCGACCACGCCGTCCGAGCCCTTGTGCTCGCCGTAGAGGTGCTGCAGGGCGACCACCTGGGCGTCGACGAGGCAGGACCCCGCCGCCTGGCCGGGCTTGCACTTCAGGACCGCCGGATCGAAATGGCAGGCCGATGGATCGCCGACAATGCCGTCCTTGACCCCGTCCAGCGCATCGCAGTCCTTCAGGACCGCGTCGTTCACCAGGGTCAGGTCCGCCGGCCTGAACGCCGCGCCCGGCTGGGAGAACACCCAGTCGCGATAGATTTCAGCCAGTTGCACCCGAAAGCTGTAGACCGGCGCGCCGGCGACGATGCCGTCGTAGTCGTTCGGGAAGCGCTGCGCCTCCATCAGGGCCATGCGCCCGCCGGTGGAGCAGCCGATGAACAGGGCCTTGTCCTGCGGCTTGCCGTAGTACTTGGCCGCCACCTCCTTGCCGGTGACGGTCATCTGGTGCACGGCGCGCCAGGAGAAGTCGGTCAGGGCCACGTCGTCGGGCTTGCCGTTCGGCGCGGTCCAACTGGCGTCGAAGGCGGCGCCGCTCGGGTGGCCGCCGTCGGTCTGCATGGTGGCGTAGCCGCGGGTCAGGTCGGCCGCCACGGTCTGGAAGGCCACGTTTCCGGCCCAGCCGCCCCCGCCATAGCCGACCAGCCGGCCGTTCCACGACTTGGGCAGGTTGTAGACCACGCCGATCTTGGAGCCGGGCACGGGGCTGAGGGTCGCCTTGATCTCGCAGGCCGATCCGGCGCCCAGCCTGATCCCCTGGGCGCTCGTCACCGTCATGTCCTTGAACAGGCCGGGCGCGGCCAAGGCGGCGCAAGCCGGGTCGGCCACGGTCTCAGGCGGGGGCTGCGGCGGGCCGGGCTGGGCGTGGGCGGCGGAAGCGGCCAGGAGGCCGGTGGCGGCCAGCAGGCCGAGCGCGAGCTTGGACACGAGGCGTCTCCCAAAGTCACTTGCCGAGTCACTGGGCTGAATCACGGCCTTCTGCCGGGCCGTATACAAGCCATACGACGGCCAAGCCCCGGCCGCCATTGGTTGTCGTCGATCAGGAATTGGGGCCGTGGCCCGGCAGCCGCCGATCAGGTCGGCCTAGCCGCTTTCCGAAAGCAGGGCGCCGTCCTCCGGCTGGAGGCGGCGGACCGCGCCGGTGGAGAGACGCCGGTGGTTGATGCGCTCCCAGGCGATGGCCGCGCCCCACCAAAGCAGCGCCCAGGCCGAGCCCAGGCACCAGCCGGCCAGCACGTCGGTGGGCCAGTGCACCCCGAGGTAGACCCGGCTGCAGCCCACCAGCACCGACAGGATCACCGCCGCGGCCAAGGCGTAGACCCGCACCCGCCGGCGTTCGGCGAAGTGGGCGATCAGGGCGCCCAGGGTCAGGAACACGGTGGCGCTGAGGGTGGCGTGGCCCGAGGGGAAGCTGGCGTTGATCGCCTGCACCACGTGCAGGGCCGCGGGCGGGCGGTCGCGCTGGAACCAGTCCTTGAGCAGATTGGTGATCAATAGCCCGCCGCCGGAGGCGAGCAGCAGGGCCAGGGCCTCGCGCCAGCGGCGGAAGCTGAGGAACAGGCCGGCCACCAGCACGACGATGATGCCGAGCACGGTGACCGAGCCCAGCGAGGTGACGTCCATCGCCGCGATGTTGAGCCAGGCCGGTCCGATCGGGCGGTGCAGGTCGCCGGGCGTGCGCAGGGCGTAGAGGATCGTGCGGTCGAAGGCGCGGGTGTCGCCCTCGCCCACCTCCTCGGCGATGTGGCGGAACGCCAGCAGGCAGGCGCCCACCACCATCACCAGGGCGATCGGCCCGATCTCGCGCCGCGCCAGGACGAACAGACCCGGCAGCCGGCGCCGCATGGCGGCGGGGCTGAGCATGACGGTGGAATGAGACGGCGGGCGGAGGGGTTCCTTGCGCCCGTGCGCTTGCGTCCGAAGCTATCCGGCGTATCCTACTACAAAGGTAGTGCCGTCCGCCCTGGCGCGGGGATGGAGCGCCGCATGGCGTCGATGTCGGATCGTGTTCGAAGGGCGAGGCGGGGCGCGAAGGCGCTGCCGGCCGTGACTGCCGGCCTCGCGTCCCTGTCCCTGGCGGCGGCGCCCGCGGGGGCGCAAGACGCGCCCACCGCCCTGTCCGGCGTGACGGTGAGCGCCAGCAAGCGCCAGGACCTGCCCGGCGTGACCGTTTCGCCCGCGGCGGTCTGCCTGGGGCCGCGCTCCGCCCACCCCGACCCGACCATCCCGAAGCCCCGGGTGGTGGAAAGCTTCCCGGCCCAGGGCGCGGTGGTGCGGCCGGGCCTTCTGGTGCTGCGCCTGACCTTCAACGTCGCCATGAGCTGCGACGGCCTGTTCCAGGCGGCGGCGCCGCTGGAGAAGCCCTGCCGGGCTGACCGGCGGCAGCATGTCGTGCTCAGCTTCGACCGGCGCACCCTCCGCATGGCCTGCGTCGTGGAGCCGGGGCGGGCTTACGGCCTGCGCCTCAACCCTGGCGGGCTGCTCGGCGGCCTGCGGGGAAAGGCCCCGTTCAAGAGCCTGGCGGGGTGGCCGGCGGCGCCGTTCGAGCTGACCTTCTCGACCTCCTCAGGCGCGCCTGCCGCGAGCCTGGAAGAGGCCGAGGCCGAGGATGCCTGGACCTCGAACACGCTCCTGGCGCAGGCGGCGGCCGACCAGATCCCGCCCGCCCCCGCTGGCGACGCGCCGGCCAAGACGGAGGTGTCCGGCGTCACGGTCGCGCCGCCGCCCCGCTGCCTGGCGGCCCGCCGCGTCCCCGATCCCGACGTGCCTCATCCGAAGGTGGTGAGCAGCTTCCCCGCCTCGGGCGATGTGGTGCAGCCGGGTGTGGTCATGATCCGCGTCACCTTCGACCTGCCGATGAGCTGCAACGGCATGTTCCAGGCCGTCGCGGGCCTTTCGGACCCCTGCCCTGGCCGGACCCAGACCCTGTTCATGAGCGCGGACCGGCGCACCATCGCCACCGAGTGCCGTGCGGAGCCCGGGGTGCAGTACGGCGTCTCGGTCAACGGGACCTTGGAACACGCGTTCACGGGCCTGAGCGGCTGGACCTCGGCGTCCTACGAACTGCATTTCCGGACCGGCTCGGGGCCGCCCGCCGCCAGCGTCGAGGAGGCGCTCGCCGAGGACCCGGGCGGCGACGGGCTCGGCCTGATCGCCGCGCGCTGAAGCGCGTCACTTCGCCTTGGGCGGCGCAGCCTTCCTGAAGTCGACGCCAGACTCCGCCAGCACCCAGATCGCCGCGGCCCATGCAGCGGTCGCCTTGTCCATCTCCACCGGATCGACCTTGTCGAGGGTGTCTTCGGCGGTGTGGTGGATATCGAAGTAGTGGCTGTTCTCCTGGCGCATGCCGAGTTGCGGCACGCCGAGCGGCACGAGGTGGCCGACGTCGTCGCCGCCCTGGCGCACCGGCATCGGGTTGAACGTCACGCCCAGGGGCTGCAACACCTGGGCCAGGGTCTCGACCGCCGGTAGGCCGGCGCCGCCGGCGGGCACGCCAAAGCCGACCTCGTGCTGGGCGCCGTTGTCACTCTCGCCGGCGATGACGATCTTGCCCGCGTCGGCGGCATGGGCCTTGGCGTAGGCCTCGCCGGCGTAGTCGGTCTCCTCGGCGCCCCACATCACCATGCGGATGGTGCGGCGGGGGTGGCGCTCGCCGGCCAGGTGCGCGGCGGCCAGGGTGATGGCCACGCCTGCGCCGTCGTCTATGGCCCCGGTGCCGAGGCCCCAGCTGTCGAGGTGGCCGGACACCAGCACCACCTCGTCGGGCGTCACCCGGCCGGGAATCTCGCCGACCACGTTCCAGGTGGTGGCGGCCGGCTCGATGGTGGGCCGCAGGATGAAATGGATGCGGATCGGCTTGCCGCGCTTGGCGATGCGTTCGATCTGGTCGGCGTCGGCGCCGGACAGGGCCGCGGCGGGGATCTTGGGCGCGTCGTCGTCATAGTTGAGCGCGCCGGAATGGGGCGAGCGGTCGTCGTTGGTCGCCAGCGAGCGCAGCAGGAAGCCCACGGCCCCGCGCTTGCCGGCCTCCACCGGTCCCTTGCGCCGCCAGCGGTTGGCCACGCCATAGCCGGTCGGGCTGTCGTTCGAGCCCATCTTCTCGGTGAGCACGGCGATCTTGCCGGTGAGGGAATTGGGCGGGGCGGCCTGCAGCTCCTCGAAGGTACGGAAGATGACGACCTCGGCCTCGATCCCCTCGGGCGGGGTGGACACGGAGCGGCCAAGGCCGGTGATCACCAGGGGCTGCGGGAAGGGCGCGGTCACCTCCGCCGTCTCCACGCCCTTGTACCAGCCGAGGATGGTGAAGGGCTCGGCGTGGACGTTCTTGAACCCGAGGGATGTAAGCTTCGCGATGGCCCAGTCCTTGGCGCGGGCGAAGGCCGGCGAGCCGGCCGGGCGCGGACCGGTCTCGGTGGTCAGGCTCTCCAGGATGTCGTAGGCGCCCGATCCCGACAGGGCCCGCTCGCGCACGCGCGCGGCGGTGTCGGCCAGGGCGGCGGCCGTGCCGGGGGTAGCCGGAGGGGTCTGGGCGTGGACCGGGAACGCCATCGCGGCCAGGACCGCGCTCAACACCAGTCCCGACCCAACCTTCATGCCCCTGCCCTCCCCACGCGCTTGATCTCCCATTCGAGATCGGCGCCGAACCTGGCTTTTACCTCCGCCCGCACCTGCTCCCCAAGGCCCTCCAGATCGGCGGCGGTGGCCTCGCCGGTGTTGATCAGGAAGTTGGCGTGCTTGTCGGAGAACATGGCGCCGCCGAACGGCTTCGCCCGCCAGCCGGCCGCGTCGACCAGGCGCCAGGCGCTGTCGCCGGGCGGGTTCTTGAACGTCGAGCCGCCGGTCTTCTCGCGGATCGGCTGGGCGGCCTCGCGGCGGGCGGTGATCTCGGCGATCCGGGCGGTGATCTCGGCCGGGTCGCCCGCCTCGGTCTCGAAGATGGCGCCCAGCACGATCAGGCCGGAGTCCTGGAGCGCGCTGTGGCGGTAGCTGTAATCGAAGTCCGCCTTCGACCCGCGCAGGGATACGTCGCCCCGCCGATCCATCACGGTCGCCGTCGCGATGACCTCGCAGGTCTCCGACCCGTAGCAGCCGGCGTTCATCACCACCGCGCCGCCGATCGTCCCTGGAACCCCCGCATAGAATTCGAGTCCCGCGATCCCGGCCTTGGCCGCTTCGCGCGCCAGCACCGCGTCCGGCACGGCGGCGCCCGCGTGGACGCTGACGGAATCCAGCACCTTGACCTGGTTGAAGCCGCGCCCGAGGCGGATCGCCACACCCTCGACGCCGCCGTCGCGCACCAGCAGGTTCGAGCCGACACCGATCGGCAGGACGGGAACGCCCGGATCGAGCGCCTTGAGGAAGGCCGACAGGTCGGCCTCGTCCGCCGGCACGAACAGCACCTCGGCCGGCCCGCCGACACGGAACCAGGTGTAGGGCGCGAGCGGCGCGTCGCGCTCGAGGCGGCCGCGTACGGCCGGCAGGCGGTCGCGCCAGTCCGTCACGACTTCAACGCATCCAGCTGCGCCGGCAGAGCGTAGGCCCAGGCGGTGATGTCGCCCGCGCCGAGCAGGACCACCACGTCGCCCGCCTTGGCGTCGCGCGCGACGATCTGCGGGAGGTCCGTCACCGACGGCAGCGGCAGGGCGTTGCGGTGGCCATAGCGGCGGATGCCTTCGACGAGGGAGTCGCGATTGACGCCCTCGATGGGCTGTTCGCCTGCGGTGTAGACGTCGGCGACGATCACCTCGTCGGCGTCGTTGAAGCAGGCGCAGAACTCGGCGAACAGGTCGCGCAGGCGGGTGAAGCGGTGCGGCTGGACCACGGCGATCACCTTGCCTTCGGTGACGGCGCGGGCGGCCTTCAGCACCGAGGCGATCTCGACCGGGTGGTGGCCGTAGTCGTCGATCACCCGCACCCCGTGCGACACCCCGGTGAGGGTGAAGCGGCGCTTGACCCCGCCGAAACCGGCTAGGCCCTTCTTGAGGTCCGCGTCCGAGACTCCAAGCTCGCGCGCCACGGCCAGGGCGGCCAGGGCGTTGAGCACATTGTGCATGCCGGCCATCGGCAGATGGACGTCGTCCACCCTGGCCTCGTCCTCGCCGCGGATGGCGAAGACCACGTCGAAGCGGGCGCCGTCGGGGCCCATCTTGACGTTCAGCGCCCGCACCTCGGCCTGGGGGTTGGCGCCATAGGTGATCAGGCGGCGGTTCTCCACCGCCGCGGCCAGGGCCTGCACCTCGGGGTGGTCGAGGCAGACTACGGCGAAACCGTAGAACGGCACGTTCTCGACGAAGTCGCGGAACGCCTTCCGCGCGGCGTCGAACGTCCCGTAGTGGTCGAGGTGCTCTGGGTCGATGTTGGTGACCACGGCCACGGTCGACTTCAGGCGCAGGAACGAACCGTCGCTCTCGTCGGCCTCGACCACGATCCAGTCGCCCTCGCCCACCTTGGCGTTGGTGCCGTAGGCGTTGATGATGCCGCCGTTGACCACCGTGGGGTCCAGCCCCCCTGCGTCCAGCAGGCAGGCGACCATCGAGGTGGTGGTGGTCTTGCCATGCGTGCCGCCGACGGCCACGGAAGACTGGAGGCGCATCAGCTCGGCCAGCATCTCGGCCCGGCGCACCAGAGGGATGCGGCGCTCGCGGGCGGCGACCATCTCGGGATTGTCGTGCTTGACCGCCGTGGAATAGACCACCGCCGAGACGTCTTCGCCCACATGGGCGGCGTCATGGCCGACGAAGATCCTGGCGCCCAGCTTCTCCAGCCGCTCGGTATTGGCCGAGGCCTTGGCGTCGGAGCCCTGCACCACATAGCCGATGCGCAGCATGATCTCGGCGATGCCGCTCATGCCGATGCCGCCGATGCCGATGAAGTGGATGGGGCCGAGGGCGAAGGGAACGGGACGAAGTTTCATGAGACTCGCCTAGCTGATTTGGGCGCGAGGGGCGAGAGGGGTCTGCGGAAGGTCCACTTGGCCGAGAAGCGGTCCCGATCAGTCGGTCTCTTTGAGGTCCTTTAGGTAGATTTGGTTCTCCCCATCCTCATACCCGAGCAATTCCCTTAAGCGGCGCTCGTGGATCGCCGTCCATCTTCCGGGCGAGCGCAGAAGCACGACGTATGGCAACGGGCGGAAGCTTTCAGGCTGCATCGACCTGCCTGAGGGCAGTAGTCTGGGTGTCTCCCATGGTTGCCAGCAACCCCTACCCCGCCGTCTTCTCCACCAGATCCGCCAGCCGTTCGGCCGCGTCCGGCACGGCCACCGAGCGTGACGCCTCAGCCATCCGCGCCAGGCGCTGGGGGTCGGACAGGAGCTTGGTCAGGGCCTTGGTGAAGACTTCCAGGGTCAGCACGTCCTCGGCCGCCACCTCGGCGCCGCCGGCGTCTTCGAGCAGCTTGGCGTTGTAGGTCTGGTGATCGTCGGCGGCGATCTTCAGCGGGGCCAGGATCGCGGGGCGGCCGGCCACGGCCAGTTCGCAGCAGGTGGAGGCGCCGGCGCGGCCGATGACCAGGTGCGCGCGGCCCAGGCGGCTGGCCATGTCGCGGAAGAACGGCGCGATCTCGGCGGGGACCACGGCGTTCTTGTAGACCTTGATCGCCTCTTCCAGGCTTTCGCGGCGGGTCTGCTGCTGCACCGACAGCTTCGCGCGCAGGGACTCGGGCAGGTGGGCCACCGCCAGGGGGGTGAGTTCGGACAGCAGCTTGGCGCCCTGGCTGCCGCCGGTCACCAGGATGCGGATCTCGCCGGTCGGCGGCTCGTAGGGCGTGTCGTAGAGGGCGCGGATCTCCGGGCGCACGGGATTGCCCACCACCAGCGCCCGCGCGCGCACCTTGGCCCCGGCCTTCTCCAGCGTCGGGAAGGCGCAGGCGACCACGTCGACCTTGTCGGCCAGGAAGCGGTTCACCCGGCCGAGCACCGCGTTCTGCTCGTGGATCAGGGTCGCCCGCTGGGTGGTGATGGCCGCCAGCAGGGCCGGCAGGGACGGATAGCCGCCGAAGCCCACCACCACGGACGGGTCGAGCACCTTGAACGCCGCGCGCGCCTGCATCACGCCCTGGAAGATGTTCCAGCCGGCGCTGACCGCGCCGATCAGGTCGCCCTTCTTGAAGGTGGCGGCCGAGAGCGAGATGCGGTGCTCGGCGGGGAACTTGTCGGCGTAGCGGGCGCCGCGCTCGTCGGTGGCCAGCACCACGCGCCAGCCGCGCCGGTTCAGCTCCTCGGCCAGAGCCTGGGCAGGAAACAGGTGTCCGCCGGTGCCGCCGGCGGCCAGGACGGCCAGGCGTCTTGTCCCACTTTTGGGGTTCATCAGGCGTAGGCGCCCGCGCGAGCGAGGTTGTCGGTGGCGGCGTAGGCGCCGGGGCGGCGGCGGGTCAGCGCGAGGGCGAAGCCGAGGGTCAGGCCCATGGCCATCATCGACGAGCCGCCGTAGCTGATGAACGGCAGGGTCATGCCCTTGGTCGGGATCAGGTTCAAGTTCACCGCCACGTTGATGAAGGCCTGCTGGCCGACCAGGACGAACAGTCCGGCCGCCGCGATCTGCTCGAAGGGGTCGGACAGCTTCATGGCCTTATAGAGGCCGCGTGTGACGAGAATGGCGAACAGGGTGATCAGGAACAGGGAAAAGATCAGGCCGTATTCCTCGGCCGCCACCGAATAGATGAAGTCGGTGTGCAGGTCGGGCACGTGGCGCTTCATCACGCCCTCGCCCGGGCCCCGGCCGAGCAGGCCGCCGTGGGCGATGGCCTCCTGGGCGCGGTCGATCTGGTGGGTGTCGGCCTTGTCCGGGCTGAGGAACTTGTGCACCCGCGCGGCCACGTGGTCGAAGGCGAAATAGATCGCCACCCCGCCGCTGACGGCCGCGGCCAGCATGCCGGCGATCCAGCGCATGGGCACCCCGGCGACGAAGAAGGCCGCGCCGAAGGCGATGGTGATCAGGATGGTCTGGCCCACGTCGGGCTGCACCAGCAGCAGGGCCACGGCCAGGCCGTAGAGACAGAAGGCGATGGAGACGCCGGGCACCCCCTCGCCCTTCTGGCCTTCGGCGAACATCCAGGCCACCAGCACGATCAGGGCCGGCTTCATGAACTCCGAGGGCTGCAGCGAGAAGCCGCCGAACTCCAGCCAGCGGGTGGCGCCCTTGGCGTTGTGACCCATGAACGGCAGGGCCATCATCACCAGGATCGCCCCCAGGTAGATGAAGAAGGCCACCCGCCTCACGCCCTTGGGCGACAGCGCCGAGGTGCTCAGCAGGATCACCGCCCCGATCACCGCGAACACGCACTGGCGCACGGCGAAGTGGAACGGGTCGCCCACGTTCATGCGCGCGGCGGCGGCGGGGCTCGAGGCGAACGACAGCAGCACCCCCAGGGTCATCAGGATGCCGATCACGCCCAGCAGGATGTGGTCGGTGGTCCACCACCACAGGCCGAGGCGCGAGCGGTCGGTGCGGGCGAAGGCGTGCGGCTGACGCGCGGCGGTCATGCGGACGCTCCCTTGATGGTTTCGCCTTGGGGACTGACGGCAAGAGGCTCGGCCAGGCCCTGGACCAGTGTGCGGAAGGCGTCGCCACGGGCCTCGAAGTCGGAAAACTGGTCGAAAGAGGCGCAGGCAGGCGACAACAGCACCACGATCTGCTCGCCGCCGGCCATGCGGGCGTCGGCGAAGGCGCGGGCGGTGGCCGTGGCGAGGTCGCCGGCGATCTCGTGGGGCGCCGTGTCGCCCAGCGACGCGGCGAAGGCCTCGGCCGCCTGGCCGATCAGATAGGCCTTGGCGATGCGCGGGAAGAGGTCCGCCAGGCTGTCGATGCCGCCGGCCTTGGGCACGCCCCCGGCGATCCAGAAGAAGCGCGGATAGGTCGCCATGGCCTGGCGCGCGGCGTCGGCGTTGGTGGCCTTGGAGTCGTTGATGAAGGTGACGCCGTCGACGACGCCGACCTTCTCCATGCGGTGGGCCAGGCCCGGAAAGCTCAGCAGGCCGGCGGCGACGTCGGCGGGCGGGATGCCCAGCGCGCGGCAGGCGGCGTAGGCGGCCGCGGCGTTCTGCCAGTTGTGACGGCCGGGCAGCGAGCGGGCGCGGAGCAGGTCGGCGACCTCGGTCACCCGCTCGCCCGAGCCGTCGTAGAGCACGCCCTGCAGGGCGTAGACCCCACGGCCGATGGCTCGCCCGGCCGAGATCGGCACGATGGTGCGGCGGTTGGCGGCGGTGATCTCGGTGCAGATCTGCTGGCACCAGGGATCGTCGACCCCGACCACGGCGGTGTCGCCCTTGCCCTGGTTCAGCAGCACCCGCCGCTTGGCCGCCACATAGCCTTCCATCCCGCCATGGCGGTCGAGGTGGTCGGGCGAGAGGTTGAGCAACACCGCCACGTCGGCCTTGAGCGAGGAGGTCAGGTCGAGCTGGTAGGAAGAGACCTCCAGCACATAGACGGCCCCGCCGTGCATGTCGGGCAGGTCCAGCAAGCCGATGCCGATGTTGCCGCCCACCCGGGCGTCCAGCCCCGCCTGTCGGCAGACGTGGCCGATCAGGGCGGTGGTGGTGGACTTGCCGTTGGTGCCGGTGATGGCGATCACCTTGGGCCGCTTGTGCTCGGGCTGGGCGTTGACGGTGCGGGCGAAAAGCTCGATGTCGCCGACGATCTCGACGCCCGCCGCCCGGGCCTTCTTGACCGTCCAGTGCGGCTCGGGGTGCGTCAGCGGCACGCCCGGCGACAGCATCAGGGCGTCGAGGCGGCTCCAGTCGGCGGTCTGCAGGTCCTCGAGCGTGAAGCCCTCGGCCGCCGCGGCGTCGCGCGAAGCGGCCTTCTCGTCCCACAGCACGGCCTCGGCTCCCCCGGCGACGAGGGCGCGCGCGGCGGTCAGGCCGGTGCGGCCAAGACCGAACACGGCGACCCGCTTGCCTTCGAAACCGCGGACGGGGATCACGGGGCGGTCGCTCCTATCTCAGCTTGAGGGTGGCGAGGCCGGCCAGGGCCAGGACGAACGAGATGATCCAAAAGCGGATCACCACCGTGGATTCCTTCCAGCCGAGCTTCTCGAAGTGGTGGTGGATGGGCGCCATCAGGAAGATGCGCTTGCCCTTGGTGGCCTTGAAGTAGGCCACCTGGATCATCACGGAGAGGGCTTCCATCACGAACAGCCCGCCGATGATGCCGAGGACGATCTCGTGCTTGGCCGCCACGGCCATGGCCCCCAGCGCGCCGCCGAGGGCGAGGGAGCCGGTGTCGCCCATGAAGATCTTGGCCGGAGGGGCGTTGTACCAGAGGAAGCCGAGGCCGGCGCCGATCATGGCTCCGCACAGGGGCGCGATCTCGCCGAGGCCCGGCACGAAGTGGACCTGCAGGTATTGGGCGAAGACGGCGTTGCCGACCAGATAGGCGATGATGCCGAAGGCGGAGGAGGCGATCATCACCGGCACGATGGCCAGGCCGTCCAATCCATCCGTGAAGTTCACGGCATTGGCCGCGCCCGCGATGACGAAGCCGCCCACGACCAGGAAGAAAACGCCCAGCGGGATCAGCGCGGTCTTGATGAAGGGCACCGCCAGCGCGCCGGACAGGCCATCGATCTGGGACTGCATGATGAACCAGGTGGCGATGCCGGCGACGGCGAATTCGATCAGCAGGCGCGCCTTGCTGGAAAGCCCATCGCTGGTGCGCTTGGTCACTTTATAATAGTCGTCCAGAAAGCCCAGCAGGCCGAAGGCGACCGTGACGAACAGCGCGATCCAGACATAGCTGTTGGACAGGCTGGCCCAAAGAATTGTCGAACCCAGCCAGGGGATCAGGATCAGCAAGCCGCCCATGGTCGGCGTGCCGGCTTTTTCCAGGATATGGCGCTGCGGACCATCGGCGCGGATCGGCTGGCCCTTGCCCTGCTTGCGCTTGAGCCAGCGGATCAGCATGGGGTTGATCCAGAACGCGATCACCAGCGCCGTCACCACGGCGCCGCCGGCGCGGACCGTGAGGTATTTGAACAGGCGGAAGAAAGCCAACTGATCGGTATGGGTGAGGAGCGACAGATAATAAAGCACTATGCTCTCCCCTTCAGGGCTTCGATGATCACGGACATCTTCGCGCCGTTCGATCCCTTGACCAGCACGGTGTCGCCGGATTTCAGGACGCTGTTCAGCAGCGGCGCCAGCGCCATGGAATTGTCGGCAGTGCCGCCGCGACGGGATGCGGGCAGCACATCCCACAAGGCGCGCATCTGCCTCCCGCAGGTGAAGACAAGATCGACCTTGTTGGCTTCGATGGGCGCGGCAAGGCCTGCATGATGGGCAAGGCTGCCCTCGCCCATTTCCAGCATGTCGCCCAGTACCGCGATCTTGCGGCCTTTCGTGGAACCCAGAAGTGCGAGGGCAGCAACCATGGAGGCGGGGTTGGCGTTGTAGCTTTCGTCGATCACCGAAATGCCGCCCGCTTCGAACCGCGCGCCGCGGCCTTTCAGGGCGGTG
>DASYBX010000057.1:0-34763 GCA_036500495.1 Caulobacteraceae bacterium
CAGGAGGCCGCCGCCGTCGAAGCGGCCGAGGAGGCTGGCCTCGAGGGCGAGATCGAGGCCGACGCCATCGGCTCCTACCGCTATCTCAAGCGGGCCAAGAAGGACCAGACCCTGCCGATCCAGGTGATCGTCTTCCCGCTCCACGTCCAGCGCCAGGCGGAGCACTGGAAGGAGAAGGATCAACGCGAGCTGCGCTGGTTCCCCTACCGCAAGGCCGCCGGCCGGGTCGCCGAGCCGGCCCTCAAGCGCATCATCAGCGACTTCGGCGCCGCCCGCGCCCACGGCCCCCTCGCCTCCGCCACCCGCCTCGGCCGCTGGATGGACGCCGCCTTCTTCGGCCTGCGCCGGAACTGATCCCGTCCCCGACGCCGCGAGAAGCCTGTAGCTCGGCCGCGCCCCAGGCTATGCAGGCGGCATGACCGACGACAGCGCCGCCTCCCAGTCCGGCCTCCTCGTGCGCCGCCTGAAGAGCGACCTCGCCGGGCCGTTCGACTTCGCGGTGGAGCCGGGCGGCTGCGCGGTGATCAGCGGCCCGTCCGGCTCGGGCAAGAGCCTGTTCCTGCGCATGATCGCCGATCTCGACCCCAGCGCGGGCGAGGTGCGCCTGAACGGGACCGAGCGCAGCACGATGACCGGCCCGGCCTGGCGTCGCATGCTGCCCTATGTTCCATCCGAAGCCGGCTGGTGGCTCGACGGCGTCATCGACCACTTCGCGCCGGCGGCTCGCGACGAGGCCCGCCGGCTCGCCGCCGATTTCGGCCTGGTCGAGGGTCAGTTCGAGGCCGAGGTGGCGCGCCTCTCCACCGGCGAGCGCCAGCGCCTGGCGATCATCCGCGCCCTGGTGCTGCGATCGCCCGCCCTGCTGCTCGACGAGCCGACGAGCGCGCTCGACACCGAGGACGCCATGCGCGTGGAGGCGGCGCTCCAGGCCCGGCTCGCCCAGGGCTGCGTGATCGTCATGATCAGCCACGACGCCGGCCAGGCCGCGCGGCTGAAGGCCGCCGCCTACCGCATGGTCGAGCGCAAGCTGGAGCGGGCCGGCCTGCCAGAGGCGCGGGCATGAACGCGATCTCCCTGTCGCCCACCGACCTGGCCGTCGCCGGCTCGCTGATCGCCTTCGACGCCCTGCTGTCGATCCTGCTGAAGCTGAACCTGCACCGCCAGGTGCTGTGGTCGGCCGTCCGCATGGTCGTGCAGCTGGTCGCCATCGGCTATCTGCTGCGACTGGTGTTCGCCCTGCACAGCCCGGCCGCCACCGTGGTCCTGGTGGTGGTCATGGCGATGGTGGCCGCACGCGAGATCGCCGTGCGGCCCGAGCGCCGCTTCAAGGGCGCCGAAGGCCTGATCCTCAGCTCGACCGGCGTGGCCATCGCCACCGCCGCCACCGTGGCCCTGGCCCTGCTCACCGCCATCCGCCCTCACCCCTGGTACGAGGCGCGCTACGCCATCTCCCTGGCCGGCATCGTCCTGGGCTCGGTGCTCAATTCCGGCAGCCTGGCGCTCGACACCCTCCTGACCTCGATCACCCGCGAGCGCCCCTCGATCGAGGCCCAGCTCGGGCTCGGCGAGAGCTTCCAGGCCGCCACCCGCACCCTGGTGCGCCAGGCGATCCGCCGCGGCCTGATGCCGATCGTCAACCAGATGTCCGCCGCCGGGGTCATCACCCTGCCCGGCATCATGACCGGCCAGATCCTCGCCGGCCTCGATCCCGTGGAAGCGGTGAAATACCAGATCCTGCTGATGTTCCTCCTCGCCGGCGCCAGCGGCCTGTCCGCCGCCATCATCGCCTACCTGGCGTTGGGGCGTCTGACGGACGAGCGGCAGCGGTTGCGGCTGGACCGGCTGCGGTAGGACTCCCCACCGCCGTCCTTCTCGGGTTTGTCCCGAGGATGACGATGTGCCGGGGACTTCAAGGCTCCACGATCCGTCCGCCGGTCATCGGCGCCGGAACCCCCGTGGTCCCCGGGAAGCTGATCGGCAGTCCCCGCGCGGTCCGGGCCGCGAGATAGGCGAAGGCTTCCGCCTCGATGGAATCGCCGCGCCAGCCGTGGGCCTCGGCCTTGGCCACCGGCACGCTCAGATATTCGCCGATCCACTCCAGCAGCACCGGGTTGTGCCGGCCGCCGCCGGACACCACCAGCCGCTGCGGCTTCGCCGGGCACTGCTCCACGCCGAGCGCCACCGCGCAGGCGGCGAAGGCGGTCAGGGTCGCCGCGCCGTCCTCCAGCGGCAGATGCGCCACCGGATCCAGCGAGAAGTCGTAACGGTCCAGCGACTTGGCGCCCCGGCTCTTGAAATAGGGGTGGTCGAGATAGCCGGCGACGATGTCCTTGTGCACCCGCCCGGCCCGCGCCAGGGCCCCGTCCTCGTCGAGCCGGCGGCCGGTATTGGCCTGGACCCAAAGGTCGATCATGCCGTTGGCCGGGCCGGTGTCGAAGGCGACCAGTTCGCCGTCCGCCGCGATGTGGGTGATGTTGCCGACCCCGCCGAGGTTGAGCACCGCGACCGGGCCATCCAGCCCCGACCAGCGCCGGATCGCGTCGTGGTAGACCGGCGCGAGCGGCGCCCCCTGCCCGCCCGCCGCCACGTCGGCCGTGCGGAAGTCATGGGCTACCGGCAGGCCCAACCCCTTGGCCAGCAAAGCGGCGTCGCCCAGTTGCACCGTGCGCCCCTCCGGCCGCGTGCGGCCGGGCGGCTCGTGCCACACCGTCTGGCCGTGGAAGCCCACGAGGTCGAAGTCCGAAGCCTGCAGCCGGTGCTCGGCCATGAACCCCTGCGCCGCCTTCAAGTGCTCCTCGGCCACCGCGCGGGCGGCCGGGGCGAACGAGGGGGGCTCGGGCGCGCCCCAGGGCCACGCGCGGGCGTCGTCGGTCGCGGTCTGGATCAGGGCCCGCACCTCGGGATCGAGCTTGCGCTCCCCAGCCGGGCCGAAAGCGAGGATGTGCTCCCCGTCCGTCTCCAGCGCGGCCATGTCGACGGCGTCGAGCGAGGTCCCGCTCATGAATCCCAGAACACGCATCCGGCTTGACTGCCATGCCCGGCGGGACCATGGCTAGTCCCCTCGCCGACCGCCGCCCGACATCAGGCTCCCACGCCTCACGGACAGGCCAGTGCAGTGCTTCAAGACTTTGCGTCGCCGACGCGTGATCCCGATTGAAGTCAGTCGCCTGGGCCGCGGATGGACGCGGCCAGCGCGCAAGCTCGAGTAAAAGCCTACCGCCGAAGCTCCAGCCCACAGGATGGGTCCCATGGACGACAAGTTCATTCGTGACTACACAATGGGCCGGCCAGGCACGATCGGCGGCGAGCTCAAGAGAAACGAAGAAATAAACCAGCAGATCGCCGCGCAGTCCTATGCCAGTTTCGCCCCCACGGCCAAGTCGTCGGACGGGAAAGCCGACCCCAGGGACGCGAGAGCCGCGGCCACGCCGCGGGCGCCGCCCAAGCCCTATGTGTTCAAGCCGCTGGACATCGTCATCGCCGTCGTCGTGTTCCTGGTGACCTGGCTGACGCTCTCGCGCAGCATGGGCGGGGGGACGGCGGCCGCGTTCGGCGCTTTCGGCGGGATCGTCGCGGCCCGCTTCTGGCGGGTGGCGCTGGCGTTGCTCGTCGTCGTGGTCCTGCTGGCGGTGTTCCTGCATCACCGCTAGTCCGGCTTGACGGCCGCGCCTCGCGGGATCATGGCTGGTCCTATGACCGCCTCGCGCCCCGCCTTCGGACGCTATTACCGCTCGCACACCTAGCGAGCGGCCGGTCGATCCTTGCCTTCGTCCGCCCGCCACCGGCCGGCGACGAGGAAATCCAGACAGCGCGTCTCCGGCCTCGAATTCCAGGAGACTCCCATGCTAAACGCGCCTGCCCAGAACGCGCCTAACCTGCCTGAAAGACCGCGTATGTCCGACACCGATCTCGCCGCCTTCAAACCCCAGGAATTCCGGCCGAAGTCCGACTTCGTCCGCGTGATGCTGGAGCGTGGCTACATCCACCAGTGCTCGGACCTGGAGGAACTGGACAAGCAGGCCGCCGAGGGCGTGATCACCGCCTACGTCGGCTACGACGCCACCGCCACCAGCCTGCACATCGGCAACCTGATCAGCGTGATGATGCTGCGCCGTCTGCAGCAGGCCGGCCACAGGCCGATCGTGGTGATGGGCGGCGGCACCACCAAGGTCGGCGATCCGTCGGGCAAGGACACCCAGCGCCAGCTGCTCACCGACGACAAGATCGCGGCCAACATCGCCTCGATCAAGACCGTCTACGAGCGCTTCCTGACGTTCGGCCCAGACAACTCGAACCCGGGCCCGAAGGACGCCTTCATGGTCGACAACGACCAGTGGCTGTCCAAGTTCGGCTACATCGAGTTCCTGCGCGAGTTCGGCCCGCACTTCACCCTCAACCGTATGCTCACCTTCGACTCGGTGAAGCTGAGGCTCGACCGCGAGCAGCCGCTCTCGTTCCTCGAGTTCAACTACATGCTGATGCAGGCGGTCGACTTCCTGGAGCTGAACCGCCGCCACGGCTGCGCCCTGCAGATGGGTGGCTCGGACCAGTGGGGCAACATCATCAACGGCGTGGAGCTGATCCGCCGCCTGGACGGCAAGCAGGCCTTCTGCCTGACCACGCCCCTGCTGACCACGGCCTCGGGCGCCAAGATGGGCAAGACGGCCGCGGGTGCGGTGTGGCTCAACGCCGACCTGATGAGCCCCTACGACTACTGGCAGTTCTGGCGCAACACCGAGGACGCCGACGTGGGCCGCTTCATGAAGCTGTTCACCGACCTGCCCCTGGACGAGGTCGCGCGCTACGAGGCCATGCAGGGCGCCGGGATCAACGAGGCCAAGAAGGTGCTGGCCGACGAAGCCACCAGCCTGCTGCACGGGGCCGAGGCCGCGGCCGCGGCGCGGGCGGCGGCGGAGAAGCTGTTCGAACAGGGCGTGTCGTCGTCCGACCTGCCGACGGTGGAGATCGCCAGGGCCGACCTCGAAGCCGGCCTGCCCCTCGCCAACCTGGCCGAGAGCGCCGGCCTCGCCGCCTCGCGCTCGGAAGCCCGGCGCCTGGCCCAGGGCGGCGGCCTGCGCCTCAACGATGTCGCCGAACCCGACGCCGGCCGCCTGATCACCCTGGCCGACCTCAAGGACGGTTCGCTCAAGCTGGCGGCCGGCAAGAAAAAGGTCGTGCTGCTGAAGCCGATCTAGGAGGACGCCATGACGATCGACCTTGGCTCGCAAGCCCCGGCCTTCGACCTCGAAACCGACACCGGCCGCGTCAGTCTCGACGCGCTGAAGGGCAAGACCGTGGTGCTCTATTTCTACCCGAAGGACGACACCCCCGGCTGCACCAACGAGGGCAAGGACTTCTCGGCGCTGCTGCCGGAATTCCACAAGGCCGGCGCGGTGGTGATCGGCGCCTCCAAGGATTCGGTGAAGGCCCACGCCCGGTTCCGCGCCAAGTACGACCTGAAGGTCGAGCTGGCCTCCGACCCCGAGGGACTGACCATCGAGGCCTATGGCTCTTGGGTCGAGAAGAGCCTCTACGGCCGCAAGTACATGGGCATCGATCGCTCCACCTTCGTCATCGACGGTTCGGGCGTGGTCCGCGCGGTCTGGCGCAAGGTCAAGGTCGCCGGCCACGCCGAGGCCGTGCTCCAGGCGGTGAAGGCGCTATAGGCCGTGGCGCTCGCCTCGCGGGACACGCACAAGTGCAGCCGCCCGCTCCCGCGGCCAGCTTGACCTTGGGCGCGGAGGATGGACCGATGCGGGCCATGGCCGAGCCTTCCCCCCGCAGATTGGCCCTGATCACCGGCGCCTCAGCCGGAATCGGGGCGGCCTTCGCCCGGGCCTACGCCGCGCGGGGATTCGACCTGGCCCTGGTGGCGCGCCGGCGCGATCGTCTGGAGACCCTGGCCAGCCGGCTCTCGCACGAGCATGGCGTGGAGGCCTTCGCCGTCGCCGCCGACCTGTCGATCGACGAGGCGCACAGGCCGATCCTCGAAGCGGTGGAGGGCCGTGGCCGCCACGTCGACGCCCTGGTCAACAACGCCGGCTTCGGCATCCCGCGCTACTTCACCGACGCCCCTTGGCGCGAGCAGCGCGACTTCCTGATGACCATGGCCGTGGCCCCCTGCGCCCTCGCCTACGCGGTGATCCCCGGCATGGCCGCGCGCCGCTGGGGACGCATCATCAACGTATCCTCGATCGCCGGCTTCGCCCCGGGCGTGGCCGCCAACACCCTCTATCCGGGGGTCAAGGGACTGATGATCCGGTTCAGCCAGGCGCTCGACGCCGAGTATCGCGCCCAGGGCCTGAAGGTCACCGCCATCTGCCCGGGCACGACCAAGACCGACTTCGCCGCCGAGGCCGGCTACCAGCACCTGGCCGACCGCTACCCCAGCCCCTTCGCCCAGACCGCCGAACAGGTCGCCGAGATCGCCGTCAAGGGCAACGAGGCCGGGCGGGTGGTGGTGATCCCCGGCTGGCACAACCGCGTCGCCGTCGCGCTCATGCGCCTGTTCCCCGAACCCCTGGTGCGCAGCCTGATCAACGCCGGCGCCGCCAAATATCGCCTGAAGGACTGAGAAGGACCGCCATGGGCCAGCATTACGACGTGATCATCGTGGGCTCCGGCGCCGGCGGTGCCACCCTCGCCCAGCGCCTGGCCCCCACGGGCAAGTCGATCCTGATCCTCGAGCGCGGCGAGCACCTGCCGCGCGAGGTCGAGAACTGGGACCCCAAGGCGGTGTTCATCCAGAACCGCTACCGCACCAAGGAGCTGTGGTACGACAGCCACGGCAAGCCGTTCCGGCCCAACACCCACTACTGGGTGGGCGGCAACACCAGCTTCTACGGCGCGGCCCTGATGCGCCTGCGCGAGGGCGACTTCCACGAGACCATGCACAAGGGCGGCGTCTCGCCCGCCTGGCCGATCGACTACCAGGACCTCAAGCCCTACTACGACGAGGCCGAGGTGCAGTGGAAGGTGCACGGCACGCGCGGCCTGGACCCGGCCGAGCCGGCCGGCTCGCCGCAATACGCCTATCCGGCTGTCCGCCACGACCCGGGCGTGGAGCAGCTCAAGACCCACTTCGAAAGCCAGGGCTGGAAACCCTTCCCCCTGCCGCTGGGCGTGGACTGGGACGAGGACCATCCCCTCACCACCGCCTGCATCAAGTGCAAGAGCTGCGGCGGCTATCCGTGCCTGCTGAAGGCCAAGTGCGACGCGCGCACCCGCGCCGTCGAGCCGGCCATCGCCTATCCCAACGTCACCCTGCTGACCGGGCGCAAGGCCGTGCGGGTCGAGACCGACCCGTCAGGCAAGACGGTGACCGCCGTCATCACCGAGAGCGACCAGGGCGAGGAAACCTGGACCGGCGACATCATCGCCCTGGCGGCCGGGGCGGTGAACACCGCGGCCCTGATGCTGGCCTCGGCCAACGCCGCCCACCCGAACGGACTGGCCAACGGTTCGGACCAGGTGGGGCGCAACTACGTGTTCCACACCCTGACCGCGATGGTATCCCTGACCATCGAGCCGATGCACCTGGCGTTCCCCAAGACCCTGGCGGTGAACGACTTCTACTGGAAGGACCCGCGCGGCGGCTTCGACTACCCCATGGGCCACATCCAGCTGCTGGAATACATGACCGCCCAGACGCTCGAAGGCCAGATCTCCAACTTCCTGCCGCCTGCCCTCGCCCCGCACTTCGCCTTCGACGCCATCGCCGAACGCCTGATCAGCTTCCTGGTGATCTCGGAAGACCTGCCCGATCCGAACAACCGCGTGCGCCGGGGCTCGGACGGCCGCATCTTCGTCGACTACAAGCACAACAACCTGGAGGGCCACGAACGCCTGGTGAAGGCGCTCGACGACGCGCTGTGCGGCTTCGTCAACCACGCACACCCGATCTGCCAGCACCACCTGGACTTCTCGTCCCTGCTGCCGCTCTACGGCACGGCGCACCAGGCCGGCACCGTGCGCATGGGCAAGGACGCCGCCTCCTCGGTGCTCGACCCCTTCTGCAAGGCGCACCAGCTCGACAACCTCTACGTGGTCGACACCAGCTTCTTCGTCACCTCCGCCGCCGTGAATCCGACCCTGACCACGGTCGCCAACGCCATGCGTGTCGGCGATCACCTGAAGGAGCGGCTGGGCGCCTGATGGGGAACAGCCTCCCCTGAACAGCGTGGCGGGCGGCCAGCCTACTCCGCCGTCGCGTCCCGCGTGGCGCCCACGCGCTGGGCCAGGGCGGCGCCCATGAACTCGTCGAGGTCGCCGTCGAGAACGCCTTGGGAATCCGAGGTCTCCACCCCGGTCCTGAGGTCCTTGACCATCTGGTAGGGCTGCAGGACGTAGCTGCGGATCTGGTGACCCCAGCCGATCTCGGTCTTGGAGTCCGCCACCGCCTGCGCCGCTTCCTCGCGCATCTGCAGTTCCCGCTCGTAGAGGCGGGCGCGCAGCATCTTCCAGGCCTCGTCGCGGTTCTGGTGCTGCGAGCGGCCGGCCTGGCAGGCCACCACCACCCCGGTCGGGATGTGCGTCAGGCGCACCGCCGAGTCGGTCTTGTTCACGTGCTGGCCGCCCGCGCCGGACGAGCGGTAGGTGTCGGTGCGCACGTCCGCCGGGTTGATGTCGATGACGATGGCGTCGTCGACCACCGGATAGACCCACACCGAGGCGAACGAGGTGTGCCGCCGGGCGCTGGAGTCATAGGGCGAGATGCGCACCAGCCGGTGCACGCCGCTTTCGGTCTTCAGCCAGCCGTAGGCGTTGGTCCCCTTGACCACCAGGGTCACCGACTTGATGCCGGCCTGTTCCCCGGGGGTCTCCTCCTGGAACTCGACCTTCATCTCGTGGGCGTTGGCCCAGCGGCTGTACATGCGCATCAGCATCGAGGCCCAGTCGTTGGACTCGGTGCCGCCGGCGCCGGAATTGATCTCGATGTAGCAGTCGTTGCCGTCGGCCTCGCCCGACAGCAGGGCCTCCAGCTCGGCCCGCGCGGCCATCTCCTTGATCCGCTTGAGCTGCTCGCTGGCGTCGTTGAGCGAACCCTCGTCGCCCTCCATGTCCGCCAGTTCGGCGAATTCCAGCGCGTCCCTGAGATCACGCTCCAGGGTCTGCACCGCCCCGACGGCGGTGGCCAGGCGCGTGCGCTCGCGCATCAGGGCCTGGGCGGCGTCCGGCCGGTCCCACAGGGTCGGGTCCTCGACCCGGGCGTTCAGTTCGTCGAGCTGGCGGAGCGCGGGCTCCCAGTCAAAGACGCCTCCTGAGCAGTTCGATCGACTGCTCGATGTCGGCCGCCGCCGTCTCGACATCCGCTCTCATGGAAGACTCCCAGAGGAACTTTCACGCCCGGCCCAGCGCCGGGAGGCGCGGGAGATAACGCGCGCGCCGTCCCGATACAAGGCGTCGCGCGGACCGAAGGCTCCGGTGGCCCCGAAGGCGCCTCGACGGGCGCTGCGCGGACACGCAACCTGGGCGCGCCGTATGGCAGAGTCGCCGTGCAGGGACGACCGGAGAGACCATTGCGCATCCTGGTGATCAAGGGCCTGTCGCAGTACGGCGGCACGCGGCTCTTCGCGGACGAAGCCGCCGCCGCCTTCCATCGGCGGGGCGACGTCGCCGAGATCTTCGACCTCGGCGTGGGCGAGACGCCCCACGCGGACTTCGCCGCGGCGGCGGCGCGCCGCTTCGACCTCGTGCTGTCGTTCAACATCATGGGGGATTTCCGCAGCCCGGCGGGCGCGACCATGGCGGAGCTGTTCGGCTGCCCGCACGTGGTCTGGCACACCGACTACATCCTGGCCTCCTGGGACCGGCTGCGGGGCACCCCGCCGTCGACGCCGCTGCTGGTGGTCGACCCGACCCAGGTCGACGCCCTGGCCGCCGCCGGCCCCGACCGCCACAGGGCGCGGTTCTTCCCCCATCCCGCGGTCGGGACCCCTATCCCGGACGAGCTCGACGCGGAGGCGTTCGCCGCCGGCCGTCCGATCCCCGTCCTGTGGTCCGGGGGCTATGTGCCCCCGCAGCGTCCCTGGAGCGCCGCCTCGCCCGGGACCCAGAAGATCATGGACACCGCCGTCGACCTGGCGCTGTCGGTCGAATGGATGCCGCCCCACCTGGCCCTGGCCCAGGTCCTGAAGGCGGTCGGATACGACCTCTCCGACCCGGCCGGCCGCCAGCGCCTGGCCGGCGCCTGGCTGATCGACGCCGAGGTCCGCACCACGCGGCGGCAGGCCTTCCTGCACGCCCTGGCCGACAGCGGCGCGCCGCTTCACATCTGCGGCGAGGGCTGGGAGCCGCACCTGCACCGCTTCAGCAACGCCACCTGGCACGGCCCCGTGGCCATGACCCGCATGGTCGAGCTGATGCGCCAGAGCCGGGTCGTGCTCAACACCAACGGCAACTTCGGCGCCGGCAGCCACGAACGGCCGTTCTCCGCCGCCCTGGCCGGCGCGGCGACCTTCTCCGACCACAGCCTCTACTACGCCGCCGAGTTCCAGCCGGGCGTCGACATCGAGCTGTTCTCCTGGCTCGACCTTGCCGGGGCGATGGACCGCCTGTCGGCGCTGTCGACCGACCCGGAGCGCTGCTGGACCATGGCCCGGTCGGCCAAGGCCCTGACCCTCGCCCGACATACCTGGGATCGCCAGGTTCCCGACATCCTGGCGGCCGCGGGCCTGCCCACGGAACCGGTTGCGCCGCAGGGCGCGCCTGGGTGATAGAACCTTCGCAAGCGCGGGCTAGTTGTTCGGCGAATGTTGAAGGAAGATCCCATGACCAAGCACAAGATCGCCATCGTGGTCGGCAGCCTCCGCAAGGGCAGCCTCAACCGCAAGGTGGCGCATTCGATCTGCGCCTTCACCGCCGACATGCTCGACTGCACCATCGTCGAGATCGGCGACCTGCCCCTCTACAACCAGGACCACGAGGGCGACGCGCCGGAATCGGTGAAGCGTTTCCGCCAGCAGATCGCCGCCGCCGACGGCGTGCTGTTCTGCACCCCCGAATACAACCGCGGCGTCCCGGGCGTGCTGAAGAACGCCATCGACGTCGGCTCGCGGCCCTATGGCGCCAGCGTGTGGGACAAGAAGCCCGCCGCCGTGGTCACAGCCTCGGGCGGCGGCATCGGCGGCTTCGGCGCCAACCACCAGCTGCGCCAGCTCTGCGTGTTCCTCAACATGCCGGTGATGCAGCAGCCCGAGGCCTATCTCGGCCGCGTGACCGAAGACAGCTTCGACGGCGAGGACTGCCTCAAGGACGGGCCGCTGAAGGACCTGATCCTGCAGGTGGCGCGCGCCTTCGCCGGCTGGGTCGACCTGATCATCCGCGGCCGCAACCTCATCGCCGAGGACGCCGCCCACCTCGCCAACCAGAGCGCGGCGGAGTAGCCGCGCTCAGCCGCCGCGGCGCCCGCCAGCGCGACCGACCTCGCGCTCGAGTAGCGCGAAGCGCGATAGCGCCAAAAAAAGACTCCTAGAACAGTCCCTTGAGCGTGTCCCCGCCGCGCGGCGCCGTCGGCGGCGGGGCGGCCAGGGCGGTGGGCAGGTTGGCGGCGCCCTCGGTCGGGATGCCGTTCGGGTCCGAGGCGTAGGGCGAGACCAGGCCGTTCAACACCGGGTCTTCGGCCGGTTCGGTGCCGGGCTGGAAGGCCTCGCGGATGCCGTTGACCAGGGCGAAATGGGCGTTCTCGGGCACGCGGAAATCGTCGACCGGCTGGCCCTTCAGCGCTTCCTTCATGAAGTCGATGAAGATCGGCACCGCGGCCGCCGCCCCGGTCTCCTTCTCACCCAGCGAGCGGTTGTCGTCGAAGCCGACGAAGGTGCCCACCACCATGTCCGGGGTGAAGCCCATGAACCAGGCCGAGCGGTAGGCGTTGGTCGTGCCCGTCTTGCCGCCCATGGGCCGGCCCGGGATCGCCAGGTGCACCGCCGCCGCCGTGCCGCGGATCACCACGCCCTGGAGCATGGAGTTGATCTGGTAGGCGGTGATCGGGTCGAACACCTGCTCGCCGCCCATGTCGACCACCGGCGAATCCTCGCCGTTGTAGGCCACCGTGCACGGGGCGCAGGCGCGCTTGTCGGCGTCGAAGATGGTCTTGCCCTCACGGTCCTGCACCAGCTCGATCAGGTGCGGGGTGACCTTGCGGCCGCCGTTGACGAAGGCGGAATAGGCGGCGGTCAGCCGGAACGGCGTGGTTTCCCCCGCCCCCAGCGCCATGGCCAGCACCGGCGCCATGCTGTCGACCACGCCCGCCTTCACCGCGGTGTCGGAGATCTTCCTCATGCCGACCGCCTGGGCGATGCGCACGGTCATGGTGTTGCGCGACAGCTCCAGGCCCCGGCGCATCGGCAGGGGGCCGAGATAATCATGCTCGTAATTCTCCGGCGACCACAGTTCGCCCGGCTTGGCCCCCGGCAGGGTGATCGGGGCGTCGTCGACCAGGCGCGCGGGGGTGAAGCCGTTCTCCAGGGCCGTGGCGTAGACGAACGGCTTGAACGAGGAGCCCGGCTGGCGCATCGCCTGGGTGGCGCGGTTGAACTTCGACAGCGAGAAGCTGTAGCCGCCGACCATCGCCAGCACCCGGCCCGACCAGGGGTCCATGGCCACCATGGCGCCGTTGACGATCGGCACCTGGCGCAGGTTGTAGCGGCCGGCCACCAGCTTGCCGCCGGCGGCGATCTGGGGCTCGACCCACACCAGGTCGCCCTTCTTGATGCCCTTGCCGCGCTTGGCCCAGGCCACGTCGGCCGGGTCGAGATAGCCGACCTCGCCGTCCACCGCCTTGATCTTCACGTTGGCGGCGGCCTCTTCGATGATGGCGATTTCCCAATTGCGGCGCTCGGCCGGAGGCGCCTTGCCCTTGGCTTCCTTCTCCCAGCCGTCGGCGACCTCGACATTGGCGATCGGGCCGCGCCAGCCGTGGCGGCGGTCGTAGGTCTCCAGGCCCTTCATCAGGCTGTCGCGCGCGAGCGACTGCAGGCGCGGGTCCAGCGTGGTGCGCATGTAGTAGCCGCCCTCGGTGAGCTTGTCGCCCATCGTGGCCAGGGCTCGCTGGCGCACCTCCTCCACGAAGTAGTCGGCGTCCTGGTACTTGGCCCGCGTCGGCGCCGGCTGCACCACCAGGTCTTCCCTGGACGCCTGGTCCGCCTGCGCCCGGGTGATCCAGCCGGCCAGGGCCATCTGGCCCAGCACCCAGTTGCGCCGGCCGATCGCGGCGGCCTTGTTGCGGATCGGGTGGTAGTTGTCGGGCCCCTTGGGCAGCGAGCCGAGGTAGGCCATCTCCGACAGGGTCAGCTGGTTCAGCGACTTGCCGAAGTAGTTGTAGGCCGCCGCGCCCACCCCGTAGGAGCGGTAACCCAGCCAGATTTCGTTGAGGTACAGCTCGAGGATCCGCTGCTTGTCGAGCGTCTTCTCCAGCTGCTGGGCGAGGATCGCCTCCTTGAACTTGCGGCCGAAGGTGGCCTCGTTGGTCAGGAGCACGTTCTTGGCCACCTGCTGGGTGATGGTCGAGCCGCCCTCCAGGCGCTTGCCCTCGGAGGCGTTGACCACGTCCTTCAGCACCGCCCGGCCAATGCCGGCCACGTCCACCCCGCCATGCTGGAAGAAGTTACGGTCCTCGGCCGCCAGAAAGGCGTGCACCAGTTGCGGCGGAATCTCCTGGTAGGGGATGAAGATGCGCCGTTCCTTGGCGAACTCTCCGATCAGGGTGCCGTCCCAGGCGTAGACGCGGGTCGAGGTCGGCGGCCGGTAGTCGACCAGGTCGGCGGCGTTGGGCATGTCGTGGAACAGCCAGGCGGCGTAGATCGCCACGCAGACCCCCGCAACGGCCACCAGGCTGAGCGCCGCGATGCCCAGGGCTGCAAACCAACGACCTGCGGAAGTCAAATGCGCTACCTCCCGGGCGACGCGCCCAGGACCCCAGGTTTACTCCGCATCGGACGGCGAAAAAAGGGCGCGGCCGGCGATGTGTGCTCGTCCGCGTTCCCCGACCCCGATCGCGACCCGACGCGAGGGGGCCGGATCGGGACAACGGCCAGAACGTTGCGGCAGGATGCGCCCGTCAGCCGCCCTGCCCCGTTCCGCCGCCCTGAGCGGGCCGGCCCTCGCCGCAATCCTGGCAGCGGCCGTCTCGGCGATCGCGATCCAGGCGGGAGCGGCCCCGGCGGTCGGCCACACGGTCGGCCACACGGTCAGCCATCACGTCGACCGCTCGAAAAGGCCCGAAACGGGCCGCGCCTCCTACTACGCGCGCAGCGACGCGGGCAGGACGACCGCGAGCGGCGCGCCCTATGTCCCCGGCAAGCTGACCGCGGCGAGCCCCAAGCTGCCCCTGGGAACCAAGGCGAAGGTGACCAACCTCGACAACGGCAAGTCCGTCAACGTCACGGTCACCGATCGCGGCCCCTACGTGAAGAAGCGCATCCTGGACGTCTCGTCGAAGGCGGCGACCAAGCTCGGGTTGAAGAAGGACGGCGTCGCGGAGGTGAAGGTCCGGCCGTTGAGCGAACCGCCGGCGCCGCGCCAGGGAGGGTGAACCCCTACCGCTCGGCCACCTGCACGGCCGGCTTGTCGAAATAGGCTTCGATGGCGTCGCCCACGGAGTCCATCAGCCGGGCGCGCCGCTCGCGGTCGTTGAGGGCCGCCTCGTCCTGGGGATTGGTAATGAAGCCCATCTCCATCAGCACGGCCGGCACGTCCGGCGCGAGCAGCACCATATAGCCGGCGTCACGGTGGCTGCGGCGCAGCAGTTCGGTGCGGGTGGAGATGTGCTGCAGCAGGGTCTCTGCGAAGGCCCCCGAGCGGTTGAGCGTATGACGCTGGGTCAGGTCGAGCAGGATCTGCTTCACCGACAGGTCGCGCCCCGGCAGCTGCACGTCCATGAAGCCGCCGCCGAACACGTTCTTCACCGTGCGGTCCGCGCCGTGGCTCGACAGGGTGTAGACGGTCGCGCCGCGCACCTTGGGGTCGCCGCCGGAATCGGCGTGCAGGGAGATGAACAGGTCGGCCGCTGCGGCGCGGGCGATCTTCACCCGCTGCTCCAGCGGGATGTAGATGTCGCTGTCGCGGGTCATCACCACCTTGAACCGGCCGCTCCGCTCCAGCCGCGCCTTCAGCGCCTTGGCCGCGGCCAGGGTGACGTCCTTCTCGTGCGAGCGGCCGCCGAGCGCGCCTGGGTCGTGCCCGCCGTGGCCGGCGTCGATGACGATGATCTTGCGGGCCGATGGCGCGCGGACTTCATTTCGGGCGACGTCGCTTCGGGCGGGATCGCTCTTCGAATCGGTCTTGTGGGTGAAGGCGGCGATGTCCGGCAGGGACGCCTTCTGCAGGCCGGGCGCGGCGTCCGCGGCCTCCGCATCCACGGGGAGGCGGGGCGACGACAGCGGCGCGGGGTCGGCCGGCGCATTGATCGTCTGGGCCTGGGCCACCTGTATCCGGGGGGCCGACGAGGCCTTCGGCGCGGGGCCGTCTGCCTCGATGTCGAGCACGTAGCGGTAGACGCTCACCCCGTCGCCGGGCGGCAGCAGGAAGCGGCGGCGGACGTGGCCGCGGCCGTTGAGGTCGAGGCTCAGGCGCGCGTGGCCATGGCTGTTGTCGATGGTCCAGGCCTTGACCAGGCCCTTGCCCTGGCCGTCGAGGCCATCGCCGACGGAGAGGCGCGAGAAATCCAGCACCACATGGCCGTCGCCCGAGCCGTTGGACACCACCTCGGCGGAGGCGGATTCGCTCAGTTCCAGCACCACCCGGGTGGAGGCGGCGTCACCGCCGAACCTGAGCTTGAGGGGCGAGGCCGAGCTCTCGGCGCTGCGCGAGGCGCTCGCGGCGAACGCCAGGGCCCCGGCCGCCGCGACCACGACCAGACGCGCGCGCCAGCCGAAACCGCCTTTGCTCGCACCAGGGATACGCATGCCGCAGCTTCGCGCCTTCATGAAGGAGTCGATCGAAGCAATTCAGTAACCCTAATCCCGTGCACAAAACGTTAACCGCGCGGAAAGATTCACCCGCCGCGTGCACGGCGGCGCTCGAACCCGCCGCCCTAAGCGCATGAGGCGCTTCCCTTTTCCAATGGGTTGTTGCACAGTCGCCACGCGCGTCGGGCGAATGTCCCATGGGGCTAGCCCGCGCACCCTTGCAGCGAGCATGGCTCCTGCATGGCCTCCCTCGGCGACGCCCTACGGCGCGCCATTTAAATCACCCCCAGGCTGGTCCCCTTGGATCCGACTGGACACACAACCGCTCGCGCCAGCCGGCGCGAAGGATCATCGATGGGCAGCGCCGCACCAGCCCAAATCTGGACCGTTCCCGCCTGCGCCGTATCCGCGGCCGCAGCGGGCATGCGCGCGCCCATCCAGCACCGGCCCTCCCCACCTCGCGAAAGGGCGTCTGACGCCTGGCCGCCGGGCAGAGGGACAGGCCGTGGAGAGAACCATAATGTCGAAGAGAATGTTGATCGACGCCGGCCACGCCGAAGAGACGCGCGTGGTGGTGGTCGACGGGACCCGCGTCGAGGAATTTGATTTCGAGAGCCGCGCCAAGAAGCAGCTGCGCGGCAACATCTACCTGGCCAAGGTCACCCGCGTCGAACCCAGCCTGCAGGCGGCGTTCGTCGAATACGGCGGCAATCGCCACGGCTTCCTGGCCTTCAACGAAATCCACCCGGACTACTACCAGATCCCCCTGGCCGACCGCGAAGCCCTGATGCGCGAGGAGGCCGAGGACGACGACGACGACCATCATCACCACCACCACGCCAACGGCGAGAACGGCGACGGCGACGACCACGCCGGCGACGACGAAGACGACGTGATGGAGGAGGAGCTGGCGCGCCGCCGCCGCCGGCTGATGCGCCGCTACAAGATCCAGGAAGTGATCAAGCGCCGCCAGATCATGCTGATCCAGGTGGTCAAGGAAGAGCGCGGCAACAAGGGCGCGGCGCTGACCACCTACCTGTCGCTGGCCGGCCGTTACTGCGTGCTGATGCCCAACACCGCCCGCGGCGGCGGCGTCTCGCGCAAGATCACCTCGGCCTCGGACCGCAAGCGCCTGAAGGGCGTGATCACGAGCATGGACGTGCCGGACGGCATGGGCCTGATCGTGCGCACGGCCGGCGCCAAGCGCACCAAGGCCGAGATCAAGCGCGACTACGAATATCTGAGCCGCCTCTGGGAAAACATCCGCGACGTCACCCTCAAATCGGTGGCGCCGGCGCTGATCTACGAGGAGGAGGACCTCGTCAAACGCGCCATCCGCGACATGTACGACAAGGACCTCGACGGCATCGTGGTCGAGGGCGAGGACGGCTACCGCGAAGCCAAGGACTTCATGCGGATGCTGATGCCTTCGCAGGCCAAGAAGATCACGGCCCACCGCGAGGCCACCCCGCTGTTCATCAAGTCGCGGGTGGAAGACACCCTGGCCCAGATCTACAGCCCGGTGGTTCCCCTCCGCTCCGGCGGCTATCTGGTGATCAACCAGACCGAGGCCCTGGTCGCCATCGACGTCAACTCGGGCAAGGCCACGCGCGAGCGCAACATCGAGGCCACCGCGCTGAAGACCAACATGGAGGCGGCCGAGGAGGCCGCCCGCCAGATGCGCCTGCGCGACCTGGCCGGCCTGATCGTGATCGACTTCATCGACATGGAGGAGGCCAAGAACAACCGGGCCGTCGAGAAGAAGGTCAAGGACAGCCTGAAGGACGATCGCGCCCGCATCCAGATGGGCAAGATTTCCCAGTTCGGCCTGATGGAGATCAGCCGCCAGCGCCGCAGAGCCGGCGTGCTGGAAGGCACCACCCACGTCTGCCCGCACTGCCAGGGGATGGGCCGGGTGCGCTCGGTGGAGTCCAGCGCCCTGTCGATGCTCCGCTCGGTGGAGCTCGAGGCGGCCAAGAACGGCCCCGGCGTGATCCACCTGCGCGTGCCCAGCGCGGTGGCGCTCTACATCCTCAACGAGAAGCGCGCCTATCTGATGCGCCTGCAGCAGCAGCAGGGCCTCACGGTCAACGTCCTGGTCGACGACAACCTCGCCGACGTGGACCACGAGATCGAGCGCATCACCACCCTCACCGGCGAGGAGGCCCAGGCCTTCGTCGCGCCCGCCCGCGCCCTGCCCGAACCCGAGGAGGACGAGCCGGACGTCATCGACGAGGCGGAAGAGGACGAAGACGAAGAGATCGAGGACGAAGACGAGGCCGAGATCGAGGCCGAGGACACCGACGACGACGAAGCGGCGTCGCGCCAGCCTGCCCGCGAAGGTCGCGACGAAGGCGGACGCGGCGGGCGTCGCCGCCGCCGCCGCCGCGGCGGTCGCCGTGACGAGGTCGAGGAACACCGCGCCGAGGGCGGCGAAGTCCGCGAGGAAGCCGAAGGCGAGGCCGAGGGCGAGGACGACGAAGGCGAGGACCGCAACGGCCGCCGCCGCCGCCGCCGCGGCCGCCGCGGCGGCCGCCGGGCCCGCGAGGAGGTGCGCGCCGCCGATCCGTACAGCTGGGTGCGCGTGCGCGTGCCCCACGTCGATGGAGTCTACGGCTGGTACGACCCGGCCCTGGCCATGCCGCAAGCCCGTCCGAATGAGGCCCATCCGAACGAGGCGCGGCCCTCCGAAGCCCGGGCCGAATCGCGCGCCGAACCGGCTCAGGCCGTCGCCGCCCCCCGGGCTGCGGCCCCGACGGGCCCCGAGGCGGACATCTGGGTCGAACTGCCGGCCGCCGAGGACAAGCCGGGCCGTTCGCGCCGCAACCGCAGCCGCGGCCGCGCCCGCAGCGCCGAGGCGGTCCCCGCCGACGTGGCGGAAGAGGCGGTGATCGAGGCCGCCGCGCCCGAAGCGGTGGTCGAAGTGGCCCCCGAGCCCGTTCCCGAAGCGGCGCCGGAGCCCGCCGCCGAGCCGGCCCCCGCGCCCAAGCGCACCCGGTCGCGCAAGAAGGCCGTCCCCGCGCCGGACGTGGCGGAAGAGGCGGTGATCGCCGCCGCCGAGCCCGTCGCGATCGTGGAGACGGTGCTGGAGGTCGCGCCCCAACCTGTCGCCCCGGAACCTGTCGCCCCCGAACCTGTCGCCCCCGAACCCGTCGCTGCGGAACCCAGGGCCCCGGAACCGGTTGCCGCCGAACCCGTCGCCGCCGAACCGGATCCGAACGAGATCTCGACCCCGCCGGCCCAGCCCAAGCGCGGCTGGTGGCGCCGGTAAGCCTCGCGTAAGGCCGGGCTTCGATGGTCCGGCCCGTGACTAGGGGTCGCGTCGCGCCTTCCTGCCCAGGCGTCGGCGCGACCTTCTAATCCCGCGGGCGAACGGTTAATCTCCCATGGGATCTGCCGGGGGGCGGATGGCCAGCACGCTTTTTGCAGGAGTGGCTTGGATGAGTTCCCTCACGGCAGCGAAGACTCCCAGCAAGGCCGGATCGCGCAAGCGCCGCTGGCTTTCGGCGGTCGCCGCCCTCGCCCTGCTGCCCTCGGCCCTGGCGGCCCCGCTGCCGGCCATGGCCCAGCCGGGCGGTCCGCGCATCTCGATCATCCGCGACACCGAGATCGAGGAGATCATCCACAAGCAGGGCGAGCCGATCTGGCGCGCCGCCGGGCTCAATCCCGACAACGTCCATATCGTGATCATGGGCGATCCGGACATCAACGCCTTCACCGCCGGCGGCCAGACCATCTTCGTCAACACCGGCTTCCTGCAGGCGACCAAGAACCCCAACCAGATGCTGGGCGTGCTGGCCCACGAAACCGGCCACATCACCGGCGGCCACGTGGCGCGCGAGAGCATGTACAAGCCGGCGCTGGCCACCTACCTCCTGACCATGGGCCTGGGCATCCTGGCCGCCGTGGCCGGGGCGCCGGACGCGGGCGCGGGCCTGCTCTACAGCTCCGACTATTTCGCCACCCTCACCGCCCTCACCTATTCGCGCCAGCAGGAGGCGGCCGCCGACATGGCCGGCGCCGGCTTCCTCGAGAAGGCGCACCTGTCCGGCCGCGGCCTGGTCGATTTCTTCGACTACTTCCGCTACCAGGAGGCTTTCTCCGACGCGCGCAAGTACCGCTTCTTCATCGACCACCCCCTGACCGAGGAGCGCATCGCCTCCCTGCAGGACAAGGTGCAGAAGTCGCCTTATTACAACGTGGTGGACGGGCCCCAGGCCCTGGCCGAGCACGCCATCATGGTGGCCAAGCTCAAGGCCTTCATGAACGCGCCGCAACAGACCTTCATCGACTACAAGGAAACCGACGCCAGCTTCCCGGCCCGCTACGCCCGGGCGATCGCCTACTACCGCGCGCTGGAGACGGACAAGGCCCTCAAGCTGACCCAGGCCCTGATCGACGACTATCCGAACAACCCCTACCTCTATGAGCTCAAGGGCCAGATCCTGTTCGAGGCCGGCAAGCCCAAGGACGCCGCCGACAACCTGACCAAGGCCGTGGCCCTGAAACCCAAGGCTCCCCTGTTGCAGGTCATGCTCGGCCAGGAACTGCTGGCCGAAGAGGACAAGACCAAGGTCGACGACGCCATCGCCCACCTGCAGAAGGCGCTGGAACTCGAGAACGACAACGTCGAGGCCTATTTCACCCTGGCCCAGGCCTGGGCCGCCAAGGGCGACGAGGGCCGCGCGCGCCTCTACACCGCCGAGCAGAACTTCTACCTCGGCCAGATGAAGGACGCCCGCGCCTTCGCCATGCGCGCCCGCGAGACCCTGGCCAAGGATAGCCCCGACTACCGCCGCGCCACCGACATCGTGCTCGCCTCCCAGCCCACGCCCGACGAGATGAAGGCCATGGCCCGGCAGGGCGGCTGAGGCGACGCCATGCGCGTGACGATCGTGCGGAGTCTGGTGGTGGCGGCCCTCGCGGGCCTCCTGCTGTCTGCCTGCTCCAAGCCTTCGGACAAGCCCCAGGCCAGCCGCGAGCAGGTGCTGGCCTTTCTCGACGACCATCCCGAGGTGATCAACGAGGCCGCCCAGCGCTACGAACTGAAGCGGCAGAAGCAGCTGATGGCCGAATCGGCCAAGGCCATCGCCGTGCGCCGCGCCGCGATCGAGCGCGACCCGCACGACTTCGTCGCCAATCCGAACGGCAAGGTCACGGTGACCGAGTTTTTCGACTACCGCTGCCCCTATTGCAAGGCGTCCCTGCCGGCGATCCAGGCCCTGATCCTGCAGCACCCGGACATCCGCTTCGTGTTCAAGGAATATCCGATCATCCCCGACGCCGACGGCCAGATCGGCGTATCGCTGCGGGCGTCCGAAGCAGCGATGGCGGCGGGGCGGGCCGGCAAGTACCAGTCGGTGCACGACGCCATGATGGCCATGACCTCGCTCGACGACGCCGGCATCGCCAAGGCCCTGCGCCAGAACGGCCTCGACCCGGCCACCACCGTCGGCAGCGCCGACGACGCCCGCCACATCCAGCAGGTGCGCGACCTGGCCAAGGCCATCGGCGCCACCGGCACCCCCACCTATGTGGTCGGGGACACCATGATCGCCGGCAACAGCATGGACCAGCTGGCCCTGGCCATCGAACAGGCCCGCCACGCCAAGAGCTGACGGGACCGCGAGAGGAGGCGCCGTCGCGCCCCTGTCACACCCGTTGCGCGCCGACGATCCTCACCGGCGGGTCGATCACCTCGCCCTGCATGGTCGGGTTCAGCGCCGCCCCGGTAGTCGGCATGGCCAGGATGGCCCGCGCCACCTCCATCCCCTCGATCACCTGGCCGAAGGCGGCGTAGCCCGCGTTGTCGCCCGGCAGTTCCGGGTGGGCGTCCAGGTAGGAGGCGTCGCCGCAGCAGATCGAGAAGTCGCTGGTCGCCGTGCCGGGCGCGAACCGGGCCATCGACAAGGTCCCGTCCAGGTGCTTCAGCCCCGTGGTCAGGGTGCTTTCGTGGGCGATGGGCGGGAACAGCTTGGCCGGGTCCTTCACCCCGGCCTCGACCAGGCCAACGGTGGGCGCGCCCGGCGCGCGCGAGGCGCGGTAGAACACCGCGCTGTCCATCCGCCCGGTGTCCACATAGTGCAGGAAGTTGGCGACCGTGATCGGCGCCTTGTCGTCGGCCAGCTCCACCACGATCACGCCCTTGTCGGTCTGCAGCCGCACGCGCGTGCGGGCCGGCTGCGCCCAGGCCGGACTGGCCGCGAAAGCCGCGGCGGCGGCGAGCAGATGGCGGCGGGTGGCGGCGGATGCGGGCATGGCGCGGGCTCACGGGTTGGCCGGTCCGGTCAGGTTAGTGCAGGACCGAGGCCTGCCGCCAGGGATGGATGGCCGCCGGTCGGCCGGGCCGACGAAAAAGGGCCCGCCTTGCGGCGAGCCCTTCGACTTTCGGCGCGACTGAGCCTGGATCAGAACTTGTGCAAGAAGCTCAGCGACCAGGTGTCGGCGTCCTGGGCGCGGTCGGCGCGCAGGTCGTAGCGGGTGTATTCGATGCGCAGGCCGTTCTTGCCGTCGAACAGATATTCGCCGCCGGCGCCGTAGTTCAGGGTGTCGATGCCGGCCGAGGCGGAGGCGGACCGGCCGCCGATGGAGGCCGACTGGCTGGCGTCGATGTGGCCGTAGCCGACGCGGGCGAACAGGTTGCCGTTGGGCATGATCGGATAGCGGCCGACCACGTAGCCGGCGTAGGCGTTGTCCAGGTGGGTCTTGGCGCTGGCGCCGGCCAGCGACACGGCGGCGTCGGACACGCCGAACGAGCCTTCGCCCTCCACGCCCACATATTTGCCGAGGTCGGCGCCCGCGCGCAGGGTCACCGCCCCGAGGTTGTTGCCGCCCCAGCTGAGGCCGGTATAGCCCAGCGAGGCGTTGTAGCTCAGCGGGGCGAGGTAGGACGGCAGGGTCTGGGCGGAAGCGGGAGCCGCGATGGCGGCGGCGGCCGCGAGGGCCGCGAAAGCAACGAGAGACTTCACTGTTTTATTCCTTATACGAACTATTCCCCGTGGTGGGGGAAGGCGTACGTAAGGGGCGTCGCGCACCCATAGAAGGGGCGCCGCGGCCACACCGTGCTGCACCGCAGCAGGTGCGACAATAACGTGACAGCTAGTTATCTGAACCTGGGCTGGAAAGTGTCCGAAAGCTCCGCCCGCCGCGAAGCGGCAATTGGGAAGGAACCACCAAGGACACCAAGTTCACCAAGAAGAGCGCGGACGGGGCCGACCTCTCGATGTCCTTGGTGTCGTTGGTGTCCTTGGTGGTTTCAATGGCGGCCGCCTGCGGCGTCGTAACCTTGTCCCTAGATCAACCCCGCCAGGGGCGAGGATGGATCGGCGTACATCCGCTTGGGCATCCGCCCCGCCAGATAGGCCTCGCGCCCGGCGATCACGGCGTGCTTCATCGCCCGGGCCATGCGCACCGGGTCCTTGGCGTTGGCGATCGCCGAGTTCATCAGCACCCCCTCGCAGCCCAGCTCCATCGCCACCACGGCGTCCGACGCGGTGCCGACGCCCGCGTCGACCACCACCGGCACCTTGGCCTGCTCGATGATCAGCCGGATGTTGATCGGGTTCTGGATGCCGAGGCCCGAGCCGATCGGCGCGGCCGCCGGCATGATCGCCGCCGCCCCCGCTTCCTCCAGCTTCCTGGCGTAGACCACGTCGTCGGTGCAATAGACCATCACCTGGAAGCCTTCGGCGACCAGCATCTTCAGCGCCCGCAAGGTCTCCTCCATGTCGGGGTAGAGGTGCGCGGTGTTGCTGAGCACCTCCAGCTTCACCAGGTCCCAGCCGCCCGCTTCGCGCGCCAGGCGCAGCGTGCGCACCGCGTCCTCGCCGGTGAAGCAGCCCGCGGTATTGGGCAGATAGGTGAATCGGTCGGGCTTCACATAGTCGACCAGCATCGGCTGGGACGGGTCCGACAGGTTCACGCGGCGAACCGCCACGGTCACGATCTCGGCGCCGGCCGCCTCGGCCGCAGCCGCGTTCAGGGCGTAGTCCTTGTACTTGCCGGTGCCCACGATCAGGCGCGACCGGAAGGTGCGTCCGGCCACGGTCCAGGTGTCGTCAGAGGCCGCCACGGCCGCGGAGTGAGTGGGCGCGTTCATCTAGCCGCCTCCGATAAAATGCACGATTTCAATGCGATCGCCGTCCAGCACCGGCGTCGAGCGATAGGTCGAGCGGGGCACGATCTCGAGGTTGCGCTCCACCGCCACCTTGCGGCCATCGAGGCCGAGCGCGGCCACCAGGCCGGCCACGTCCCCCACCGCCTCGAGGCTGCGCTCCTCGCCATTGACCCAAAGCTTCATCGCCTACTCCAGGGCCAAGCTTGCCGCCCGGCCCGCATTGCACTGTGACGCCCGCTTGTGAGCCTGGGGCGCCGAAGTTACAAGGACGGCCAATCCCAACGGCCGCCCACAGCGGAGTCCCATGCCCAACGGTCCTACAAAGCCCATCTACGTGCTCAACGGGCCCAACCTCAACCTCCTGGGGGTCCGCGAGCCGCACATTTATGGCGCGACCACGCTGGACGACATCGCCAAGGCCTGCGCCGGCCTCGGCAAGGCCCTGGGCCATGAGGTGGTGTTCCGCCAGTCGAACCACGAGGGCCAGCTGGTCGACTGGATCCAGGAGGCGCGCACCGAGGCGGCGGCGGTGGTGATCAATCCGGCGGCCTATGGCCACACCTCGGTGGCCTTGCTCGACGCGCTGAAGACGCTATCGATCCCGATCGTGGAATGCCACCTGTCGCATCTGGCGACTCGCGAGGATTTCCGCCACCAGACCTTCGTGTCCAAGGCCGCCACCGGCATCATCGCCGGCTTCGGCGCCAAGAGCTATGAACTGGCCGTCCAGGCCGCCGCCCACCTGGCCCAGAAGGCCTAGGCGAGAAGACCAACCACAGGATTACCCCTCATGTCCGACGGTCCCGATCCCATCGATACGCGCCTCGTGCGCCGGCTGGCCGGCATCCTCAACGACACCGGTCTCAGCGAGATCGAGGTCGAGCGCGGCGATCTGAAGATCCGGGTGTCGCGCGTGCTCATGGCCGCCCCCGTGGCCGTGCAGTCCGTGGCCCCCGCCGCCGTCGCCGCGCCGGCTTTCGCGGCCGCCGCCCCGGTCTCCGCCCAGCCCGCGGCCACCGGCGAGACCCTGCCCCCCGGCGAAGTGATCAAATCGCCCATGGTCGGCACCGTCTACCTGCAGCCCCAGCCCGACGCGGCCCCCTTCATCAAGGTCGGCGACACGGTCACGCAAGGGCAGACCCTGCTGATCATCGAAGCCATGAAGACCATGAACCCGATCCCCGCGCCCAAGGCCGGCGTGGTGCGCGCGGTGCTGGTCGAGGACGGCCAGCCCGTGGAGTTCGGCGAGCCGTTGGCGGTCATCGAATAGGCCCGAGAGGCAGCGTTATGTTCGACAAGATCCTGATCGCGAACCGGGGCGAGATCGCGCTCCGGGTGCACCGGGCGTGCAAGGAGATGGGCATCGCCACCGTGGCCGTGCACTCCGAGGCCGACCGCAACGCCATGCACGTGCGCCTCGCCGACGAGAGCGTCTGCATCGGCCCGGCCGCGGCCGCCAAGAGCTACCTCAACATCCCCTCGATCATCGCCGCCGCCGAGATCACCGGCGCCCAGGCCATCCACCCCGGCTACGGCTTCCTCAGCGAGAACGCCCGCTTCGCCGAGATCGTGAAGGCCCACGGCATGACCTTCATCGGGCCCCAGCCCGAGCACATCCGGGTCATGGGCGACAAGATCAGCGCCAAGCAGACGGTCAAGGAGGCCGGCATCCCGGTGGTCCCGGGCTCGGACGGCGCGATCACCACCGAGGAAGAGGCCATCGCCGCGGCCGATGACATCGGCTTCCCCGTGCTGATCAAGGCCGCCGCCGGCGGCGGCGGGCGCGGCATGAAGGTGGCCCTCAATCCCGAGAGCCTGCGCGAGGCCGTCGCCACCGCCCGGGCCGAGGCCAAGGCGGCGTTCGGCGACGACGCGGTCTATATGGAGCGCTACCTTTCCAAGCCCCGCCACATCGAGCTCCAGGTGATCGCCGACAGTTTCGGCAACGTCTGCCACCTCGGCGAGCGCGACTGCTCCCTGCAGCGCCGCCACCAGAAGGTGCTGGAAGAGGCCCCCTCCCCGGTCATCGACGCCAAGACGCGGGCCAAGATCGGCAAGGTCGTGGTCGACGCCATCAAGGCCATCGGTTACCTCGGCGTCGGCACCATCGAGTTCCTCTACGAGGACGGCGAGTTCTTCTTCATCGAGATGAACACCCGCCTGCAGGTCGAGCACCCGGTCACCGAGGCGGTCACCGGCATCGACCTGGTGCGCGAACAGATCCGCATCGCCGCCGGCCTGCCCCTGTCGTTCAAGCAGGACGAGGTGCTGATCGAGGGCCACGCCATCGAGTGCCGCATCAACGCCGAGAACCCGCGCACCTTCACCCCCTCGCCGGGCCTGATCACCGATTTCCACGCTCCGGGGGGCCTGGGCGTGCGTCTGGATTCGGCGATCTACGCCGGCTACTCGATCCCGCCCTACTACGACAGCCTGGCGGGCAAGCTGATCGTCCACGGCCGCGACCGCACCGAATGCGTCGCCCGTCTGCGCCGCTGCCTCGGCGAGATGGTGGTCGGCGGCATCGAGACCACCATCCCCCTGTTCCAGGACCTGCTGCACGACCCCGACATCCTGGCCGGCGACTACAACATCCACTGGCTGGAGAACTGGATCCGGCGGCAGGAGACGGGGAACTAGGGTTCCCCAAAGGCGGCGAACGGAATCTGTGGCAAGCTGTGCGGTGTGATCACCGAGTTCATCAGCGCCCTGCAACCAGCCGCGATCCGCGTGGGCGCGATGATCCTCCTCGCCGTCATGGCGATATGGATCGTCGGAAGCCGGTGGCGTTGACGACTGTCCCCGGCTTCACGGGCTTGGGGATCAACGCCTGAGCATCGCGCCGCCGCCCTGCAACGGCGCGTCTCGCCCACGCGTTGTCGCTACGGGTCCTTTCTGCAAAGGTGGCCGGGCATGGGGAGCGTGGCCTTGTCGGTGAAGCCGACCTTCCTCGGCGGCATGCTGACCGCCATCTTCGAACGCAGCCGCGCCCTGGCCCGCCGCAACGCTCGGCCCGCGCCCGAGGCCCGGCCAAGCGACGCCGGCGCCGTACCGGCCCTGACCGCCCTCTGCGCCAAGCTGGTCTCCGGCGACCACGGCGAGGCCTCCAGCGTCGCCATGGCCAGCGAGGTCCTGGCCCGCTGGTCCGCGCTCGACACGGAGGGCCAGCGCGAGTTCCTGCTGGCGCTGGGCTCGGGCTTCGGTCCCGATCCCGAGCGCCTCGACCGCGCCATCGACGCCTATCGCGCCCGGCCCGACGCCGAGACGGTGCTGACCCTGCACAACGCCGCCGAACCGCCGCGCCAGGAGGTGCTGCGCCGCCTGAACCTCGCCCCGCTCGGCACCCTCACCCTGGTGCGCATGCGCGAGGCCGCCCTGCCGCACCTGGGCGCCCATCCCGCGCTCAGGGCCCTGGATGCCGATTTCACCCACCTGTTCTCGTCATGTTTCAACCGCGGCTTCCTGGTGCTGCGGCGCATCGACTGGAGCAGCCCGGCCAACATCCTGGAGAAGATCATCCGCTACGAGGCGGTGCACCAGATCAAGGACTGGAGCGACCTGCGCCGGCGCCTCGAACCGGACGACCGCCGTTGCTTCGCCTTCTTCCATCCCCAGCTGGTCGACGAGCCCCTGATCTTCGTCGAGGTCGCCCTCACCCGCGGCAGCCCGGACAGCATCGGCGCCCTGCTCGGCGGGGACGGCGCGCCGGACGCCGCCGGCCGGCCCGACACGGCGGTGTTCTACTCCATCTCCAACTGCCAGGCGGGCCTGCGCGGCATCTCGTTCGGCGACTTCCTGATCAAGCAGGTGGTCGACGAGCTCAGTCGCGACCTGCCGGAACTCAAAACCTTCATCACCCTCTCGCCCGTGCCCGGCTTCGCCCCGTGGCTGGCCGGCCAGCTGAAGGCGCATGGCGACGGCCTGTTGTCGCCCGAGGACCAGGCTCTCCTCGCGGCCGGGCTAGACGACGGCGGCGCCTGGGCTCACGACGCGGCCCGGAGCGCGGAACTGCGCGCCCCTCTGCTGCGCGCGGCGGCGCTCTACCTGCTCGAAGCCAAGACGCCCAAGGGCAAGCCGCTCGACCCGGTGGCCCGCTTCCACCTGAACAACGGCGCCAGCCTGCACCGCCTCAACTTCGCCGCCGACACCTCGCCGCGCGGCCTCGGGGAGGCTCACGGCCTGATGGTCAACTACCGCTACGAACTCGGCGAGATCGAAGCCAACCACGAGCGGCTGGCCCAGGGCGGCGCCGTGGCCGCCAGCTCCGAGGTGCGCAAGCTCGCCGCCGGCGCCTCGGCGGCGCCCAGGCCCAAGGGCAAGGCGCAGGCCCGGCCCCCGGCCTGAACACCTCAGCCTGAGCGGCCCTGACTGGCCTGTGGCGCGGCTGGCATATAGGTTGCGCAACAGCGGGCGGGGCGGGACCAGATTCATGGACAATGAAGGCAGCACGGTCGCGTCGCACATCATGCAGCTCGCCTATCTGCTGAAGACCAGCGGCAAGCGGATGTACGGCAAGGTCGCGGGCCTCACGGCCACCGAGTGGCCGATCGTCACCATGCTGATCCGCGAAGGCGAACAGACGGTCGGCGACATCTGCGTCCGGCTGGATCGCGACAAGGCCCCGGTCAGCCGCGACGTGGCCTCGCTGGTGGAGCGCGGCCTGGTGACCAAGGACCGCGCCGCCGAGGACGCGCGGCAGGTCATGGTGCGGCTGGCGCCCGAGGCCACGGTGGCGCGGGCGGCGATGATCGGGGTGATGAAGGCCCGCGCCGACAGGTTGACGGCCGGTCTCTCGGCCAAGGACGTGGAGACCTTCGACCGCATCCTGCAGATCATGGTGCGCAACGCGCAGGACATGCGCGGCGATCGCTGACCGGCCGCCGCCGGGGCCGGGCACGGTCTCAGGCGCCCGCGCTGGACCGGCCATGTTGCGGAAGCGCAGCAAAAACCGGCGATTCCCACCCTCTGAGAAATAAAAGCGGAATTTGACTGCGCCACCATGCGCCCAAGCCTGAGGGCATAATGGGAAAGCCGGCCTCCGTCATTCGAGGACACGGCTTCGCAACCGGGAGGGAATTTTGTGACGCATCGCCGTCACGCCGTCCCCGCACGCGCGCCGACCATCTGCGGCCCACCCCTCTGGCTCGAGTCACACGAGCGGCCGCCAGCCGCGCAATGGGGAACGAGGACGTATGGACAAGAAGCGGTATTGCGCGGTGCTGGCCGCGGCGGGGTGCCTCGCGGCGCCCGTCTCGATTCCCACCTCGAGTTGGGCTCAGGCGACGGTGGTCACCCCCACGCCCCGGGGCGCGCGCCCCGCCCCCCCGGCGGACGGCCTGCGCCGCGACGGCGACGGCGCGCCGGAGACGCAGTGGGAGCCCACCCCGCCGCCCTCCGATCCGCATGACCTCAACGGCCTGTGGGAAGTGCCGCGGCCGTCGACCGCGCTTCGCACCCTGGACAACCAGGCGCCGCCGTTCACCCCCGAGGAGGCCAAGGACACCCAGCGCCACGTCGACGCGGAGAAGGCCGGCGAGCCGATCGCCGACGCCTCGACCTACTGCTTCCCGCACGGGGTGCCGCGGGTGACCAACGCGCCGTTCCCGATCCGCTTCGCCTATTCACCGGGGCTGATCGTGATGCTGTACGAGGTCAACCATAACGTCCGCTTCGTGCACATGGACGGCAAGCCGGCCCCGGCCAACACGCCCTTCACCTTCCTGGGCTATTCGGTCGGCCACTGGGACGGCAACACCCTGGTGGTCGAGACCGACCACCTGAACAACCGCACCCTGCTGGACTCGCACACCTCGCACGGGCCCAAGCTGAAGGTCACCGAGCGCTTCACCAAGGTGAAGGCCAATCTCGGCCACACCGACCTCGAGGTGATGGAAACCATCAGCGATCCGGACCACTTCACCAAGCCGTTCAGCATGAAGCGCAACTTTGCCTTCCGCTCGGACCTGGAGCGTGACGCCGGCTGGGGCGGGCTGACCGAATACGCGTGCGAAGAGAACAACCGCAACATCCCCGACGCCTTCGGCATCTCGACCGCCAAGTGACCAGGACCCCGACCCCCATGAAGATGAATTCCAAGATGGGCCTGGCCCTGTTGGCCTCCACGGCTCTCCTGGGTGCGGCCGGCGCCGCGGCGGCGGCCGGCCCCGACTTCGACGGCATCCCCCAGAGCCGGCGTCCGCCGGCCAGCCAGCCCTATATCGGCGGCGCCTGGACCATGCCCACCCGGCCCAAGGCGGTGAAGACCGTCGACGGCAAGGAGCCCCCGCTGCTGCCCGCCGCCCGCGCCGAATACCAGAAGCGCCAGGCTGACCTGAAGAAGGATCCCAAGACCGATCCGATCGCCGACTGCCTGCCCCACGGGCCGCTGCGGATCTTCTACAACCAGTATCCGCTGCTGATCGTGCAGGAATCCGACCAGGTCGACTTCGTGTTCGAGGCCAACCACACCTACCGCTTCGTCGACCTCACCCGCGGTCCGCCGCAGCTGAACGACGACACGCGAACCTCGACCTACATGGGCTACGCCACGGGCAAATGGCAGGGCAAGACCCTGGTGGTCGACACCATGGGCTTCAACGACAAGACCTGGCTCGACGGTTCCGGCCTGCCGCACGGCGAGAAGCTGAAGACCGAGGAGAAGTTCACCCTCAAGGACGCCAACACCCTGGAAGGGGTGGTCACCATCACCGACCCCGACAACTACTCCGCGCCGTGGTCCACGTCCTTCACCCTCAAGCGCCTGGCCAACTACCAGCCGACCGAGATGGTCTGCGTCAACGACCACAAGATGTGAACAGACCCTGGGGCGGTTCGACGCCCCAGGCTCAGCCCCGGAGAAACCCTATGAAGACCAAAACCCTCGCCCTCGGCCTCGCCGCCGCTGGCCTGACCGCCATCGCGGCCCCGGCCCTGGCGCACCACTCCTTCGCCATGTTCGACAACCAGAAGGAAGTGCAGCTGGTCGGCACCGTGAAGGACTTCCAGTGGACCAACCCGCACACCTGGCTCCAGGTGGTGGTGCCCAACGAAGCCGGCACCAGCACCAGCGAATGGTCCGTGGAAGGCGGCAACCCGGGCGACCTGGCCCGGCGCGGCTGGAAGAAGACCTCGCTCAAGGCCGGCGACAAGGTGACCGTGCGCATCCACCCGATGAAGAACGGCTCCAACGGCGGCAGCCTGGTGGGCGTGACCCTGGCCGACGGCACGGTGGTCGGCCGCTGAGGCTTCGGCCCGGATGAAGTCCATCCGGGCCAGGCCCCTTGCCCTGGCGGCGCTCAGCCCGCCAGGTGGATCATCTCGACCGTGACGTGCGACAGCGCCGGGTATCGAGCCAGCTTGGTGCGGTAGAAGGCGGCGGTCCGCGGCGCCGCCGTGGCGACGCACAGGATCGCGCCCAGATGGCCGGGGCCGAGCCGCCACAGGTGCAGGTCGGCGACCGCGTCGCCGGACGCCTCCACCAGCTGCCGGATCTGGCCGGCGAGGCGCTGGTCGGGGTTCATGTCGAGCAGGATCGCGCCGGTGTCGCGAATCAGCCCGTAGGACCAGCTGGCGATCACGGCGGCGCCGACCAGGCCGGCGACGGCGTCCATCCACAGCCAGCCGAGCAGGCGGGCGAGCACCAGGCCGACGATCACCAGCACCGACACCGCCGCGTCGGCGATCACGTGGACGACGGCCGCCCGCATGTTGTTGTCGCGGTCGTGGGCGCCGTGCTCGTGCTCCTCGAAGACGACGGCGTGCTCCTCTCCCGCCAGCCTCAGGCGCGCGGTGAAGGCGTGGGGCTCGGGGATCTCTTCGCGCGACTCCACGACGCCGTCGCATGACACGAAGGCGAAGGTCTGGCGCGCGCCGTCCGGCCGCACCGTCTCCACCGCCACCTGATCCGGGTCCAGGGCGCGGCCGTCCTCGGCGCCCAGGCGGAAGCGCGGCGGCACGCCGTCTTCGAACACGCTCAGCAGGACCAGCCCCTGCGCGGTCTGGATCGGATGGCTCTCGTCCCCATGGTCATGGCCGTGGTCATGATCATGGTCGCCGTGGCCGTGGCCGTGGCCGTGCGAATGACCGTGGCCATGGCCGTGATGGTGGTCATGGCCGCCGCTCAGCAGCCAGGCGCTGGCGATGTTGACCCCCAGGCCGAGCACGGCGATCGGGATGGCCTGGCCGAACTGGATCGCGACGGGGTGCAGCAGGCGCGCGATCGCCTCGTAGCCGATCAGCAGGGAGATCATCGCCAGCACGATGGCGCTGGTGAAGCCGGCGAGGTCGCCGAGCTTGCCGGTGCCGAACGAGAACCGGTCGTCCTGCGCATACCGGCGGGAGTAGGTGTAGGCGAGCGCCGCCAGCAGCAGGGCGCCGGCGTGGGTCGACATGTGCAGGCCGTCGGCGACCAGGGCGATGGAGTGGAACAGCAGGCCGCCGCCGATCTCCCCCACCATCATCGCGCCGCACAGCCAGATCACGGCCCAGGTCCGCCGTTCGCTGCCTTCGTGGTTCTTGCCCAGGAACACGTGCGAGTGCTCGAGACCGGACGTGGAGGGGGGCGCAAAGGTCATGACGCTCACTATTTGAGGTAGCTGCGGATCACCGACAGCAGGGCTTCCGTGGCGTCCGGGTCCAGGGCGCCCGGATGGGCGTCGCCGTCGACCAGGTGATTGCGGACGTGCTCCTCGACCACCTCGGTCATCAGCCCCGCCAGGGCGCCGCGCGCGCCCGCGATCTGGTGCATCACGGTCTCGCAGCCGGATTCGGATTCCAGGGCCCGCTCGATCGCCTCCACCTGCCCGCGGATGCGGCGCACCCGGACAAGGAGGTTCTGCTTGTGCTGAATGGTGTGCATCGCGCCTCATAGCATAGGGCGCCACCCTATGCGAGCGGTGAGCCCGCCGCAGGGCTGGCCGCCTTCGCCGCACCCTCCTATGATCTGCGTCGCATGAAGGACACGCACGACGAGATCTGTGTCGAGGACCTGCTCACCTGGTACGAGCAGGGCGTCTTCCCCATGGCCGACGCGCGCGAGGACGACCGCATCTTCCTGATCGACCCGGCCGAGCGCGGGGTGATTCCCCTGCACGGCTTCCATGTGCCCAAGCGCCTGGCCCGCACCGTGCGTCAGGACCCCTACCAGGTGCGCATCGACACCGCCTTCGAGCAGGTGGTCGCCGCCTGCGCCGCCGCCCGCCCCGACCGGCCCGACACCTGGATCAACCGTCCCATCGAGCGGCTCTACAAGGAGCTGTTCATGCGCGGCCACGGCCACAGCGTGGAGTGCTGGAGGGACGGGGTGCTGGTGGGCGGCCTCTACGGCGTGGCCCACGGCGCGGCCTTCTTCGGCGAGAGCATGTTCTCGCGTGAGCGCGACGCCTCCAAGGTGGCCCTGGTGCATCTGGTGGCCCGGCTGGCGGTGGGCCGGTTCCTGCTGCTCGACACCCAGTTCCTCACCGAGCATCTGTCGCAGTTCGGCGCCGTCGACATCCCGCGCGCCGACTACCGCCGGCGCCTGCGCAAGGCGCTGGAGCACGAGGCCGATTTCTACCGCTTCCCCGCCTACGCCGACGGCGACGCGGCCCTGCAGGCGATCGTGCCGGCGGGATGAGCGCGTGCGCTACGCCTGGACGGGCGGATGCCGGCTGCGCCAGTCGGTCGCCTGCTCGTAGGCATGGGCGACCCGGCACAGCATCGCCTCGCTCAGCCGCCGCCCGGTGAACTGCAGGTTGTAGGGCAGCCCGTCGGGCGAGAAGCCGCAGGGCTGGCAGATCGCGGGCACGCCAGCCAGGTCCATGGGCATGGTGAGCTCGGCGCTGCGCGGCTGGGCGGCGCTCCAGGCCTGGTGGTAGGCGGCCAGCGGACCGACCTGCTGGGCGTGGGTGATCGGCCACGCCGGGGAGTCTCCGGCGGGCCCCGCCATCACGTCCACCGTGGCCAGGAGCTGGTTCAATCCGGCGCTGAGAACCTCCCGACGCTTGCGCGCCGCCGCCAGCTGTTTCGGCGTCACCGCCAGGCCCCCGGCCAGGAAGGTCTGCAGATAGGGGCCGTACTCGGCCGCCCGCTTGGGATAGGTCTCGGCGTGGGCGGCCGCCATCTCCACGCTGCAGATGGTGTTCCAGATGGGCACGATGTCCGACACGTCGGGCATGCGCGCCTCGACGATGTGGGCGCCCTGGTCCTCCAGCAGCTTCAGCGCCGCCTTCAGCGCCCGCGCCTCGCCCGCGTCGATGCCCTTGAACGCATAGTCGCGGTCCAGGCCGATGCGCAGGCCGCGAACGCCTGCGGTCAGCGTCCTGGCGGCATTGGCCGGCGGTGCGTCCAAGGACGTCGCGTCGCGCGCGTCACGCCCGGCCATGACGTCGAACAGCACCGCGACGTCGCCCACCTCGCGCGCCATCGGCCCGACATGATCCAGCGAGGGGGCCATGGCCATCACGCCGTATCGGCTCACCCGTCCATAGGTCGGCTTCAGCCCGACCACGCCATCGGCGGACGACGGCATGCGGATCGAGCCGCCGGTGTCGGTGCCGACCGCGCCGAAGCACAGCCCGGCCGCCAGGGCCACGCCCGATCCGCTGGACGACAGCCCCGGCCACCGGTCGTGGTTCCAGGGGTTGAGCGGCACGTCCATCACCGGGTTGTAGCCGGCCGCCGCGCCCTCCGAGAGGTTGGTCTTGCCCAGCACCACGGCGCCCGCCGCCCGCAGCCGGGACACCACCGTGGCGTCCTGCATCGGC
>DASYBX010000058.1:0-4460 GCA_036500495.1 Caulobacteraceae bacterium
TGGGCCTACATCACCCCCGCCATCGTGCAGCCCGAGCGCACCAAGTGGGACGGCCAGGCGGTCAACCAGATCGACCGCTACGTCTACGCCAAGCTGGCCAAGGAAGGCCTGTCGCCCTCGCCGGAGGCCGACCGCGAGACCCTGATCAACCGCGTCTACCTCGACCTGACCGGCCTGCCGCCGAGCCTGCAGCAGGTCGACGCCTTCGTCGCCGACAAGGACCCGGGCGCCTACGAAAAGCTGGTCGACAAGCTGCTGGCGTCCAAGGAATACGCCGAGCGGCAGACCAACATCTGGCTCGACGTGGCCCGCTATGCCGATAGCCGCGGCGGCCTCAACGACAGCGAACGCCCGATCTCCTATCCCTACCGCGACTGGGTGATCGGCGCCTTCGAGCGCAACATGCCCTACGACAAGTTCGTCACCTGGCAGTTGGCGGGCGACAAGCTCAACGGTGGCAAGCCCACCCGTGAACAGTTGCTGGCCACCGCCTTCCTCAAGGAAGGGCGCCAGGACTCCGAGGGCGGCTCGATCGACGAGGAATACCGCATCAACTACGTGCAGGAACGCACCGAGCTGATCGGCAAGGACTTCCTGGGCCTGACCGTCGGCTGCGCCAAGTGTCACAACCACAAGTACGACGTGATCGCCCAGGCCGACTACTATTCGCTGTCGGGCATCTTCAACCAGATGGACGACCGGGGCGGCGGCTCCAGCAATCGCGGCACGGTGATGGGCACGGCCCTGGAATGGCCGACGCCGCTGCAGTCCCGCAAGATGGCCGCCAACGGCAAGAAGGTGCAGGCCGCCGAAGCCGCCTATGAGGCCGCCCTGCGCGCGGCCCAGCAGCATGCTGCGGCTCAGGTCGACGCGGTCCCCGCCGCCCAGCGCGCCCTGTTCGTGAAGAACGCGATCGAGGCCGACACCCAGGCCTACTACCCGCTGGACCAGCACCAGAAGGGCGAGAACCTCAAGGACAACGACCGCGTCTATATCGACGAGCAGCTGCCGACCCCCGGCACGCCCACAGGCAAGAAGACGCCGTTCGACGACATGACGCGGGCCCAGGCCACCGCCGTCCTGCAGACCAAGATCCTGGCGGACATCAAGGCCGGCAAGCCGACGCCGATGTTCCAGACCACCAATGTGCTGGAGGCGGCCGGGGCCAAGGCCACCGGCGGCAAGGTCGCCATCAACACCCAGACCTCGGCCATCGCCGGGGCGGGCGCTGCCGTCGATGCGACCCAGGACATGAAGGCGGCCGGCGGCGACAAGGCCGCAAAGCCCAAGGGCGATCCCGCCGGCAAGCCCGGCCTGATCAAGGCCAGCCTCAAGGCCGACGGCCCCAAGGCCCAGGACTCCAAGACTCCGGGTGGCAAGCCCAAGAAGAAGCTGGCGTTCACCGACCAGGCCACCCGCAAGGGCGGCGCCGGCATGGCCGCGAACATCGCCGCGCACAAGGCCGATCCCGACCTGCCGTACCTGGCCTCGTACGAGGTCGACGCGGCGCTCGAGCAGTTGGTGGTGTCCGGCTACACCGACGATCGCCTGGGCGATCCGCAGCGCATCACCCACCGCCAGATCCTGCCCGGGCTGAAGGACGAGCTGGTCGAGTTCTCGCCGTCGGGCATGCCGGATGCCGGGCCCGCCCTGCTGAACAACGTGACCTGGGTCCCCGGCCACGACGGCGGCCAGGCCATCGTGATGCACGACTCGGTGTTCTCGGCCGATCCGAAGGTCGGCATGTTCGAGCGCACCCAGCCCTACAGCCTCGATTTCTGGATCAAGCTGCCGAAGAAGCCCTACTATGACTCCACGCGGCCCAACGGCCCGTCGGCCTCGATCCTCTACAACAACGGCGGCGTCGAAGGGCTGGGCTACGAGCTCAGCATGTCCAACAACAAGCTGGCCTATTCGATCACTCACAACGCCCCGACCAACATGGTCCTGGTCGAGACCAAGGCCGACGTGCCGACCGGGCGCTGGGTGCACGTCACCTCGACCTACGACGGCAACTCCAAGGCTGCCGGCATGAAGCTGTATTTCGACGGCAAGCTGCAGCCGGTCGAGGTCCAGCACGACGGCCTGACCCGCTCGGCCTTCCCGCGCGGCCGCACCAGCTACTTCGGCAGCTACTTCGGCCTGGCCTCCGGCACCAACTTCAACCGGCCCGAGATCGTGGGCGCGGCCATCGACGACATCCGCGTGGTCACCCGCGTCCTGACGCCGCTCGAAGTCGATTATCTGCAGGACCCCAAGGCGCCGCTGCCGGCCTCGGCCACGGACGTCCGTGCACAGATGATCCAGATCGCGGCGCAGAGAGATCCGGCGGTGCAGCAGGCCTGGAAGGCCCTGACCGACGCCCGCCTTTCCGCCCAGCGCGTCGAGACCCCGGTACTGCAGGTCATGGTCGCCGGCGACCAGCCGATCCCGCGCAAGACCTATGTGCTCGACCGTGGGGTCTACAATTCCTACATGCAGGAGGTGAAGCCCGGCGGCATTCCCCGCGTCTTCCCGTGGAGCGACAAGCTTCCCCGCGATCGCTTGGGCCTGACCGAATGGCTGTTCGATCCCAAGCAGCCCCTGACCGCGCGGGTCTACGTCAACCGCATGTGGCAGAACCACTTCGGGACCGGCATCGTCCAGACGGTCGACGACTTCGGCACCCAGGGCACCAACCCGACCCATCCGGAGCTGCTCGACTACCTGGCCGTCGAGTTCCTGCGCTCCGGCTGGGACATGCGCCACATGCACAAGCTGATGGTGATGTCGGCCACCTACCGGCAGTCGTCCAACGTCAGCCGTGAGAACCTGGAGAAGGACCCGCGCAACTTCCTGCTGGAGCGCGGACCGCGCTTCCGCATGCCGGCGGAGATCCTGCGCGACAACGCGCTGATGGCCTCGGGCCTGCTGGTCAAGAAGGTCGGCGGCGACGCCGTCTTCCCCTATGCGCCGGACGCCATCTGGGACGGCGCCGCCCAGGGCGCTGTGGTCTATCCCACCAATGTGCCGGCCGACGAGAACCACCGCCGTTCGATGTACACCTACATCAAGCGCAACGCCCCGGTGGCCAACCTCGTGCCGTTCGACATGCCGGACCGCTACAACGCCACGGTGATCCGCTCGATCTCCAACACCCCGCTGCAGGCGCTGGTGATGATGAACGACACCCAGTTCATGGAGGCCTACCGCAAGATCGCCGAGCGGGCGATCAAGTCGTCGGCGAGCGAGGACGGGCAGCTCACCACCCTGTGGCGCCTGGCGGTCCGCCGCCATCCGGTGGCCACGGAACTGGCCTCGATGAAACGCTTCCGCGCCCAGGAGGCGGCCTGGATGAAGGGCCAGCCCGACGAGGTGAAAAAGCTGCTCGCCATCGGGGTGGCGCCGGTCGATCCCTCGATCGATCCGGCCGAATTGGCGGCCATGACCATGGTCACCGCCGGGGTGATGAACTCACCCGACGCCTACACCCTGCGCTAGGAGGGACGGACATGAGCAAGAACATCGAGTTCGATCCCGCTGAACTGGCCAACTTCACCCGGCGCTCGCTGCTGGGCTCCGGCATGGGCCTGGGCGCCATCGCGGCGGCCGAGCTGCTCGGCGGCGGCAAGTCGCTGGCCGCGGGCTCCGGCGGGCCGGCAGGCGGTGACACCGGCCCGGACATGGGCAAGCTGACCACCGGCCAGTTCCCGGCGCGGGCCAAGCGGGTGATCGACATCCACATGAAGGGGGCCGTCAGCCAGGTCGACACCTTCGATTACAAGCCCGAGGTCATCAAACGCCACGGCCAGGAGATTCCGCCATCGGTCAAGGGCACGGCCAAGGTCTCGGCCATGACCAACGCCCAGTCGTCGTTCCCGCTGATGGGCCCGCTCGCGCCCTATAAGCAATACGGCCAGTCCGGCCGCTGGGTGTCGGACCTGATGCCCCACACCGGGGCCATCTCCGACGACCTCACCTTCATCCACTCGATCTGGACGCCGCAGGTCAACCATGACCCGGCCGACATCCTGCTGCACACCGGCTTCCAGCTGGCCAGCCGGCCGTCGGCGGGGGCCTGGGTCAACTACGCTCTGGGGACGGACAATTCCAACCTGCCCGCCTATATCGTGATGAAGAGCCAGTTCCAGGCGGCGGGCGTCGGCGCCACCCAGGCGACCTGGTCGGCGGGCTTCCTGCCGTCCAACCACCAGGGCGTGGAGTTCCGCTCGGGCAATTCGCCGGTGCTCTACGTGGCCAATCCCGACGGCGTCGGCCGCCAGGAACGGCGCTCGGAGATGGACTTCATCGGCGAACTGTCGCGCAGCCAGTACCAGATCACCGGCGACCCGGAGATCCTGTCCAAGATCGCCCAGTACGAGATGGCCTACCGCATGCAGGACTCGGTGCCGGAAGTCACCGACCTCAGCGACGAGCCGCAGTACGTGCTCGACATGTACGGACCCCAGGTGCACATCCCC
>DASYBX010000059.1:0-28223 GCA_036500495.1 Caulobacteraceae bacterium
CTGATCCTGCTGGCGGTGAACATCAACCTGGTGGCCTTCTCGGTCTTCCTGCACGACGTGGTGGGGCAGATCTTCGCCCTGTTCGTGCTGACCGTGGCCGCCGCGGAAGCCGCGGTGGGCCTGGCCATCCTCGTCACTTTCTTCCGTAACCGCGGCGACATCGCCGTGGACGACGCCAGCATGATGAAGGGCTGAGGGTGCAGAGTCTCGTCACGATCCTCGTCTTCGCGCCGCTGATCGGCGCCATCATCGCCGGCTTCGGCGGCACTGCCGTCGGCCGCCGCGTGCTCGGCGACGCGCCCTCGCAGGCGGTGACCACGGGCCTTCTGTTCCTGTCGTGCGGCCTGGCCTGGATGAACTTCGTCAGCCAGGTGTGGGGCCACGCCGAGCCGTTCACCGTCACCCTGATGCCGTTCATCGACATCGGCGATTTCCGCTCGGCCTGGTCGTTGCGCATCGACACCCTGTCGACGGTGATGCTGGTCGTGGTGACCACGGTCTCCAGCCTCGTGCACCTGTACAGCTGGGGCTACATGGCGGAGGACGACTCCAAGGCGCGCTTCTTCGCCTACCTGTCGCTGTTCACCTTCGCCATGCTGGCCCTGGTGACCGCCGCCGACTTCATGCAGCTGTTCTTCGGCTGGGAAGGGGTGGGCTTGGCGTCCTATCTGCTGATCGGCTTCTGGTTCAAGAAGCCCTCGGCCTCGGCCGCCGCGATCAAGGCCTTCGTCGTCAACCGCGTGGGCGACTTCGGCTTCGCGCTCGGCATCATGACGATCTACTGGCAGTTCCACACCATCCAGTTCGCCGAGCTGTTCCCGCAGATCGCCAGCCATGCCGGCTCGAGCTGGCATTTCGCCAACTGGGAGTTCAGCGCCCTCGACCTGGCCGCCGTGCTCCTGTTCATCGGCGCCATGGGCAAGTCGGCCCAGTTCTTCCTGCACACCTGGTTGCCGGACGCGATGGAAGGCCCGACCCCGGTGTCGGCCCTGATCCACGCCGCCACCATGGTGACGGCGGGCGTCTACATGGTGTGCCTGCTGTCGCCGCTGTTCGAATATGCGCCCCAGGCCAAGCTGGTGGTCGCCACCATCGGCGCGATCACGGCCCTGTTCGCCGCCACGGTCGGCCTGGCGCAGAACGACATCAAGCGGGTGATCGCCTATTCGACCTGTTCGCAGCTCGGCTACATGTTCTTCGGCGCCGGGGTGGGGGCCTACCAGGCCGGCATGTTCCACCTGTTCACCCACGCCTTCTTCAAGGCCCTGCTGTTCCTGGGCGCCGGCTCGGTGATCATCGGCATGCACCACGAACAGGACATGCGGAAGATGGGCGGGCTGTGGAAGCTGATGCCCATCACCTACGCGGTGATGCTGATCGGCACCCTGGCCATCACCGGCGTGGGCATCCCGCACCTGGATATCGGCTTTGCCGGCTTCTACTCCAAGGACTCGATCATCAACGCGGCCTTCGCGGCGTCCAAGGGCAACACGGTCGCCACCTTCGCCTTCATCGTCGGCGTCCTGGCGGCGGGCCTGACCAGCTTCTACAGCTGGCGCCTGATCTTCATGACCTTCCACGGCACGCCCAAGTGGGCCCACGCCGATCACGGTCATGGCCATGAGGATCATGCGCACGCTGGGCACGGTCACGACGACCATGCCAGCCACGCCCAGAGCGAGACCCACGCCGAGCCCCTGCCGGACGACGCCGATCACGGGCACGCCCACGACGACCACGGGCATGGCCACACGCCGCACGAGAGCCCGTGGATCGTGGTGCTGCCGCTGCTGGTCCTGGCGGTCGGCGCGGTGTTCGCCGGCGGCGTGTTCGCCGAGAAGTTCATCGGCGCCGAGCGCATGGAGTTCTGGCGCGGGGCCATCTTCACCCTGCCGACCAACCATGTGCTGGACAAGGTCGAGGGCCCCGAATGGGAGCTGTGGGCGCCGCTGGCGGTGACCATCATCGGCTTCTTCGCCGCCTGGTTCTTCTACATCCTGCACGAGGGCATGGGCGCGCGCATCGCGGCCAAGAAGGGCCCGCTGTGGAGCTTCCTCTACAACAAGTGGTACTTCGACGAGCTCTATGACGTGGTGTTCGTGCGCGGGGCCAAGGCGCTGGGCGACCTGTTCTGGAAGGGCGGGGACCAGAAGATCATCGACGGCTTCGGTCCGGACGGCGTGGCCGCCGCCTCCGAGGCGGTGGGCAAGACCGCCGGCCGGATCCAGTCCGGATACGTCTATCACTATGCGTTCGTCATGCTGCTCGGGATCGCGGGTCTGCTGACCTTCGCCCTGATCGCGTGGCGCGGGTAAGGGGCTGAGCCATGAGTGGAATCCTTAGCCTCATCACCTTCCTGCCGATGGCCGGCGTGCTCGGCATCGTGCTGCTGCGCCTGTTTGCCGATCCGAAGGACCAGGCCAAGACCGAGAAGGCGGCGAAGATCATCGCCCTGGTCACCACCGTGGCGGACTTCGCCCTGGCGGTGCTGATGGTCGCCCAATTCGATCGCACCAACCCGGCCTTCCAGTTCGTCGAGGAGATCCCCTGGTTCGGGGGCCTCTACTACCGCATGGGCGTGGACGGCATCTCGGTGCTGTTCGTCCTCTTGAACACCTTCCTTCTGCCACTCTGCATCCTCGCCAGCTGGAAGTCGGTCGAGAAGCGGGTGCTGGAATACCTGGTCGCCTTCCTGATCCTGGAGACCCTGGTCACCGGCGTGTTCACCTCGCTCGACATCGTGCTGTTCTACCTGTTCTTCGAGGGCGGCCTGCTGCCGATGTTCCTGATCATCGGCGTGTGGGGCGGCCAGCGCCGGGTCTACGCGGCCTTCAAGTTCTTCCTCTACACCCTGCTCGGCTCGATCCTGATGCTGGCGGCGATCCTGTGGATGATCTCCACCGCCCACACCTCCTCGATCCCCGAGCTGATGACCTACAAGTTCGATCCTGCGGTGCAGACCTGGCTATGGCTGGCCTTCTTCGCCTCCTTCGCGGTGAAGATGCCGATGTGGCCGGTCCACACCTGGCTTCCGGACGCCCACGTGGAGGCGCCGACGGCCGGCTCGGTGATCCTGGCGGGCATCCTGCTGAAGCTCGGCGGCTACGGCTTCCTGCGCTTCTCCCTGCCGATGTTCCCGCAGGCCAGCCAGCAGTTCACGCCGCTCGTCTTCACCCTGTCGGTGATCGCGATCATCTACACCTCGCTGGTCGCCTTCCGTCAGGTCGACATCAAGAAGCTGATCGCCTACTCGTCCGTGGCCCACATGGGCTTCGTCACCATGGGCATCTTCGCCGCCAATCCGGTGGGGGTGCAGGGCGCCATCTTCCAGATGCTGAGCCACGGCCTGATCTCGGGCGCGCTCTTCCTCTGCGTCGGCGTGGTCTACGACCGCATGCACACCCGCGAGATCGCCTTCTACGGCGGCCTGGTGAACCGCATGCCGTGGTACGCGGCGGTGTTCATGCTGTTCACCATGGGCAATGTCGGCCTGCCGGGCACCTCCGGCTTCGTCGGCGAGATCACCAGCATGACGGGGGCCTACGGCGCCTCCACCTGGACGGCTCTGTTCGCCACCACCGGGGTGATCCTGTCGGCGGTCTATGCGCTCACGCTCTACCGGCGCGTGGTGTTCGGTGAACTGGTCAATCCCAAGCTCGCGGCCATCACCGACCTGGAGATGCGCGAGGCCATCGTGTTTGCGCCGTTGATCCTCGGCGCCTTGTGGCTGGGCGTTCAGCCCGCCGCTGTTTTCAACATCACCCAAACGTCGGCCGACCACCTGGTGAGCGCGTACCACGCGGCCCTGGGCGGGTGAGGGGGTAGTCTTTCATGAACCTGAGCGACTCGCTCCATCTCGCCTTCCCCGAGGCCTTCCTGGCCGTGGCCGCCCTGGTGCTGCTGCTGGTCGGCGCCTACGCCAAGAAGTCGATGACCCTGGTGTCCATCCTGTCCGGGGTGGCGCTGGTGATCGCCGCCGTGCTGGCGGCCATGACCGCGACCGGCGTGGCCTTCGGCGGCGGCTACATCGCCGACAACGCGGCCTCCTTCGCCAAGGTGTTCATCTACGGCTTCTCGGCCATCGCCGTGCTCCTGGGCGACGGCTGGCTGAAGCGGGTCGACGCTGAGCGCTTCGAGTTTCCGATCCTGATCGTGATCGCGGCGCTCGGCATGGGCATGATGGCCTCGGCCGGCGACCTGATCTCGCTCTACATCGGCATCGAGCTGCACTCGCTGGCGCTCTATGTGCTGGCCGCCTTCCGCCGGGACGACGCGCGCTCGTCCGAGGCGGGCCTGAAGTACTTCGTGCTGGGCGCCCTGTCGTCGGGCCTGCTGCTCTATGGCGCCAGCCTGATCTACGGCTTCGCCGGCTCGACCCGGTTCGACGTGATCGCCCAGGCGGTGCACGCCGGGGCCGGCACGGGCGGGGTGCTGTTCGGCCTGGTGTTCCTGATCTGCGGCCTGGCCTTCAAGGTCTCCGCCGCGCCCTTCCACATGTGGACGCCCGACGTCTACGAGGGCGCTCCGACCCCCGTGGTGATCTTCATCACCACCGCACCCAAGCTGGCGGCCATGGTGCTGACCGCCCGGGTGCTGGTCGACGCCTTCGGCGGCGCGGTCGAGCAGTGGCGCCAGGTGGTGCTGGCCATCGCCATGATCTCGGTGATCGTCGGCGCCTTCGCGGGCCTGGTGCAGAAGAACCTCAAGCGCCTGATCGCCTATTCCTCGATCGCCAACATCGGCTACGCCCTGATCGGCCTGTCCGCCGGCAACCAGCAGGGCGTCGCGTCCATGCTGATCTTCATGGTCCTGTACATGGTCGACGTGACTGGCTTCCTCGCCTGCCTCATGGCGCTGCGCCGCGACGGCCGTCCGATGGAGACCCTGGCCGATATTTCGGGCCTGTCGCGGACCAAGCCGGGCATGGCGCTGGTGCTGACCGTGCTGTCGTTCTCGTTCCTCGGCCTGCCGCCGTTCTCCGGCTTCTGGGGCAAGTTCTTCGTGTTCCAGGCGGCCCTCGCGGCCGGCGAGTGGGGCGTGGCGGTGGCCGGCCTGGTGTTCAGCGTCGTGGCCGCCTTCTTCTACCTGCGCATCGTCAAGGTGATGTGGTTCGACCCCCCCGCCGGCGAGGTGGACGAGCAGCCGCTGGACGCCAAGCTGGTGGCCTATGGCCTGGCCGCGTTCTCGGCCCTGCCGGTCGTGTTCGTCCTGGGCGGCCTCCAGTCGGTGGCTCAGGCCGCCGCGGCGGCCTTGAGCGTCCATTAAAGACCACCCGCCCATCCCGGTCGTCGTCTTCGACGCGCTCGACTCCACCAACGCCGAGGCGCGCCGCCGGGCGGAGGCGGGAGAGCGCGGGCCGGTGTGGCTGATGGCGCGGCGGCAGACCGCCGGCGTCGGCCGGCGCGGACGGGCCTGGGACGGCGGGGAGGGGAACCTCGCCGCGACCCTGCTGCTGACCCTGGACAAGCCGCCGGCAGAGGCGGGCCAGCTGGCCTTCGTGGCGGCGGTCGCCGCGGCGGAGGCCATCGCCGCCTATGTCCCGCCCTCGCTGGTCAGGCTGAAATGGCCCAACGACGTGCTGGTGGACGGGCGCAAGGCCTGCGGCATGCTGGTCGAGAGCGGGCCGGCCTGGGAGGGCGGCGCCAAGTCCGGCAGCATCTGGGCGGCCGTGGGCATCGGCATCAACCTCTGCAGCTATCCTGAGGCCGTGGAGCGGCCGGCGACGGCGCTGGCCGAACACCTGACTCACGACCAGATGCGGCCCCCGACGCCTGACGAGGCTCTGGCCCGGTTGGCCGGCGCCTTCGACGGCGCGCTGGCGCTGTGGCGGTCGCAGGGCTTCGAACCCATCCGGCAGGCCTGGCTCGCCCAGGCCGGCGGTCTCGGAGGCGCCTGCACCGCACGACTCGAACGCGAGAGCGTGACCGGCGTCGCGGAAGGCCTCGACGCGGACGGGGCCCTGCTGCTACGGCTGCCCGGCGGCATGTTGCGCCGCATCACCGCTGGCGACGTCTTCTTCGGAGCGCCCTCCTGATGCTGTTGGCCATCGAACAGGGCAACACCAACACCGTCTTCGCCGTGCACGACGGCGAGGACTGGATCGCCCAGTGGCGCACGGCCACCGAGAGCACCCGCACGGCCGACGAATATGCGGTCTGGCTCAGCCAGTTCCTGAACATGCAAGGCCTGGCGCTCAAGGTGCTCGACGCCTGCATCATCTCCACCGTGGTGCCCCAGAGCCTGTTCAACCTGCGCAACCTGTCGCGGCGCTATCTGAAGACCGAGCCCGTGGTGATCGGCGAGAACGCCAAGCTGGGGATTGCCTTGCGCATCGACAATCCGGCCGAGGCAGGGGCGGACCGCCTGGTCAACTGCATCGGCGCCTATCTGAAGTACGGGGGCCCGCTGATCGTGGTGGACTCCGGCACGGCCACCAACTTCGACATCGTCGGCGAGGACGGCGCCTTCGAGGGCGGGGTGATCGCGCCCGGCGTCAACCTGTCGATGGAGGCCCTGCACAAGGCCGCCGCGCGCCTGCCCCGGGTGGCCATCCAGAAGCCGCGCACCGTGATCGGCACGGATACCGTGGGCAACATGCAGTCGGGGGTCTATTGGGGCTACGTCAGCCTGATCGAGGGCCTCGTCACCCGCATCAAGGCCGAGTATGGCCGGCCGATGAAGGTGGTGGGAACCGGCGGCGTGGCGTCGCTGTTTCAGGGCGCCACGGACCTGATCGACGACTTCGACGCCGACATCACCGTTCGCGGCATGCTCGAAGTGTGGCGGCGCAACATTTGAAATTTCACTGCGCCTTGCGGGCGGTAAACCGTTCCCGCCTTTCCTCTAGATTACCGAGTTAAATGGCCAAATCCTCCCAGGACGAACTCGTATTCCTGCCGCTCGGCGGGTCGAACGAGATCGGCATGAACTTCAACTGCTACGGCTTCGGCCCGGCGGACGACCGCAAGTGGATCATCGTCGACGTGGGGGTGACCTTCGGCGACCAGACCACGCCCGGGGTCGAGGTGATCATGCCCGATCCGGCCTACATCGAGGCCTATGCCGACGACATCCTGGGCATCGTGCTGACCCACGCCCACGAGGACCACATCGGCGCCGTCGCCTGGCTGTGGCCGCGGCTGCAGGCGCCGGTCTACGCCACCCCCTTCACCGCCTATCTGCTGCGCGAGAAGCTGCGCGACGCCGACCTTCTGGAGGAGGTCGAGATCACCGAGATCCCGCTCGGCGGACGCTTTGCGCTCGGGCCGTTCGACATCGAACTGATCACCATCACCCACTCGATCCCCGAGCCCAACGGCCTGGCGATCCGCACCCCGCTGGGCGCCATCCTGCACACCGGCGACTGGAAGATCGATCCGGACCCGCTGCTCGGCGGCAAGACCGACATCGACGCCATCAGCCGCCTGGGTGACGAGGGCGTGCTGGCGATGGTGTGCGATTCCACCAACGTGTTCGTCGACGGCGAGGCCGGCTCCGAAGCCGAGGTCCGCATCGCCATGAACAAGCTGATCTCGACCCTGAAGGGCAAGGTCGCGGTCGCCTGCTTCGCCTCCAACGTGGCGCGCATGGACACGGCCATCCGCGCCGCCCAGGCCAACGACCGGCGGGTGTGCCTGGTGGGCCGTTCGATGCACCGCATGGCCGGCGCGGCCCGCTCGGTGGGTTTCCTCAGCGACATCGAACCCTTCGTCACCGAGAACGAGGCCGGGTTCTTCCCGGAGGACAAGATCCTCTACCTGTGCACCGGCAGCCAGGGCGAGGCGCGCGCGGCCCTGTCGCGCATCGCCGACGGCACCCACCCCCACGTGGGCCTGGGGCAGGGGGACAGCGTGGTGTTCTCCTCGCGCGTGATCCCGGGCAACGAAGTCGCCATCCGCAACCTGCAGAACAAGCTCGCCGACAAGGGCGTGCGCCTCTACACCGACCGCGACCACCCGGGCATCCACGTCTCGGGCCATCCGTGCCGGGACGAGCTGAAGCAGATGTACCAATGGGCGAGGCCGCAGATCGCGGTGCCCACCCACGGCGAGCGCCGGCACCTGATCGAGCACTGCAACCTGGCCAAGGACATGCAGGTCGCCCAGGCCCTGGCCCCGCGCAACGGAGACCTGGTGCGCCTGGCTCCCGGCCGCGCCGAGATCATCGACGAGGTTCCCGCCGGCCGTCTCTACGTCGACGGCGGCATGCTGACGCCCGAGAACGGCGAGGCCCTGCGCGAGCGCCGCCACGCCGCCACCAACGGGGTGATCCACGTGTCCGTCGTGCTCGACAAGAAGGGCCGGATCGCCTCCGGGCCCCAGGTGCGCGCCGTGGGCATGCCGGGCGACGAGGACTATCCGCTGGACGAGGCGCTGGACGACCTGGCGGAGGTGGCGGTGGAAGCCATGAAGAAGCTCGACGCCGTGGCCCGTGAGCAGGACGAGTCGGTCGAGACCGCGATCTCCCGTGCGATCAAGAAGGCCTCCCAGCGCATCTGGGAGCGCCGGCCGATCGTCGAGACGACCGTGCTGAGGATTTGACCTGAGCCAGACGTCTACTTCCCACTAGCGTCATTGAGGCCGCAACGCTAAGCCTTTGACCAAACGAGTTTCGGGAGGAACGGATGTCGGCATTGTCGCGCAGGTCGCTGCTGAGCCTGCCGCTTTTCGCTTACCTGTGGGCCAAGGCTCCGTTCGCCAAGGCGCAGGGCGCCGCCGCGGCCGCCCCGGCCGCCCCGCGCAATACCGACTGGACGTCCTACGCCGGCGACACCCACAGCCTGCGCTATGCTCCGCTCGAACAGATCAGCGCGACCAACTTCAACACGCTCGAGGTCGCCTGGCGCTTCAAGCCGGACAACTTCGGCATCCATCCCGAGACCAATCTCGAAGGCACGCCGCTGGTGGCCAACGGGATCCTCTACTGCACCGTGGGCACGCGCCGCGACGTAGTGGCGCTCGACGCCGCCACGGGCGAGCTCCTGTGGATGCACCGGATCGACGAGGGCGAGCGGGCCGACCACGCGCCGCGCAAGCTCTCGGGCCACGGCGTCGCCTACTGGAGCGACGGCAAGGGCGACGACCGCATCCTCTACGTCACCATCGGCTACCAGCTGGTGTCGTTGAACGCCAAGACCGGCGAGCAGATCAAGAACTTCGGCGAGAACGGGATCGTCGACCTCAAGCTCAACGACGACCAGGAGATCGGGCCGCTCAACGACGACATCGGCCTGCATTCCACGCCGATGGTGTGCAAGGACGTGGTGGTGGTGGGCGCGGCCCACACCGTCGGCACCTCGCCCAAGCACCACGCCAATGTGAAGGGCTATGCGCGCGGCTTCGACGTGCGCACCGGCAAGCGGCTGTGGATCTTCCACACCGTGCCGAAGAAGGGCGAATTCGGCTACGACACTTGGCTCGACGGCACCGACGACGTCGGCAACACCGGGGTATGGGCCCAGATCTCGGCCGACCCCGAGCTGGACCTGGTCTATCTGCCGGTCGAGCTGCCCACCGGCGACTACGACGGACAGTTCCGCCGCGGCAACGCCCTGTTCGGCGAGAGCATCGTGGCGGTCGACCTGCACACCGGCGTTCGCAAGTGGCACTACCAGCTGGTGCACCACGGCCTGTGGGACATGGACATCCCCTGCGCGCCGATGCTGGTCGACATCCCCGTGGGCGGGAAGATCGTCAAGGCCCTGGCCCAGCCGACCAAGCAGTCGTTCCTCTATGTGTTCGACCGCACCAACGGCAAGCCGATCTGGCCGATCACCGAGAAGCCGGCGCCCAAGGGCGACGTGCCGGGCGAGTGGTACTCCCCGACCCAGCCGTTCCCGTCCAAGCCGCCGGCCTACGATCAGCAGGGCGCCCAGGAAAAGGACTTGATCGACTTCACGCCGGAGCTGCACGCCGAGGCGCTGGAGCTGGCCAAGAACTACCGGATGGGCCCGCTGTTCACCCCGCCGTCGGAATGGAGCGACACCGGCACCTGGGGCACCCTGACCGCGCCCGCCGCCACCGGCGGGGCCAACTGGCCGGGCGGCGCCTACGACCCGGACAGCCACATCCTCTACATCTATTCCAAGACCGAAGCCGACATCGCCGGCACGATCAAGAACCCGAACCCCCAGCGGTCTGACTTCAACTACGTCTACAGCCGCGGCAACCCGCCCGCCGGCACCAAGGCCACGCCGCGGGGCAAGTTCCGCTCCGGCCAGCTCAATGTGCAGGGCCTGCCCCTGTTCAAGCCGCCCTGGGGCCGGATCACCGCCATCGACCTGACCAAGGGCGAGTTCGCCTGGCAGATCGCCCACGGCGACACCCCCGACGAGGTCAAGAACCACCCGGCGCTCAAGGGCCTGAACATCCCGCGCACCGGACGGGCGGGCCTGTTGAGCCCGCTGGTGACCAAGACCCTGGTGATCTGCGGCGAGGCCGGCTTCGCCACCCAGCCGGACGGACGCAAGGGCGCCCTGCTGCGCGCCTACGACAAGGCCACCGGCGAGGACCGCGGCGCGGTCTACATGCCGGCGCCCCAGACCGGCAGCCCGATGACCTATATGCAGAACGGACAGCAGTTCGTGGTCCTGGCCATCGGCGGCGGGACCTACACGGCCGAGCTGATCGCCTTCCGCCTCAAGAAGGCCTGATCGCAGAGGGGCCGGGCAGCTTCGGGAAGGCCTTCGTTAGGCTTTGCGCCTTAGGGTGCAAGGCCTTCGGCCCATGCCGCGGGGCAGCCCATGAACGTCCAACCCCTCGATGAGCCCAAGGCCGGTCCGGCGGTTCTCGAGGTCAGCTGGCAATTGCGGGCGGCGCTCTGCGTCTGCTGGATCGCCTCGCTGGCGATGGGCGCCGTCAAGGTGGTCACCGCCCTCGGGCGCGATCCGGGCCGCCCGCTGATCTTCGACTTCCACGCCTTCATGATCGCTGGCCAGGCGACCTGGGCCGGTCACATGGCAAGGGTCTACGACGGCCAGACCATGCTCGGCCTGGAGCAGCAGGCGGGCGGCCATCCGGTGTTCATGCCGTGGAACTATCCGCCGCTGTTCGGCCTGGTCCTGGCGCCGTTCGCGCAACTGCCGATGCCCCTGGCGTTCTGCCTGTTCGCCTCGGCCTGCTTCGGCCTGTTCTTCCTGGCCCTGCGCCGGCTCGCGCCGGGCTTCGCCTGGCTGGTCCTGGCCACGCTCGGGCCCTGCACCATCGTCAACCTGGCCAGTGGCCAGAACGGCTTCCTCACCGGCGCCTTGTTCGCCTTGGCGGCGTCGGCCTTCGTCCGTCGCAAGCCGGGGCAGGGCGGGGTCGCCATCGGCGCCCTGGCTTTCAAGCCGCACATGGCTGTGGTGTGGCCGGTCCTGCTGGCGATCAAGGGCCGCTGGGCGACCATCGCCATCGCCGGCGCCGTGGCCGTGGCGCTGACCGGCGCCAGTTTCCTGGCCGTGGGGCCCGAGCCGTTCAAGGGCTTCGTGGCCGCGAGCGGCCAGATGGGGCGCAACATGGCGGCGGGCTACTACATGCTGCACCGCATGACCTCGCTCTACGCCTCTGCCCGCAGTTTCGGCCTGCCGACGGGCGTGGCCATGACGGTGCACCTGGCCGTCCTGGCCGGCGTGTTGACCGGCATGGTCCGGGTCGGGCGCCGTCTGCCCGAGCCGGCCCAGGCCGGCCTGGCGATCATGAGCACGGTGTTCCTCAGCCCCTATTTCTACGACTATGACCAGCCGCTGTTCGGCGTCGGCCTGGCCCTGGTGCTGCCCGAGCTCGCGGCGCGCACGACGCGCCGGGAACTGGGCTTCATGCTGGCCGCCGTCGCCGCCTCGCAGGCGGCGGGCCTGCCCATGAGCAACCCTGCCTTCCGGCCCTCGATCGGCGGCCTGCTCCTGCTGGGCGCCGTCTATCTGATGCTCAAGGCCCTGGCCCAGGCGCCCGCGCGGCGCGAGGCGCCGGCGGCGGGTCCGGCCCCGTCCGCCGCCGCCGCCATCGGCGTGGCCTGAGACAGCGTCAGCCGGCGGCCGGCGCCGGCTGTTCGACGAAGGCGGCAAGGTTGGCCAGGGTCGAGCGGATGCCGGCCTGGTGATCCTCGGCCGTGATCCCGGCCGGCACGTTCTCGCAGCGCATGGTGACGTCGGCGCCCCCCTCGGCCGGGGCGATCAGGGTGATCACCTGCATGGCGCCGGCAAAGCCGGGATCGTCGGTGTCGAACCGCACCTCCTCGACGATGCGCCGGTCCGGCTCCAGCTCCAGGAACACGCCGTCGAACACGTCGCTGTCGTGCGAGCTCTTGCCGCCCGCCGCCGGCGGGACCGCGTAGGTCAGGGTCATGCGATAGCCTCCGCCCGGACGCGGGTCGAACGACAGCACCTCGGCGGTCATGCCGGCCGGTGCGCGCCAGGCGGCGAGGGCCTCGGCCCGGGTGCAGGCGCGGTAGATGTCCGCAGGCGTCGCGTGGATCAGGCGCGAAGCCTCGTCCGTGCGTCCGATCATGTGGTCCTCCATCGGGGCGAAGATCAGGCCATGTCCTGCCATACGACTATCTCAACGGCTTGACCGGGGCGGTGGCCCGGCTTCCTTATCCGCCCTGGGACCCGTTACTTGGCATGGTTCTCCTGGGAGGTCAGACATGACCCGTTCGTTGTTCCTGGCCGCCGGGCCGGCCGCCCTGGCCGCCCTGGTCATGGCTTCCTCCGCCTCGGGCCAGACCGCGCCGCCCGACGCCCGCGCCTGCGCCGCCTGCCACGGCCCCGCCGGGGTCAGCACCGCCCCGGCCACGCCCAACCTGGCGGGCCAGAAAGCCGGCTACCTGGAGGCTCAGCTCAAGGCCTTCAAGGCCAAGACCCGCACCAACGCCTTCATGAACCCGATCGCCGCCCAGCTCGGCGACGACGGCATCCACGCCCTGGCGGCCTACTGGGCCTCGCTGCCGGCTGTTCCCGCCGTGGCGGCGGCCGGCCAGACCGCTCTCGTCCCTTCCAGCCTCAAGCTGCCCGCGGGTTTCCCGGCCGGCTTCACCCAGTACCAGGACAAGCCTGCCGCCCAGGGCGGCGGGCGCACGCAGCGCTACGCCAACGCCGCGGCGATCAAGGCGGCCAAGGCCGGCCAGCCCCTGCCGGACGGCTCGACCATCGTCACCGTGACGCTCGACAAGGACGGCAAGGTCGCTTCCTACGAGGCCATGGAGGCCAAGGCGAACTGGGACCAGATGCTGCCGCCGCTGCTCAGGAACGGCGACTTCCAGTACGGCCGCTTCCAGGCCAATGGCCAACCGGTGGCCAGCTTCGACCAGGCCGCCTGCCTGGCCTGCCACAAGGGCAAGGAAGCCGACAGCTTCATGTTCACCCACAAGGAGCTGACCGAGGCGAAGGGGTGAGGGCCGAGACGGCGAGGGCAGGGCGGTCGGCGCTTTTCGCCGCCGCGATCATCGCCGCCGCCATGCTCTCGGGCTGCGGCGGCGGTATCGATTTCCTCGATCAGCACGGCTTCGACCCGCCCCCCGGCCGGCCGGGACCGCAGACCGGCGGCCCGGCGGGGCAGCACGTTCCGGGCGGCATCGATCGACCTGCCGCGGGCGGCTGATTATGTTATGACGCCGCCATGAAGCTCCTGATCAACGCCTTCTTCGTCTACATGATCGTGTGGTGGACGGTGCTGTTCGCGGTCCTGCCGTTCGGCTCCAAGACCTACGCCGAGGCCGGCGTCGAGGTGACCGACGGCGGCGATCCGGCCGCGCCGCTCGACCCGCAGCTTGGCAAGAAGGTGTGGCGCACCACCTGGATCTCCGCGATCGTCTTCGCCATCGGCTACGCGATCTATGCCACCCACCTGATCCACCTGCCGGAGATCCCGTCCCAGTAGGGAGCGGAGTCCGCGACGCTGCGTTGCAATGGGGCGCGGCGCAGGGCTAAGTGACGCGCCCTGACATTTTCACGGAATCCTTTATGCGCCTGTCGCGCTTTTTCCTGCCGGTCCTCAAGGAAACTCCTTCCGAGGCCCAGATCGTCTCGCACCGCTACATGCTGCGCGCCGGCATGATCCGCCAGGAGGCGGCCGGCATCTACGCCTGGCTGCCACTGGGCTTCCGCGTGCTCAAGAAGATCGAGCGGATCGTGCGCGAGGAGATGGACCGGGCGGGCGCGATCGAGCTGTTGATGCCGACCCTGCAACTGGCCGACCTGTGGCGCGAGAGCGGCCGCTACGACGCCTATGGCCCGGAGATGCTGCGGATCGCCGACCGCCACGAGCGCGAGCTGCTCTACGGCCCGACCAACGAGGAGATGATCACCGAGATCTTCCGCTCGTACGTCCGCAGCTACAAGGACCTGCCCAAGAACCTCTACCACATCCAGTGGAAGTTCCGGGACGAGCAGCGCCCCCGCTTCGGGGTGATGCGCGGGCGCGAGTTCCTGATGAAGGACGCCTATTCCTTCGATGTGGACGAAGCGGCGGCCCGCCATTCCTACAATCAGATGTTCGTGGCCTACCTGCGCACGTTCGGCCGCATGGGCCTGAAGGCGATCCCGATGCGGGCCGAGACCGGCCCGATCGGCGGCGACCTCAGCCACGAGTTCATCGTGCTGGCCGAGACGGGCGAGTCCGCGGTGTTCTGCGACAAGCGGGTGCTGGACCTGCCGATCCCGGGCGCGAACGTCGACTATTCGGCGGACCTGTCGCCCATCATCGACCAGTGGACCAGCCTCTATGCCGCCACAGAGGACGTGCACGAAGTCGCCCGTTACGAGCGCGAGACCGCCGAGGGCGACCGGCTGCAGACGCGCGGCATCGAGGTCGGTCAGGTGTTCTTCTTCGGCGACAAATATTCCAAGCCCATGAAGGCCATGATCGCCGGTCCGGACGGGGTCGAGCGCCCGGCCCAGATGGGCTCCTATGGCGTGGGCGTGTCGCGCCTGCTGGGCGCCATCATCGAGGCCAGCCATGACGACAACGGCATCATCTGGCCGGAAGCCGTGGCCCCGTTCGGCGTGGGCATCGTCAACCTCAAGCCCGGCGACGCGGCCGTGGACGCCGCCTGCGCCAAGGCGCACGACGCGCTCGAAGCCGCCGGCAAGGAGCCCTTGCTGGACGACACCGACGACCGGGCCGGGGCCAAGTTCGCCTCCATGGACCTGATCGGCCTGCCTTGGCAGCTGGTGATCGGGCCCAAGGGCCTCGCCCAAGGCGAGGTGGAGCTGAAGCGCCGCGCGACCGGCGAACGCCAGACCCTGCCGCTGGAAGCCGCCTTGAAGGCCCTGGGAGCATGACCGACGCCCGAGCCGCCGGACCCTTCAGCGGCTGGGAGCGGGCCATCGCCGGCCGCTATCTGCGCGCCAAACGCAAGGAAGGCGGGGTCGCGCTGATCTCGGTCATCTCCTTCATCGGCATCACCCTGGCGGTGGCCGTGCTGATCATCGTCATGTCGGTGATGAACGGCTTCCGCACCGAGCTGATGAACCGCATCCTCGGCTTCAACGGCCACGCCTACGTGGGCGGCCCGGTGCTCGACAATCCGGTCAACCGTGATGCGGTGCTGTCCCGCATCCGCAAGATCCCGGGCGTCGCCATGGCCACGCCGCTGGTGCAGTCCTACGTCCTGGCGCTCGGCCCCAACGGCCAGGCGACCGGTTCAGTTGTGCGCGGCACCGCGCCGACCGACCTGCGCCGCATCAAGCTGATCAGCGACAACATCAAGGAAGGCAGCCTGTTCGGCTTCGGCCAGGGCGAGTTCGGCGGCAACCGCATCCTGCTGGGCGACCGGCTGGCGGCCACGCTCGGCGTGCAGATCGGCGACCCGGTGACGCTGATTTCGCCGACGGGCGAAACCACCGCCTTCGGCTCCAATCCACGCCGCAAGACCTTCATCGTCGGCGGCATCTTCAGCGTGGGCATGTCGGAGTACGACAGCGTCTACGTCTACATGCCGCTGGAGCAGGCCCAGCTGTTCTTCGGCCGCGACCAGGGCGTCGACGAGCTCGAGATCATGCTCGACAATCCCGACCAGATCGACCGCATCAAGCCGCAGATCGCTGCGGCCGTGGGCCCCAACGGCCTGATCACCGACTGGCGCGCCCAGAACCAGAGCTTCTTCAACGCCCTGCAGGTGGAGCGGAACACAATGTTCCTGATCCTGCTGATGCTGGTGTTCATCGCCGCGGCCAACATCATCTCGGGCCTGGTGATGCTGGTGAAGAACAAGGGCCGCGACATCGCCATCCTGCGCACCATGGGCGCCAGCTCCGGCGCGATCCTGCGCATCTTCTTCATGGCCGGAGCCTCGGTGGGCGTGGCCGGCACCATCGCCGGCTTCCTGCTGGGCGTGGTGTTCTGCGCCTACATCGCCCAGATCCAGGGCTTCGTGGAGTGGGTCACCCACACCAGCGTGTTCAACGCCGACGTCTACTTCCTGGCGCACATCCCGGCCAAGCTGAACTGGAGCGAGGTGGGGTTGATCTCCATCGCCGCCCTGCTCATGTCGTTCCTGGCCACCCTGCCGCCGGCCTGGCGCGCCTCGCGCCTCGATCCGGTGGAGGCGCTCCGCTATGAGTGACACCGTCGCCCGCAAGAGCCGCGCGCGCCGGGCTTCGGCCCCGGCCGCCGCCGTCGACAACCCCGCCGCGGTGCTGAGCCTGCGCGGGGTGGTGCGCCGCTATCGATCCGGAGACCGGACGCTGGAGGTGCTGAAGGGCGTCGATCTCGACGTGAACCCCGGCGACATGATCGGCCTGATCGGCCCGTCCGGCTCGGGCAAGTCGTCCCTGCTGCATGCTGCGGGCCTGCTGGAGCACCCCGACGCCGGCCAGATCGTGGTCGAGGGCCGCGACTGCTCGGTGCTCGGCGAGCGCGAACGCACCAAGGTGCGCCTGCACAAGATCGGCTTCGTCTACCAGTTCCACCACCTGCTGCCCGAGTTCACCGCGCTCGACAACGTGGCGATGCCCTTGCGCATCACCGGCAAGTCGCGCGGCGCCGCGCGCGACCGGGCCCAGGCGCTGCTGGAGCAGCTTGGCCTCGGCGAGCGCCTGCACCACCAGCCGGCGCAACTTTCGGGCGGTGAGCAGCAGCGCGTGGCCATCGCCCGCGCCCTGGCCAATTCGCCCAAGGTGGTGCTGGCCGACGAGCCGACCGGCAACCTCGATCCCTTGACCTCCGAAGCGGTGTTCAAGTCGCTGTTCGATCTCTGCCGCCACGAGGGCGTGGCGACCGTGGTGGCCACCCACAACATGGAGTTGGCGCGCTTCATGGACCGCGTCTACGGCCTGCGCGACGGGCACCTGGAAGTCCGTGATTTCAGCTGATGTCCGTATACGGCTAAAGGCGCCGCATCGCGACGACGAGGCGCCTACGCCAATCCGGCCTGCCCTGGCCCGGGAGGCTTGAGCGCTGGCTCCATCTACCAATCTTCGGTTGCCATGGGCGGCACGGCCGTGACGCCCCGCCCGAAGGTCGACCTTCCGTGCCGCGCTGATCCGCCGGATCAGCCGGTTGGGCCCGATAGGCGGCTGCGGTTTGCGAGTAGCGAGCTGCCGCCGACCGCGGCCATCATGATGGTCAGCCAAGCGACGGCGCTCTGGTAGCGCGGGAACGGCCCGGAAAGCGCTCCGCAAATCAGCGCGTTGACCACGACCGCGAAAGTGATGAAGCCCAAGGCCTGCAGCCAGCCGCCGCCGCTCCGCGGTTGTCTGGTCATTCGGGCCGCGATGACGGCCAGGGCCACACAGGCGGCCAGGAATTCGGAGATTTGCAGACGAGTGGCGGCTGGGATGCTCAGGCGCGGCCGGCAGGCCGGCTCCGTGCGAGTGCAGTCGCCGAGGCGCTCGATGGCGCTGGGAAGGGCCGACATCCGATAGTAGGAGGCGTCCCAGCTGGGCAGATAGAGTTCGTTCGTGCGAGGCGGGTCCGCCGGATAGTCCTCCGGACGGCCGAGGTACATCCGCTGATCGACCAGCGGCGCCTCGGTGTAGACCATGCCCAGTTGCCTGACCCAGTTGGCTGCGGCGGTGGCGGCCACGCCGGCCGGATCGTTCAGCACCGTGCCGATCACGAAGCGCCCTTCCTGCCGTTGAAGGATCATTCTGTCGGGCGGCAAACTGACCGAGAACACCGCGTCGGCCTTGTTGCCCGACCAGAGTATGGCCTGGCTGTCGTCCAGCGGCTCGGCCTTGTGCCGACAGAGCAGGTAAGGCTCGGCCTTGGCGCAGGCTTGGCGAAGATAGATGCGGCCCGGGCCGTCGGCCAGCAGCCTGGCAGCCAGGAAGGGCGGTCGCCCCGGCGGCTGGTGGTGGATCAGGTTGATCTTGAGGTCGAACAGCATGTTCGCGCAGAGCCCCAGACCCAGGACGCAGACCACTGCATAGATCGGCGGCAGGAGCGTGGTCCGGGCGGCCGCGGAGCGGAGCGCCGCCATCGCGGCCAGCGCGATCATCGCGCCCGCCACCAGCAGGTTGGCGCCGTGAGCCATGGTGGCGAAGCCGGTGATGACGACAAGGCCCGTGCGCTCGTTGCGATGCAGTCGTTCCCCGCCCACCAGCAACAGGGTCACCGCGATGATCATGAGCGAGCTGAACAGGTCGGGCATCGCGAACCCGGCGATGAAGGGCAGGGTGGAGAACCCGGCCGACACGCCTTGGACCGCATAGGCCGTCCAGTTGGCCGCCTCGGGGGCCAGGACGCGCCACGAAAGCCAGATGAGCCACGCGGCCAAGCCGCTTTGAACCGCGACCAGGAGCCAGAGCGTGCCCACCCGTTCCAGCGGCCATGCGAACACGCCGTACCAGGGTCGCCTGGACGCCAGTGCGGAGATCGCCAAGCTCTCGCCGGCGTGGAGACGCTCGACGACGGCCGGCGAAGCGGCCTTGGCCGGGGGGGCTGGATGGAGGGGGGCGACGATGGTCTCCCAGAAGGTCTGGCCGCTGTCCAAGTAGGGCGCGGTGTCTGGAAATACCGAAGGCCGGCCGAGAACGCCGAGCACCAGCAGCAACAGGGTCGCGCCGAAGATGATCGACACCCAATTCGGCAGCCGGACATCCACAGCACGGCCGCCAGCGGAAGCTCGCGCCGGCGCGGCAGTCACGACGTCATCGGACATGGGTCCCCTCCCTGAGCCCAGCCCGATCACCCATACAAGGCCTACACCTAACGACAGGTGAGCGCGGCTACGCCGGCTCGCCGCCGCCGCCGCCGCCGGTCAAGGGCGAACTGGCGTCCGCAAATCGCGCTTGACCGCGGAACATTCGATGAACTAGAACAAACGGGCAACCAAGTTCCACGGAGTTGTTCACATGATCCGTCTGGCCCGCGAAGCCCTGTCGCTTGCATCCGTCGTCAGCTTCGTTTGCATGGTGTGCGTCGCCGCCCATTTCGTCGCGTGAGTCGAGCGACTCGCGTCGGCGAGCCTTGCGTTTGCGCCCTGATTGATCCGGGCGGGAGCGGCCGCTAGAGGACCGCGTATGGCAGAGCCCGATCCAGCACAAGGTTTCGTCCACCTGCGGGTGCGCTCGGCCTATTCGCTGCTGGAAGGGGCGATCAAGGCCGACGCCATCGGCAAGCTGGCCGCGGCGGACGGGATGCCGGCGGCGGGCCTTTGCGATCGGGCCAACCTGTTCGGGGCGCTGGAGTTCTCCAGCTATTCCAAGGATCAGGGCGTGCAGCCGATCGTCGGGTGCGCCCTGCCGGTGGTGGGGCTTGGCGACGGCCAGACCGAGCGCTGGGCGCGCATCCCCACGGTCACCCTGCTGGCCCAGGACGAGCAGGGCTATCTGAACCTCACGGCCCTGTCTTCGGCCAGCTATCTGACGCCGGCGTCAGACCGCGAGCCGAGCGTGTTCTGGGAGCTGATCGCCGAGCACGCCGAGGGGCTGATCCTGCTCTCGGGCGGGAGCGACGGCCCCGCCGATCCCCTGTTCGCCCAAGGCAAGGCGGCGCAGGGCGAGGCGGTGTTGGCGAAGATGCAGGCGGCCTTCGGCGACCGCTTCTATGTGGAGCTGCAACGGCACAGTCTGCCGGCGCAGGCCATGGCCGAGCCGGGACTGGTAGGCTGGGCCTACGCCAACGACGTGCCCCTCGCGGCCACCAACGACGTCTATTTCGCCACCAAGGACCTGGCTCCGGCCCACGACGCGCTGCTGTGCATCGAGGCCGGCGCCTTCATCGGCCAGGACGAGCGCCGGCGGGTGACGCCCGAGCACTGGTTCAAGCCGGCGGCGGCGATGCGCGCCCTGTTCGCCGACCTGCCGGAGGCCTGCGACAACACCCTCGACATCGCCCGGCGCTGCGCCTTCCTGGTCAAGAAGCGCGACCCCATCCTGCCGCGCTTCGACACCGGCGCGGGCCGCTCGGAGGACGAGGAACTGGCGCACCAGGCGCGCGAGGGCCTGAAGATGCGACTCCTGGCCCATCCCCCGGCCGCGCCGGAGGCGGACTACTGGGCCCGGCTGGAGCGCGAGATCGGCGTGATCCAGAAGATGGGCTTCCCCGGCTACTTCCTGATCGTGTCGGACTTCATCAAGTGGGCCAAGGCCAATGGGGTGCCGGTGGGACCGGGACGCGGCTCGGGCGCGGGCTCGCTGGTGGCCTACGCCCTGACCATCACCAACCTCGACCCGCTGCGCTTCGGCCTGCTGTTCGAGCGCTTCCTCAATCCCGAGCGGGTGTCGATGCCCGATTTCGACATCGACTTCTGCCAGGAGCGGCGGGAGGAGGTGATCTCGTACGTGCAGGCCAAGTATGGTCGCGACCGGGTGGCCCAGATCATCACCTTCGGCACCCTGCAGGCGCGGGCCGTGCTGCGCGACGTCGGCCGCGTGCTGCAGATGCCGCTGGGGCTGGTCGACAGGCTGGCCAAGATGGTGCCCAACAACCCGGCCAACCCGACCACCCTGGCCCAGGCCATCGAGATCGAACCCCGGCTGAAGCAGGCCCGCGACGAGGATGCCTCGGTCAGGAACCTGTTGGAGACGGCGCTGCGCCTGGAGGGCCTGTTCCGTAACGCCTCGACCCATGCCGCCGGCGTGGTGATCGGCGACCGGCCCCTGATCGAGCTCGTGCCGCTCTACCAGGATCCGCGGTCCGACTATCCGGCGACCCAGTTCAACATGAAGTGGGTGGAGAGCGCCGGCCTGGTGAAGTTCGACTTCCTCGGCCTGAAGACCCTGACCGTGATCGACCGGGCGGTGAAGCACCTGCAGAAGCGCGGGGTCCAGGTCGACATGGACGGCCTGCCGCTCGACGACGAGAAGACCTACGAGGTGATGGGCAATGCCCAGACCGTGGGGGTGTTCCAGTTCGAAAGCCAGGGCATGCGCGACGCCCTGCGCAAGCTGCGGCCCAACTGCATCGAGGACGTCACCGCCATCGGCGCCCTCTACCGCCCAGGCCCGATGGACAACATCCCGGCCTTCATCGACTGCAAGTTCGGGCGCCGGGCGATCGACACCCTGCATCCGACTCTGGCTTCGGTGCTGAACGAGACCTACGGCATCATCGTCTACCAGGAGCAGGTGATGCAGATCGCCCAGATCCTGGCCGGCTACAGCCTGGGCGAGGCCGACCTGCTGCGCCGCGCCATGGGCAAGAAGAAGAAGGACGAGATGGAGCAGCAGCGCGCTCGCTTCGTCTCGGGGGCCGAGAAGAACGGCATCGCGCCCGCGCAATCGGGCTCGATCTTCGACCTGGTGGACAAGTTCGCCGGCTACGGCTTCAACAAGTCCCACGCCGCCGCCTATGCCGTGGTCAGCTACCAGACCGCCTGGCTGAAGGCCAATGCGCCGGTCGAGTTCTTCGCCGCCTCGATGAGCCTCGACATCTCCAACACCGACAAGCTGGCGGTGTTCTACCAGGACGCCAAGCGCTTCGGCGTGCCGATCCGCGCGCCCGACGTGAACCGCTCGGATGCCGATTTCGAGGTGGAGGAGGGCGAGGTGCTCTACGCCCTGGGCGCCATCCGCAACGTGGGCCTGGAGGCGATGAAGCATCTGGTGCAGGTGCGCAGGGAAGGCGGCCCGTTCCGCGACATCTTCGACTTCGTCGAGCGGGTCGACCCCAGGATGGTCAACCGCCGGGCGCTGGAGAATCTGGCCAAAGCCGGCGCCTTCGACACCATCCACCCCAACCGCGCCCAGCTCCTGGCGGCCGCCGAGGACCTGCTCGCCTATGGCCAGAGCGTGGCTGCCGAACGGGCCTCGGCCCAGGTCAACCTGTTCGGCGCTGACAGCGCCGAGGCGGCGCGCCCGCGCATGCCCAAGGTCGAGCCCTGGATGGGGCCAGACCAGCTCGACCACGAGCTGTCGGCGGTGGGCTTCTACCTGTCCGGCCACCCGCTGGAGGACATGATCGACCTGCTGCGCCGCAAGCGCACCACGCTCTACGCCGACGCCGTGACCCTGGCCGAAGGCGGGGCGGAGGCCTTCCGCATGGCCGGGGTGATCCGACGCAAGCAGGAACGCGCCTCGGCCAAGAACGGCGAGAAGTTCGCCTTCGTCACCCTGTCGGACCCGACTGGAGAATACGAAGTGCTGTTCCCGCCGGAATCCCTGCGTCGCTGCCGTGAGGCCCTGGAGCCGGGGCGGGCGGTGTCGGTCAAGGTGCGGGCCAAGGCCAACGACGGCGAGGTGCGCTTCTACGGCGACGAGGCCGAGTTCATCGAAACCACGCTGGAAGGCGCCATCGCCTCCCTGCGCATCCACCTGTCGCCGCGCTCCACCGAGATCGAGGCGCTGAGGAAACGCCTGGACACCGCCTCGTCGAGCCGGGGCGGGGAGGTGACCCTGATCGCCGGCATGGACGGCGGCCGCGAGGTCGAGCTGCGCCTGCCGGGACGGTTCAACCTCGACGCCGCCCTGCGCGGGGCGCTCAAGACCGCGCCGGGGGTGATGTACCTGGAGGACGTCTGACGATTGACAGTGTGAACTCGACGGCTCAGCATCCCGGCGAGGTTGATACGGCCTGCCGGTTGCGCCCTTGTGGACGGTGAACGTATCGCGCCCTTCCAGGCCCCTTTGCCCGAGCGACCGGGTCAGAAACGCAACCATCTGACTCCCCCGGATCGCTCAGCGAAGGACCGACGATGCGCGATTTCCGCGACGCCAAAGCCATGGCCCATACCCTGCGCGAGTCTCTCGCGGCCAAGGCTCTCTCGATCAGCCACAGCGAAAGCCTGGAACTGGTGTCCCGGATGCTGGGCGCCGCCGACTGGAACACGCTGTCCGCCATGCTCCAGGACCGGCGCGAAGCCGCCGGGCGGCCGGAGCCGGCTTCGGTCGATGGCGCCGGCGGCAGTGAGGAGATCGAGGGTAGGCGGCTCGAACAGGGCAGGCCGCGGACGGCGGTCCCGTTCGAACCCCAGGCGTTCGACCGCTTCGTCGGCTTCTACGGATTGAGCCCGACCCTGGTGTTCACGGTCACCCGCGATGGAGACCGCTTCTTCAGCCAGTTGACGGGCCAAACGGCGGTGGAATTCTTTCCCGAAAGCGGCATGAAGTTCTTCGCCAAGGTGGTGGCCGCGCAGATCAGCTTCGTGACGGACGCGAAGGGGCGTGCGACCGCGCTGATCCTGCACCAGAACGGCATGGAGCGGCGCGCCCCGCGGATCGATCCGGCCGAAGCCGAGGGCCGGCAGGCCGTGGTCATGGCGAAGTTCCAGAGCCAGGTCCGCGATCCGGAGACCGAGCCGGCCCTGAGGCGTCACATCGAAGCCCTGGTCGCCGGCGCGCCGCTCGACTACGAGACGATGGGGCCTGATCTGGCGGCCGCGGCCAAGGAGCAGCGGCCGCGGATCGAGGCCATTTTCGCCACTCTCGGAAGCCTGCGGTCCGTCGTCTTCGTCGGCTGCAACCAGATGGGGCTCGACGTGTACAATGTCTGGTTCGAGAACGGCGTGCAGCACTGGTCGATCCGGATGGGGCAGGACGGCCTGATCGAGACCCTCTTCTTCACGGCCGGACCATGACCTGGCCGGGTCCGTCTGCCGAGCCGGCGGCATGAACGCTGGAGATGGCGACCGGTGCTTGATTTTCCGGGCGTTTGCCCCTAATTAGCGCGCCATCTCACACGCAGGTGTTCGGCAGAGGTCGGGGAGACATCCCGGTTTTCGCCGTTCCGGTCCCCGAAAGGGGGTTTGCCTGCGGAGGCCAACCGGAAGAAGGACCCTATACGATGGCGCTCCCCGAATTCTCCATGCGTCAGCTCCTGGAAGCTGGCGCCCACTTCGGCCACCAGACCCACCGCTGGAACCCGAAGATGGAACGCTACATCTTCGGCTCGCGGGCCAACATCCACATCATCGACCTGTCGCAGTCGATGCCGCTGCTGCACCAGGCCCTGGTCAAGGTGCGCGAAGTGGCGGCGGCCGGCGGCCGCGTGCTGTTCGTCGGCACCAAGCGCCAGGCCTCCGAGCCGGTGGCCACCGCGGCCAAGCGCTCGGCCCAGTACTACGTCAACCACCGCTGGCTGGGCGGCACGCTCACCAACTGGCGCACCATCTCCCAGTCGATCGCCCGTCTGCGCGAACTGGAAGGCCTGGTCGAGGGCGAACATCAGGGCCGCTCCAAGAAGGAGCTGCTCAACCTGACCCGCGAGCGCGACAAGCTCGAGTTGTCGCTGGGCGGCATCAAGGACATGGGCGGCATCCCCGACCTGATGTTCGTGATCGACACCAACAAGGAAGCGATCGCCATCCAGGAAGCGCGCAAGCTCAACATCCCGGTGGTGGCCATCCTCGACACCAACTCCGATCCGGACGGCATCACCTATCCGATCCCGGGCAACGACGACGCCGCCCGCGCCCTGCAGCTCTACTGCGACCTGATCGCCGACGCGGTGCTGGACGGCCTGGCGGCCGGCCAGGCGGCCATGGGCGTGGACCTGGGCGCGTCGGTCAATCCGACCGAGCCGGCCCTGCGCAAGTCGCGCGGCAAGCCCGCGCCCGCCCCGGCGGCCGAGCCGGCTCCGGAAGCGGCCTCGCCCGAACTGGCGGCCGCCACCGAGGAACTGGCTGCGACCCAGGAGCCGGCCGCCGCTGAAGCGAGCGAACCGGTCGCCGAAGCTGCCGCCGAGCCGACCGAAGCCGCTGCCGAACCGACCGAGGCGGCCGCCGAGCCGACCGAGGCCGTCGCCGAGTAACTGTCACGGACTCGGCCACACTCTCGTGGCCGGGTGCGTCGCTTGAACGACACGGCGGCCCGGTAGACCTCGCCTTGAGGCGCCGGGCCGTCATCATTTCGAACCTGGAGGTAGACCATGGCGGAGATCACTGCCGCGCTGGTGAAGGAACTGCGCGAGAAGTCCGGCGTCGGCATGATGGACTGCAAGAAGGCGCTGACCGAGAACAACGGCGACATCGAGGCGTCGATCGACTGGCTGCGCGCCAAGGGCCTGTCCAAGGCCGCCAAGAAAGCCGACCGCGTCGCCGCCGAGGGCCTCGTGGCCATCGCCGTGCAGAACAACGGCGCCGGCATGGTCGGCGCGGCGGTCGAGCTGAACGCCGAGACCGACTTCGTCGCCCGCAACGTGCTGTTCCAGAGCGCCGCGCGCAAGGCCGCCCAGGCCGCCCTGAACACCTCGGGCGCGGTCGAGGAGATCAGCGCGGCCAAGACCGCCGACGGCGAGGTGGTCGGCGACATGATCACCCACCTGATCGCCACCATCGGCGAGAACATGATGCTGCGCCGCGCCGCCCGCTTCGAGGTGAGCCAGGGCGCCATCGCCGCCTATGTGCACAACAAGGCGGAAGGCGCGACCGATCTCGGCCGCATGGGCGTGCTCGTGGCCGTTGAAGGCGCGGGCGACCAGGCGGCGCTGCAGGAGTTGGGCCGCAAGATCGGCATGCACGTGGCGGCCACCAACCCGCTGTCGCTGTCGTCCGACGACCTCGACCCCGCCGCCATCGAGCGCGAGCGCGCGATCTTCTCCGAACAGGCCGCCCAATCCGGCAAGCCGCCGGCGGTGGTCGAGAAGATGGTCGAGGGCCGCATCCGCAAGTTCCTGGAAGAGGTCGTGCTCCTGAAGCAGGCCTTCGTCATGAACCCGGACCAGACCGTGGAGCAGCTGGTGGCCGAGACCGCCAAGCAAGTGGGCTCGCCGGTCGCGGTGAAGGGCTTCGTGCGCCTGGCCCTGGGAGAAGGTGTCGAGAAGCCGCCCGAAGCGGACTTCGCCGCCGAAGTCGCCGCCCTCTCGGGTCAATAATCACCTACGCCTGACAGAAGGGCGCGGGACCGTTCGACGGACCCCGCGCCCTTCGGCTATTCTGCGCAGCGAATCCGCGACTGCGCGGTTCTGTCGATGTCGCCCCAGTTCTTCCAGAGGCTCCCCAAAGGCTCCCATGACGAACGTCCAACCGAGCCCGGCCGAGCGTGCGTCCCGTTACAGGCGGGTGCTTCTGAAGGTGTCGGGCGAGGTCCTGATGGGCGACAGCGGCTTCGGCATCGACATGAAGACCATCGACGGGGTCGCCCAGGAGGTGGCCGAGATCGTCGAACTGGGGGTCGAGCTGTGCCTGGTGATCGGCGGCGGCAACATCTTCCGCGGCCTGACCACCGCCGCGCGCGGCATGGAGCGCGCCAGCGCCGACTACATGGGCATGCTGGGCACGGTGATGAACGCCCTGGCCATGCAGAACGCCCTGGAGAAGATCGGCGTCCACACCCGGGTGCAGAGCGCCATCCCCATGGACACGGTGTGCGAGCCCTATATCCGCCGCCGCGCCCTGCGCCATCTGGAGAAGGGCAGGGTGGTGATCTTCGCCGCCGGCACCGGCAACCCGTTCTTCACCACCGACACCGCCGCGGCCCTGCGTGCGGCCGAGATGGGCTGCGACGCGCTGCTGAAGGGCACCAGCGTCGATGGCGTCTACACCGCCGATCCCAAGAAGGATCCCAAGGCGGTGCGCTATGACCAGCTCAGTTACCTTGAGGTTCTGGCCCAGGACCTTAAGGTCATGGACGCATCGGCGATCAGCCTGATGCGCGACAATGGCGTCCCCATCGTCGTCTTTTCCATCCGCCAGCGCGGCGCCCTGCGCGAAGTGCTGGCGGGGAACGGCGTCTACACCGTGATCGGCGACGACCGGTCGCGCGACTGAGGAAACAAGCCCATGGCCGGATCAGAGAAGCCCAACATCGCCAAGGCGCGCGAGCGCATGGACAAGGCCGTCGGCGCGCTGAAGGACGAGTTCACCACCCTGCGCACCGGTCGCGCCAGCGCCGGTCTGCTCGACCAGGTGATGGTCGAGGCCTATGGCGCCACCGTGCCGATCAGCCAGGTGGCCGCCGTCAGCGTGCCCGAGCCGCGCTCCCTGACCGTCAGCGTGTGGGACCGCGGCGTGGTGGTCAGTGTCGAGAAGGCGATCCGCGCCGCCGGCCTTGGCCTCAACCCTGTGGTCGAAGGCCAGAACCTGCGCATCCCGGTCCCGCCGCTCACGGAGGAACGCCGCCGCGATTTGGCCAAGCTCGCCGGCAAGTATTCCGAGCAGCAGCGGATCGCTGTCCGCAACGTGCGCCGCGACGCCATCGACGAGCTGAAGAAGGCCCAGAAGGACGGCGTCATCACCGAGGACGAACTCAAGCGCATGAGCGACGAGGTCCAGGGCTTCACCGACGCGGCGATCAAGCGCGTCGATGAGCTGTTGAAAACCAAAGAACAAGAGATCATGCAGGTTTGACCCGCTTCCGCGATCGAGCCCGCGCGTTAAAGGACGTGAGAATGGCCCCCCCGGCCCGCCTGATGCAAAGCCTTCGCGAAGGGGCTCCGCCCGCCGAGATCGAGGGCGCGCCGGCGCACGTGGCCATCATCATGGACGGCAACGGCCGCTGGGCGAAAGCCCGCGGCATGCCCCGCGGCTTCGGTCACAAGGCCGGCGTCGACGCGCTGAAGCGGGTGACCGAGGCCGCCCCCCATCTGGGCGTCCAGCGGTTGACCGTGTTCGGCTTCTCCACCGAGAACTGGCGCCGTCCGGCCGGCGAGGTCTCCGAACTGATGCGGCTGATGAAGACCTATGTCCGCTCGGACCTCGACCGCCTGAGGCGCGAGGGCATCCGGGTGCACATCCTCGGCCGCCGCACCGGCCTGCCGGCCGACATCCTGGAGACCATCGAGCACGCCGAACGGTCCACGGCTCACAACGAGCGCTTCCACCTGCAGGTGGCCTTCAACTACGGTGGACAGGCCGACATCCTGGACGCGGCGCGCCGGTTTGCCGAAGAGGTCAAGGCGGGCCGCGCCCAGCCGGACGACATCAGCGAGGAC
>DASYBX010000060.1:0-13975 GCA_036500495.1 Caulobacteraceae bacterium
TGTTGGGCTTGCAGCCCGCCTCCTCCGTCACCTCCCCACACGGCTTCGAAGCGGGAGGCTGGACAGCGCCGTCAGGCGTGCCACCGTGGGTCCGAGACGGCGGCGCCGAGACCGCCCGGAGGATGCGCCCATGACGCCCGACGCCGTGGCCCTGTCGTCGGCCGACCCGGTTCCCGGCGAAGGCGAGGGCGCCGGCGTCAACGCGCCGGACCTGCGCTTTTTCGTCTACGGCCTGTTCTTCGTGTTCGGCGGCATCACCAGCCTGAACGACGTCATCATCCCCAAGCTGAAGGCCCTGTTCACCCTCAGCTACGGCGAGGTGATGCTGGTGCAGTCGGCCTTCTTCGCCGCCTATTTCCTGGTGTCGATCCCGGCCGCGGGCGTCGTGCGCCGGTTCGGCTACATGCGCACCGCGGTGATCGGCCTTCTGACCATGACCGCCGGCTGCCTGCTGTTCTGGCCCGCCGCCGCCTCGGGGACCTTCGCGGTGTTCCTCGGCGCCCTGTTCGTCCTGGCCGCCGGCATCACCGTGGTGCAGGTGGTGGCCAATCCCCTGATCTCCCGGCTCGGGCCCCCGCGCTCGGCCCACAGCCGACTGACCTTCGCCCAGGCCTTCAATTCCCTCGGCACCACGGTCTTCCCCTATTTCGGCTCGATCCTGATCCTCGGCGGCCTGGCGTCCGTCGATCCGACGAAACTCGAGGGAGCCGCCCTGATCGCCTACCGCGCGGCCGACAGCCAGGTTGTGGTCAAGGCCTACCTCGGCTTGGCCATCGCCATCTTCGCCGTGGCGGCGGTGGTCTGGCTCAGACGCAAGGCCTTGGCCGAGCAGCCGTCGGAGCAGGGTGGGGCGCTGCACGCCTTTGGCCTGTTGAAGCGCCCGCGCTTCGCCTTTGGCGCCCTGTGCATCTTCCTCTACGTCGGGGCCGAGGTGGCGATCGGTTCGATGATCGTCAGCTATCTGATGCAGGCCACGGCGCTCGGCCTTCCCGAGCAGGACGCCGGCAAGCACGTGCCTTTCTACTGGGGCGGGGCCATGATCGGCCGGTTCATCGGGGCGGCTGTGCTCAAGATGGTCTCGCCGGGCAAGGTGCTGGCCGGCGTGGCGGCCGGCGCCATCGCCCTGATCGCGCTGTCGGCCAACAGCCTGGGCGCGGTGTCCGGCTGGGCGCTGCTGGCCATAGGCCTGTGCAACTCGATCATGTTCCCGACCATCTTCAGCCTGGCCAGCGAGGGCCTGGGCCGGCGCGCGGCGGAGGGCTCCGGCTTGATCTGCATGGCCATCGTCGGCGGGGCGGTGATCCCGCCGCTGACCGGACACCTGGCCGACCTCTCCAGCCTCAGGCTGGCCCTGGCCCTGCCGGCCATCTGCTACGCCGTCATCCTCGCCTTCGGCCTCTACGCCCGCCGCCCGGCCACGGAACTCGCCTGAATTCGCCCGGGGGTTGAAAAATGCCGCCAAGCTTCTGTTTATGGACGATTAATTATAGTTAACGGAGCGGAAACGTTTGCACGTCGGCCCGGCTTCTGTACTATTAAGAGAACGTTAATACTTATAAAGAGTTAACGATGCTCGCCGCCGCTCTTCTGGCCCTGTCCTTGACCCATGGGATCGACACCCAGTCGAACAAGCTCGACCAGTTGGCCAAGCCCGCCGAGGTGACTCCGGCGGCCTCGAAATCGGTGTCCGTCATCCTCGACTGCCAGATCGCCGCCAAGGCCCTCACCGACTGCAAGCCGGTGAACCAGGTGGCCGACGCCGGCGTGGTCGCCGAGGCCGTGCGCATGGCCGGCAGCGTCGCCATCCCCGACGCCCTGGCCGACTCCGGCGTGCGCATCCGCATCCGGATGAACGTCGCCCCGTGAAAGGGTGACCCTTCCCCCGCGCGCGGGGCCGGGAACCACCGCAAGAAGCAGCTGATCAGGCGACCGAAGGGCCATGCTCCTGCGCCCGTCGCTGCGCCCAAAACCACCCCCTGAATTTACCCTGTCGGCCGCGCCCGGCCGCTCGCCTGGCAGGAGAATTCGTTAGGCTTCAAAGGGAAACAGAACAAACGAGCATTAACCAATTTTTCAGTATGGTTAATTTTTGGAACAGATGTGAACGCCGGGCGGGGCCGCCGGCGCTCTCGTAGCGGGACGATGGCGCAAACAAGATTCCTTGCCCCCGCGCGCGGCCTCCATTACGCACGGACCCCATGAAGCTGCTCGTCCCCGTGAAGAGAGTGCTGGACTTCAACGTCAAGGTCCGCGTGAAGGCCGACCGGACGGGTGTCGATCTGGCCAACCTGAAGATGTCGATGAACCCCTTCGACGAGATCGCCGTGGAAGAGGCGGTGCGTCTGAAGGAGAAGGGCGTCGCCACTGAGATCCTGGCCGTGTCGATCGGCCCCGCCCAGGCGCAGGACACCCTGCGCACGGCCATGGCCATGGGCGCCGACCGCGCCCTGCTGATCCAGACCGACGAGGACCTGCAGCCCCTGGCCGTGGCCAAGGCGCTCAAGGCCATCGTCGACCAGGAGAAGCCGGACCTGGTGATCATGGGCAAGCAGGCCATCGACGGCGACAACAACGCCGTCGGCCAGATGCTGGCGGCGCTCTGGGATCGGCCCCAGGCCACCTTCGCCTCCAAGCTCGACGTGGCCGGCGGCGTCGCCACCGTCACCCGCGAGATCGACGGCGGCCTGCAGACCATCGCCGTGGACCTGCCGGCGGTGGTCACCGCCGACCTGCGCCTCAACGAGCCGCGCTTCGCCTCCCTGCCCAACATCATGAAGGCCAGGAAGAAGCCGCTGGAAATCAAGCCGCTCGCCGACCTCGGCGCCGACACCGCGCCGCGCCTGGCCGTGACCCAGGTGGCCGAGCCGGAAGGGCGCAAGGCCGGGATCAAGGTGGCCAGCGCCGAGGACCTCGTAGCCCGGCTCAAGAACGAAGCGGGGGTGCTCTGATGGCGGTCCTGGTCATCGCCGATCACGACGGCGCCCACCTGCGTGAAACCACGGCCAAGACGGTCACCGCAGCCCTGAAGATCGGCGGCGACGTCGACGTGGCGGTGCTCGGCGGGTCGTTCGCCGTGGCCGAAGCCGCGGCCAAGATCGCCGGCGTGCGCAAGGTGCGCCATGCCCAGAGCGATGCGCTCGGCCACGGCCTGGTCGAGGCCGAGGAGGCCGCCCTCCTGCCCGTCGCCGGCGACTACGAGGCGATCCTCGCCCCCGCCACCTCGGCCGGCAAGAACCTGATCCCGCGCCTCGCCGCCCGCCTCGACGTCGCGCCGCTGTCGGATGTGACCGCGGTCGTGGACGCCAAGACTTTCGAGCGCCCGATCTACGCCGGCAACGCCGTCGAGACCGTGAAGACCCAAGACGCCAAGGTGCTCGCCACCATCCGCCCGACCGTGTTCGAGGCGGCGGGGCAGGGCGGCTCGGCCGCCGTCGAGGCCCTGGCGGCCGGCGACGCGCCGGCCTATTCGCGCTTTGTCTCGCAGGACACCGTCTCCTCCGGCCGGCCCGAGCTGGGCGCCGCCAAGATCGTGGTCTCCGGCGGACGCGCTCTGGGCTCGGAAGAAGAGTTCAAGGCGGTGCTCGAGCCCCTGGCCGACAAGCTGGGCGCGGCGATCGGCGCCTCGCGCGCCGCCGTCGACGCCGGCTACGCTCCCAACGACTACCAGGTCGGCCAGACCGGCAAGGTGGTGGCCCCCGACCTCTACATCGCCATCGGCATCTCCGGCGCCATCCAGCACCTGGCCGGCATCAAGGACGCCCGGGTGATCGTCGCCATCAACACCGACCCCGACGCCCCCATCTTCGGCGTGGCCGACTACGGCTTGGTGGGCGACTACAAGTCCTTGGTGCCCGAATTGATGGCCGAACTGGCCAAGGTCGGCCGGTAGAGCGCGACCTCCCCTCCTCGCGGGGAGGGGGACCATCGGCCGAAGAGCCGATGGTGGAGAGGGCGCGAAACCGCCGCTCCGTTAGAAGTTGCGAGTCTTACTCGGTCCTGCGCCGGCGCGCCCTCTCAACCATTCGCTCTTTCGCCCGCTAGCACGGGCGTCGGCGAACGGTCCCCCTCTCCCGCGAGCGGGAGAGGTCGATTGGCGGCTGTCGCGGGTCCCATTTCCCTTGCCCAACCTCCACCCAAACCCCATCTGCAAAGCTCGTAATGATGCTTCATTGCAATGGCATTGACACATCAATTATAGATCGCTATATACCTAATCACGGTCGCTTCCCGGGACGTCCTCCCCCGGACCCGGGAAGCGACCAGAGCTCTCATCGCCGGCAATCCCGCCGGCCTGCGAGATCGGGAAAAAGACCATGTCTGTGAAGCACGCTTCGGATCTGGCGACCCGGCTCAGCATCACCGCTGGGGCCACCCTGGCCGCCACCTTCCTCGTCGCCCTGGCTCTCACCTCGTCGGTGTTCTGAGCCGGTCAGGAAGGAACTGAGCAGGTCGAGCGAAGGCGGGAACCGGTTTCCCGCCCATCGACCGCTCCCAAAGGAAGTACGCGCGCCGGGAGCGATCCTCCCCACTACCCCGCCCGGCGCGCCATTGGACGGACCCGTCCTCTCCCCGGATCCGTCGTTTTGGGAAAGGCCCGGACCTCCTGGTGGTCCGGGCCTTTTTCTTTTCCCGACTTTTGCTGCGGCCCGCGCCGCGCGGCCATTCAGGCGGCGAAGTAGGCTTTCACGGCGCTCACCGCCCGCTCGACGCCCGCCGCGGAGACGTCGCGGTGCAGGACGAAGCGCGACAAGGGCATGATCGCCGTCAGCACCCCGGCCTCGGCCAGGGCCGCCTGCAGGCCGGCGCAGTGCGCCTCGGGCGCCTGCACGAACACCATGTTGGTGGCCTGGCTCTGCACGGCCAGTTGCTCGACCTGGGCCAGGCCCGACGCCAGCCGCTCGGCATTGGCGTGGTCCTCGACCAAGTCCTCCACCTGATGGTCGAGGGCGTAGAGGCACGCCGCCGCGAGCACACCCGCCTGGCGCATGCCGCCGCCCAGCATCTTGCGCGCCCGCTTCGCCCGGCCGATCAGCTCCCGCGAGCCCACCAGCACCGACCCCACCGGGGCTCCGAGCCCCTTGGAGAAGCACAGCGACACACTGTCGAACGGGGCGCAGACGTCGGTCACCGCCACGCCCATGGCCACAGCCGCGTTCCACGCCCGCGCGCCGTCCAGATGCACCGACAGGCCGTGCGCCCGCGCCAGGGCCGCCGCCTCTGCCACGTAGGCGGCCGGCAGGACCTTACCGTTGATGGTGTTCTCCAGCGCCAGCAGCCGCGTCTTGGCGAAGTGGGCGTCGTCCGGCTTGATCTCGGCCTTGATCCTGGCCAGCGCCAGGGTCCCGTCCGGCTCGTTCTCGATCGGCTGGGGCTGGATCGAGCCCAGCACCGCCGCCCCGCCCCCCTCCATGCGATAGGTGTGCGCCCTCTGGCCGACGATGACCTCCTCGCCCCGGGCGCAATGGCTCATCAGGGCGGCCAGGTTGCTCTGGGTGCCGGAGGGGAAGAACAGCCCCGCTTCCTTGCCCGCCCGTTCGGCGGTCACCGCCTGCAGCCGGTTGACGGTCGGGTCGTCGCCCCAGACGTCGTCGCCCACCGACGCGGCGGTCATGGCCGCCAGCATGGCCGGGCCCGGCCGGGTCACGGTGTCGCTGCGCAGGTCGACCACTCCCTCGGCGAGGGCGGCGGCGGAAGAGGCGGAAGGGATGGGATAGGTCATGCCCGATCCTTAGCGCCATCGCCGGCTGAACGCACCTGCCCGAAGCGGGTATAAGGGGGCCATGCGCCTTGCTCCCCTCGTCTTCCTCGCCCTGATGCTGTCCGGCTGCGCCACCGTCACCCGCTACGATGCGGCCGGCGACATCCATGCCTTGCTGGCCGCCATCCGCGACAACGACCGCCAGGCGTTCGACGCCCACGTCGACCGGCCGGAGCTGAAGGCCCAGATGAAGAGCCGCCTCACCGCTACGGCGATCCGGCGCGGCGGGGCGTTTGGCGGCATCCTGGCCCAGGCGCTCGGCGGCGTGAGCGACGTGCTGGTCGACGCGGCGGTGCAGCCCCAGGTGTTTCTGGCTGTGGCCGAGGCCAAGGGCTACCAGCCGTCCCGTCCCCTGCCGAGCCGCGTCGCCATCACCAGCTCCCTGCGCTACCTCGAGGGCGACCGCGTCTGCGTGACGGGCAAGAAGGACGGACCCTGCCTGCTGGTGTTCCGCAACGAAGCCGGAACCTGGCGCCTGATCGCCTTCGAGGGCCCGCTCGATCAGCTGAGGCTGCCGAAGGCGGGGTAGGGCCGCTATCCCCAGGCGCCCAAGCCGGGGCCGACATATCCTGACAGGCGAATTGTGATGCGCGCGCGGCCGCCGAAGCCTTGCCATGGCCGGGGGGCTCGCACAGTATAGTTCAAGGGGCTTTCTTTATCGGCGAAGGATAGGCCATGAAGGAAGTTGGTATAAACGAAGGCAACGGCCAGAAACCGCCCCCTTCGCCGCCGCCCCCTCCCCCGCCGCCGCCGCAAAGCGGCAAGATCAAGCACCTGTTCGTGCTGTGCATGGAGAACCGGTCGTTCGATCACATGATCGGATACTCGGGTATCAGCGGGACCGATACGGTCACAGGCAAGCCGACATCGATCGTGGGGCTGTCGGACGAGGTCGCCTACTACAACGACTACACCTACACGACCGAGGCCGAGATCGCCGTCGTGGCCAGGCCCGCGACCGTGGCAACGGCAGGCTCGGCGCCCGCCGCCGTGGGCGAGGCGGAGTCGAAACTGAAGGCGCAAGGACCGCCGTCGCCTCCGCCGCCGCCGCCGCACTACGCCACGGCGCGATATCCCGTCACCACCTCCGCGGGCGACACGATCTACAACAACCATGACGTGAAGCACCAATTCCCCGACGTCATGAACCAGATCTGCGGTCAGGGAATGGGCGGCAACGCCTACCGGGGCGGCTCCCCCTATCCTGCGGTCGCCGCCGATCCGACCAAGACCGGCTTCGCCGCCGACTACGCGCTCAATTCCGACCGCGGAAATCCCGGCGAGCCGATGCGCTGCTTCATCCCGGAGAACCTCCCGGTCCTGAGCGCGCTCGCCGCGGAGTTCGTGGTCTGCGACCACTGGTTCAGTTCGCTGCCCGGACCGACCGAGCCCAACCGGATGTTCATCCACGCAGCCAGTTCGGGCGTGTGGGACGACTCGCCGACCAATGACGACTACATCGGCATCTTCGCCGGCAAGACGGTCGGCGCGGTCGTCGTGGGGAGCGACTACGGCATCTCGTTCGAGAACGGCACGATCTTCGACTCCCTGCGCCGGAGCAACGTCCCGTTCCGCATCTATGCTGGAGACGGCTTCCCGCAGGTCGGCCTGCTGTCCGGGATCAGCCTGTTCTCGGACATCGACGACTTCGACGACTTCACGGGCGACGTCGGCGATCCCGGCTACGACGCCGCCTATACCTTCATCGAGCCCCGATACGACACCATCTCCGAGCAAGTGGGGCGGACGTTCATCAACAACTCGCAGCATCCTGCCAACAGCGTCACGCTCGGCGAGCAGCTCATCAAGACCGTCTACGAGGCCATCCGCAATTCACCGGTCTGGGACCAGAGCATGCTGATCATCCTGTGGGATGAACACGGCGGCCTCTACGACCATGTGATCCCGCCCAAGGCCACGCCCACCGGCCAGAAAGGCAAGAAATACGGCTTCATGTTCGACTGGCTGGGGGTGCGGGTGCCCGCCGTCGTGATCTCTCCCCTGTGCCCGGAGCACGGGATCGAGCACCGACAGTTCGAGCACGCCAACATCCCGGCGACCATCGAACAGCTGTTCGGCCTCCAGCCGCTGACCATCCGCGACACCGGCGCCCTCGGCCTGCACACCCTGGCCACCCTAGCCTCGCCGCGCAACGTCACCGCGACCATCCCCGACCCTATCAGCCAGCAGCAGATCCAGAAGATCCAACCCGCCGGGCCCGCGCCGGGGGCGCCCGTGACCGTCTCGACCTCGTCAGGGACGTCGGGTAATTCGATCCTGGGCTCCCTGCAGACGGGAACGACCAAGGCCCTGTTCGCCGAGGCGGCTCCAGCGGCCGCGCCGGCGGCACAGGCCGCACCGGCGAGCTTGGCCGCTCATGGGGCGACCCTGGCGTCGACGACCTCGATCCAGCAGGTCTCCCTCTCGGCGACGACGCTCGCCAATTCGGCGGCGCCGCTGGACCTGACCAACTCGTGGCTGTCGGCGGCGCTGGCGGTCGCGGCGAAGGCGCATATCGAGGCGGTCCCCGCGGACGCCGCGACCATCCCGGGGCGCGTGTTCGGCGTGAAGACCGTCGGCGATCTGGCCGCCTACTACGACGAGGTCACGCCGATCATCAGCAACGCCAAGGTCCTGGCGCGGCAGAAGCGGGTCGCCTTGCGCAAGCAGACGGTTTCCTAGGCCCTGTCCGCTCAGTCGCGCAGAAGTTCGTTCACGGACGTCTTCGAGCGCGTCTGAGCGTCCACGCGCTTAACGATCACGGCGCAGTAGAGCCCAGGCCCGCCGTCCTTGCCCGGCAGCGTCCCCGGCACCACCACGGCGTAGGCCGGCACCTCGCCCTTGAACACCTCGCCCGAGGCGCGGTCGACGATCTTGGTCGAGGCGCCGAGGTAGACCCCCATCGACAGCACCGCCCCCTGGCGCACGATCACGCCTTCGGCCACTTCCGAGCGGGCGCCGATGAAGCAGTCGTCCTCGATGATGGTCGGGTTGGCCTGCAGGGGCTCCAGCACCCCGCCGATGCCCACCCCGCCCGACAGGTGCACGTTCTTGCCGATCTGGGCGCAGGAGCCGACCGTCGACCAGCTGTCGACCATGGTCCCCTCGTCCACATAGCCGCCGATGTTGACGAACGACGGCATCAGGATCGCGCCCTTGGCCACATAGGCGCCCTTGCGCACCATGGCGCCCGGCACGGCGCGGAAGCCGGCGGCGGCGAACTCGGCCTCGCCCCAGCCGGTAAATTTGGTGGCCACCTTGTCGAACCACGGGCCGGTCCCGCCGGTGTCGGCGCCCATCACCGTATTGGGGTTCAGGCGGAACGACAGCAGCACGGCCTTCTTCAGCCACTGGTGCACGGTCCAGTCGTTGCCGCTCTTCTCGGCCACCCGGGCCTTGCCGGAATCGAGCAGCTCCAGCGCCGCCACCACCGCATCGCGCACCGCGCCCGTGGTCGAGGCATTGACCTCGGCGCGGGCCTCCCAGGCGCTTTCGATCGTGGACTGAAGGTCGCTCATCAAATGGTCTCCATGGTGCGGACCTGCCTGAGGAAGGCCGCAAGGTCGGGGGTGCGGAACCGCACGAACGGGTGCTCGGCCTCCATGGCGTGCGGCCCGACCAGCACCGTGGTCATGCCGAGCTCGAAGGCCGGGGCGAGGTTGCGCGCGGAATCCTCGAAGAAGGCGGTGGAGGCGGGTGTCACGCCGTGCGCCTCGATCATCCGCGCGAAGGTCTTGGGGTGGGGCTTGGGGATATAGTCTGCGAGCGCGATGTGGAAGGTCGCCTCGAACAGGTCGTCCAGCTGCAGCTTGGCCAGAACCCGCTCGGCGTGGCGCTTGTCGCCGTTGGTGAACACCAGCCGCCGGCCGGGCAGGACGGCGATCGCTTCGCGCAGCTCGGGGTTGGGGACCAGGCTGGCCATCGACACGTCGTGCACCTCGTCGAGGAAGGCCTCGGGATCGACCCCGTGGTTGGCCATCAACCCGGCGAGCGTCGTTCCGTGTTCGGACAGGTATCGCTTCTGCAGGGAGAAGGCCTGGTCCCGCGGCAACCCGGTCTCGCGCGCGACGAAGGCCGTCATGCGACCCTCGATCAGGCTCATGAACTCCGCCTCGGGCGGATAGAGGGTGTTGTCCAGATCGAACAGCCAGGTGTCGACGTGTTCGAGATTGGGGATGAGGTCGGGGGTCATGATGGGCCTCATGCGCTGATCAGGGTGCCCGACCCGCTCTCGCTGAACAGCTCGGCGAGCATGGCGTGGGGCTGGCGTCCGTCCAGGATGACCACGGCCTCGACGCCCGCGCGCACCGCTGCGATGGCGGTCTCCAGCTTGGGGATCATGCCGCCGGTGGCCACGCCGGTGAAGATCGCCTCGTCCGCCTGGGTCACCGTCATCTGGCGGATCAGCTCGCCGTTCCTGTCCAGCACTCCGCGCACGTCGGTCAGCAGCAGCATGCGCTTGGCATTCAGCGCGCCGGCCAGCGAACCGGCCACGGTGTCGGCGTTGATGTTGTAGGTCTCGCCCGCATCGGACACCCCGATCGGCGCCACCACGGGGATGTAGTCCTCGTTGGCGTTGACCAGGGCGGTGATCAGCTGAGGGTCGATGTGGCGCGGCTCGCCGACGAAGCCCAGGTCGACGATCTCCTCCAGGCCCGTCTCGGGGTTGCGCCGCACCTTGGTCGCCTTGTCCACGGTGATCAGCCGCGCGTCCTTGCCCGACAGGCCCACGCCGCGCACGTCGGCCTCGGCGCCAGCCTGGTTGATGAAGTTGACGATCTCCTTGTTGATGGCGCCCGACAGCACCATTTCCGCCACCTCCATGGTGGGGGCGTCGGTCACGCGCAGGCCGTCGATGAAGGTCGACTCCACCCCGGCCTTCTTCAGCATGCGGCTGATCTGGGGGCCGCCGCCGTGGACGATCACCGGATGCAGGCCCAGCAGCTTCAGCAGCACGGCGTCGGCGGCGAACAGGCGCGCCACCTCGTCCTCGCCCATGGCGTGGCCGCCGTATTTGATGACCACCGTCTCGCGGTCATAGATCTGGATGAAGGGCAGGGCCTCGGCCAGGGTCCTGGCCGTCGCCCAGCCGCCGTCCTCGGGGATGTCGGTCATGATCGCGGTCCGTGAAATGAGCCCTGGCGAGCCCCCCGCGAAAGCCGGGGCGCCCGGCGGCGGCATTAGCGGACGGCGGCGGTTTTGTCACCCGTCCACGAAACCCGCGACCGGCTCCGCCTGTTCGGTCCTAGGGGTTCGCCCTGCGGCGCCGTAGGGATCGGGCGGCCTCAGCTCGCGATCCACACCCCATAGTCGATGTGCGGGGCGGTATTGGCGACGTGTTCCTGGCTCTCGGAGAAATCCAACACCACTTCCGCCCGCGGATGGCCGGCGGCGAGCGTGGCGATCCAGCTGCTCAAGCCCGGGCCGTCGGGCGCCCGGTGGAGCACGTTGTTGTAGAGCAGGGTGACGAACTGGGTGTCGTCCAGGCCGCCGTATCTGGACTGGAACTCCTGGGACGACACGAAGCCGTTGGCGGCGGTCTGCAGGCTGACGCCGGTCTGCAGGGCGTGGCTCCAGGTGATCAGCCCGGGCAGGTCCGGCAGGCGGCTGAACACCGTGTCATAGAGGCGGGCGGCCTGGGCGACAGCGGTGTCCTCGATCCACAATCCCTGTTGCACCGACGACGCCAGCTGGCCGATGTCCTCCTGGCTCTCGGAGAAGTCCAACACCACCTGGGCCCGTGTGGTCCCGGAGCTCAGGGCGGCGAGCCAGTCGCTGAGGCCGGCGTCGTCCGGCGCGCGGTGCAGGACGTTGTTGTAGAGCAGGGTGACGAAGTCGCTGTTGCTGAGCGCGCCGTACTTCGACTGGAACTCCTGCGAGCTGACGAAGCCGTTGACCACCGTCTGCAGGCTGGTCCCGCCGTTCAGGCTGTGCACCCAGTCGGCCAGGCCCTCCTGATCGGGCGCCCGGTTCAAGGTGGCCTCGTAGACGCGGTACACCTGCCCGGCGGTGTCGGTGGTCGAGATGGCCAGGTAACCGTCGACGAACTGGATGCGCTGGATGTTGACCAGCTGATCGGCGCCGCCCTCCGGGCCGCCGCCCACCACGCCCGCGTTGGCGACGCCGCCGGTGTTCACCGTGTACTGCGGGAACGTCCCGTCATAGGTCGCGGTGTTCAGGCCCGCCCCGCCGTCGATGTAGTCCGACCCGGCCCCGCCGTGCAGGGTGTCGGCGCCGCCCTGGCCCTGCAGCCAGTCGCTGCCCGTCCCGCCGGTCACGGCGCCGCCCGAGGCGGGCGCCGTGACCGGCGTTCCGCCGACTCCTGGGCCGACCGTCGGGCCGCCTGGGGTGAGGATGAAATCGGAGGCGGTCAGGCTGGCCAGGGAGACGTTCTTCAGCGTCAGGGAATTGCCGCCGCGGGTGGCCACGGTGTCCGAGCCGACCTGGCTGGCGACGGCGAGCACGTCGGCCAGGTTGAAGAACAGGCCCACTTGGGAAAGGTCGATACTGTCGCCCTGGGCATGGCTGAAGTCCGTGATCACCACCTGGCCGCCAGCCGGATCGTAGACGAAGGTGTCCGCGCCGAGGCCGCCTGTGAGGGTGTCATTGCCGCCGCCGCCGTCGATGACGTTGCTGTTGGCGTCGCCGGTCAGGGTGTCGGCGAAGGCCGAGCCGGTCAGGTTCTGGAAGTTCGAGAGGGTGTCTGATCCCGCACCCACGGTGTTCTGCGCCGCGCCGGCCAGCAGCAGCGACACGGTGACGCCCGATCCTGCATGGCTGTAGGAGACGGTGTTGGTCCCGCCGCCGCCGTTCAGGACGTTGTTGTTCCGGTCGCCTTCGAGGGTGTCGTCGAAGCCCGAGCCGATCAGGTTCTGGAAGTTGGAGAGGGTGTCGATCCCCACCCCGGTCCCCTGCGCCTGCCCCTGAAGGGCCAGGGAGACGTGCGCGCCGCCCGTGGCGCTGGCGTAGACGACGGTGTTGTTCCCGCCGCCGCCGTTGACCGTGTGGGCGCCCGCCCCCAGCACCACGGCGTTGTTCTCGGCGCCGAGCGTGATCGTGGCCACGCCAGGGCCCGCCACCACCGCGCCGTTGATGGTCCCGGCGTGCGAGTCGAGCACGTCGTTCCCGCCGCCAAGGTTGACCAGCCCGTTGATCACGCCGGCGTTGGTCACGGTGTCGTTGTGGCTGCCCAGCACCACCGCGACCCCATTGTTCGCCCCCAGCGAAGTCCCGCCCGAGATCGTCCCGCTGTTGGTCAGGGTGATATTGCCGGGGGATGCCGACAGGTTGATCGCGGCGGTCTGCTGCGAGACCAGGGCGCCGCTGTTGGTGAGGGTCACCGCACCGCTGCCGCTCAGGCCGGAGCTGCTCACGGCCGCGACGACGGGCTGGCTGAAGGTGATGGAGCCGGCCAGGTTGAGCACGCCCCCGTCCAGCAGCACGCGCCCGGTGAAGTTGGTCGCGCCGTCCAGGGTCAGGGCGCCGCTGGCGAGCTTCTGCAGCACGCCGCCGCCGGTCAGGGCGCCGCCCAGGGTGTAGCTGTCGAGACGGGCGACCTTGAGCGTTCCGTTGTCGAGGACGGCGCCGGTGATCGAGCCTGTATTGCCCGGGTCGACGTAGGTCGAGCCGTCGTAGGTGTTGGTCAGCGACCCGCCGCCAAAGCCGACCTGGACCACCGCGCCGGCGTTCACCGCGACATTGGAGACGAGCGCGCCGAGGACCAGGGTCGCGCCGTCCAGGACCGTCACGCCGCTGCCGGCGCTGAAGTTGTAGGTGGCGTTGGGGTTGACGACCCAGGAACCGCTGACCTCGAGGTTTCCCCCGCCCGTGATGATCAGCGGCCCGGTGGTCGCCGAGTTCTCGGTCACGGCGGGGTTGAATTCGACGCTGGCGGCGACGCTCGGGTTGAGCAGCCTCACCGTGCCGTTGTTGTTGATGGTGAGGGTCGACGTCAGCGGGCCGAACCCGCTGTCCGACGGATTGCCGTGCGCCGCCGCGTGGGCCTCGTCGGTGATCAGGGTCGCGCCCGCGGCGATGTTGATGGTGTCGTAGTAGCCGCCGCCGTAGAGGGTCCAGGGACCGCTCTGCACGTTCAGCGTGTTGAACCCGTCAAAGCCGGCGAAGGTCACCGCGTGGTTGGCGTCGAACTCGGTGGCGCCGCGGAATGAGCCGCCGCCCGCGCCGGACAGGGTCAGGGTGTTGGTTCCCGCGCCCCCG
>DASYBX010000061.1:0-12766 GCA_036500495.1 Caulobacteraceae bacterium
TTCTGCAGGTCGGTGAAGCGGTAGAGCTGGTTGAGGATCACCTCGCCCGAGGCGTCGCGCTTCAACTCGACCACCACGCGCATGCCCTGGCGATCGGACTCGTCGCGGATGTCGGCGATGCCCTCCAGGCGCTTCTCGCGCACCAGATCGGCGATGCGCTCGACCAGGTTGGCCTTGTTCACCTGGTAGGGCAGTTCGGTGATGACGATGGCTTCGCGATCCTTGCGGATCTCCTCGACCGAGGCGATGCCGCGCACGATCACCGAGCCGCGCCCGGTCATCAGGGCCTGGCGCGCACCCGAGCGGCCGATGATCTCGCCGCCGGTGGGGAAGTCGGGCCCCGGCACGATGTCCAGCAGGTCTTCCAGCGGCAGATCAGGGTTGTCGATCACCGCCAGGCAGGCGTCGACCACCTCGCCGAGGTTGTGCGGCGGGATGTTGGTGGCCATGCCCACGGCGATGCCGCCGCCGCCGTTGACCAGGAGATTGGGGATGCGGGACGGCAGGACGGTCGGCTCGCTCTCGGAGCCGTCGTAGTTGTCCTGGAAGTCGACCGTGTCCTTCTCGATGTCGGCGAGCAGGCTCTCGGCCGACCGCTGCATCCTGACCTCGGTGTAGCGCATGGCCGCCGGCATGTCGCCGTCCACCGAGCCGAAGTTGCCCTGGCCGTCGATCAGCATCAGCCCCATGGAGAAGGGCTGGGCCATGCGCACCATGGCCAGATAGACCGCCTGGTCGCCGTGCGGGTGGTATTTGCCGATCACGTCGCCGACCACGCGGGCCGACTTGCGGTAGGAGCCGCCCGCGCCATAGCCCTGCTCGTGCATCGAATAGAGGATGCGCCGGTGCACGGGCTTCAAGCCATCGCGTGCGTCCGGCAGGGCGCGCGAGACGATCACGCTCATGGCGTAGTCGAGATACGAGCGCTTCAGCTCGTCTTCGATGGCGATCGGGGCGATGCCCCCTCGCCGATCCTCGGGCCCTTCCGGGGTCGGTATGCTGCCGTCGTCGCTCACGGTGACCTAAAAGTTCGGAAAATCTGAGATTCGTCAGAGACTTAGTAAATGCGGGAATCGCCGATGAACCCGCAGGCTTCTTGTTAGCATTCCCCCCGCCGCAGCGCAAAAGAACGGGTCGGATTTCCAACCTCAAGGGGGAGGTTGGACAACCCGGTCCGGGCCGGCCGGCCTCGTGGCAAGGACTTGAACCGGCCTTGGCCTGCGCGCTCTAATCCAGCCACCGGGGAGGCGCGCTCATGCTCAGGACCATCGCCGTCTGCATCGTGGCGGCGGCGGCGTTGGCGGGATCGCCGACCTCGGCCACCGGCGGAGGGGAGCGGGCGAGGATCGACCGGTTCGCCACGGGCCTCAGAGCCGAGCGCGACCGGCTCGGCCGGGCGGACGGCGACGTCGCCCAAGCCATGCGCGCGGCGTTCCGGCAGGGTTCACAGGACAGCGCCAGGGCCGCCCTCGCACAATACGCCGGCGCCCTGCAGGGCCTGCTGTCGGCCGCCGTCCCTCCGCCCAAGCTCGGCGGTTGCTACGCCCGCGCCCGGCCGTCGCTGGTGGAGGCCCGCACCCTGGCGACGACGGCCCTGAACGACCGTCGGATGCGGGTCTCGGCCCTGGCCGCCATCACCTACCGCCCCCTCACCTTGCCCGACTTCGGCTCGGTGATGACCAGCCCCGCGGCGGCGGAAAAGGAAAACAAGGCGATCGAGGCCGGGCTCGGCAAGGCCGACATGAACGCCAAGACATGCGAGGCCGAGGAACGGCGCAGAGCGCTGGGGAAGACGCCCTGACAGGTGAGGGCGCGGGCTATGGCTCCGCGCACGGGCCTGTGCCTAACATCGGCCTGGGCCGCCGCCTCGGACGGCCCACAGACAGGGGCTCTGTCATGAAGCTGCAAGCCAAGTTCAACCTGGCCATGGCCGGGGCCTTCCTGCTGGGGCTCGGCCTGGCCGCGGCGCTCAGCTGGCAGATCGCCAGCGACAACGCCCGCCAGGACGTGCTGCGGCAAGCGGCCCTGATCGCCAGCGAAGGCGACGGCGTCAGCCTCTACACCGACCAGGAGATCGCGCCCCTGCTAGCCAAGGCGAGCCCCGACAGCTTCGCGCCCCAGACCATCCCCTTCCTGGCCACACAGAACGTGTTTCGCCGCATCCAGAAGGACTGGCCCGCCTACAGCTACAAGATCGCCGCCCTGAACCCGACCAATCCCGCCGACCGGGCGGCCGACTGGGAAGGCGACATCATCACCGGCTTCCGCAACGACCCCAAGCTGACCCAGATGATCACCACACGGCAGACCGTGGCGGGACCGGTGCTGTCGGTGGCCAAGCCCATCCGCATCAACGATGCCGGCTGCCTGACCTGCCATTCCACCCCCGATCGCGCGCCCCAGGTGATGACGGCGCTCTACGGCCCGTCCAACGGCTTCGGCTGGAAGATGGGCGAGACCGTCGCCGCCACGATCGTCTCGGTGCCGATGCGCGTGCCGCTCGATCACGCCCGCCAGACCTTCCTGTTCCTGATGGCGGCGCTGGTGCTGGTGTTCGTGCTGATGGTGGCGGCGATGAACGTCCTGCTGCGGGTGTTCATCGTCAAGCCGGTGGGCGCGGTCGCCGCCATGGCCGACGAGGTCAGCCTCGGCAGGATGGACGTGCCCGAGCTGCCGGCCAAGGGCGACGACGAGATCGCCTCCCTGGCCTCCTCCTTCAATCGGATGCGCCGCAGCCTTGTGCAGGCGCTCAAGCTGCTGGACGAATAGGCCTGCCTGTAAGCTTCGGAGAGCCGCCATGGGCGAGACGCCCGCAACGATCGGCCGCTACCTGGTCGAGGGCATGCTCGGTCAGGGGGCGATGGGCGTGGTCTACCGGGCGCGCGACCCGGCCATCGAGCGCCCCGTGGCCGTCAAGCTGGTGCGGGTGGACCTGCTCAAGGGCGAGCAGCGCGAAACCTACCTCGCCCGCTTCCGCCAGGAAGTGCAGGCGGCGGGCCGCTGCCAGCACCCCAACATCGTCACCGTCTACGACTACGGCGTCCACGACGGCGCCCCGTTCTTCGTCATGGAGCATGTGGAGGGGCGGCCGCTGGACGAGGCGCTGCCGCGCGAGACCGGCATGGGCCCCCAGGCGGCGGGCGCGATCCTGCTGCAGCTGCTGGGCGCCCTCGAATGCGCCCACGGCCAGGGCGTGACCCACCGCGACATCAAGCCAGCCAATCTGATGCTGATGGCCGATCGGCGGATCAAGGTGATGGACTTCGGCATCTCCGGCCTGCCCTCCTCCCAGCTGACCCAGGCCGGCACGGTGATGGGCACGCCCGACTACATGGCCCCGGAGCAGATCCGCGGCGAGGCGGCCGACGCCCGCTCGGACATCCACGCCGCCGGCGTGGTGCTGCACGAGCTCCTGACCGGCCGCACGCCCTATGACGGCGCGCCCTTGCACGAGGTGATGGCCAGGCTGGTGTCGCCGGACCCGCCCAAGCTGGCGCCGGCAGGCCCCCTGATGCCCGAGCCTCTGCGCGCAGTGGTGGCGAGGGCCATGGCCAAGGCCCCCGCCGACCGTTTCGCCTCGGCCGCGGCCATGGCGCAGGCGCTGAGGAGCGCGCTGGAAGGCGCCGCCGCACGGGCGGGGGCGCAGGCGACCGTGATCGCCCCGGCGCGGACCGTGGTGATGCCGGCGGAGCGGCGACCTTCCCTGCCCGAACAGGCCGAGGCGATGGCCGGCGTCCAGCGGCGCCTGGCCGAACACCTCGGGCCGATCGCCGGACGCGTCCTGCGCGACGCGCTGAAGGATGCGGCCTCAGTGGAAGACGTGTGCGCGCGGCTGTCGTCCAACCTCGATGGCGTGCGGGCGCGCGAGGACATCCTGCGGGAGGTTCGCGCGACCCTGCTGCGTCCTCCTCCGAGCGAAACGCCGGCTGAAGCGCCCGAGGCGCCGCGCGCGGCCGCGCTTTCGGAGGACGAGCTCGCCCGGGTCAGGGGCGAGCTCGCCCGCTATGTCGGGCCGATCGCCTCGGTGCTGGTCAAGCGGGCCGCGCCCCAGGCGGCCTCGATGGCCGACCTGCGCCGGCGCCTGGCCGAGAATCTGGACGACCCGGCCGACCGCGCCGCCTTCACCACCGGCCTCTGAGCCGCTAGACGGTGAGGCTGGTGACCCAGAAATCGTGCAGGTTGCAGGTGCTGGTGACCGTCACCTTGCCCTTGTAGCCGGCGGGCAGCATGTGGGTGGAGGTCGGCTGGTCCTTGGGCGTGAACACCGCGCGGCCGAGGTACTTGCCGCCGTCCAGCACCACGCTGTGGCTGACGATGAAGTGCGCCTCGCTCATCGGGTGCGGGGTCTTCACCGTGAGCATGCCGCCCTCGACCGTGGCCACCGGCACGTGCGCGGCTTCCTTGCCGGACCAGTGGCCCGGATCGTCCTTGCTGAACACCAGGTTCTCTTCTCGCCCGGCGGTCGCGGCCTGGGCGGCGGCGGGCAGGCCGGCGGCGGCCGCGGCGGCGCCGAACAGGGCGGTCTTGGCGAAATCCCTGCGGCGCAGATCGAACGTCTTCATGGCGTGGTCTCCTGATGTGCCGGCCGCCGGGCCGGCGTTGACGGAAAAAAGCGCAGTTCCTTGACGGCAGCGTGTCGGGAGCGCGTCGCCTGGTGCGTCTTCCAGAACAGAGAGACATTACCGCCGGAGCGCCGCTTGGCCACCATCGCCTTCACCCCGCACCTGCGGGCCGTGGGCCCGATCCAGGAGCAAGCCTGTCCCGGCGCCACCCTGGCGGAGATGCTGGACGCCCTGGATCCCGGCTATCCGCGGCTGAAGGCCTATGTGCTCGACGACCAGGGCCGCCTTCGCAAGCACATCGCCATCTTCATCGACGGGGTGATGACCCCGCGCGCGGCCGCCCTGAGCCGGCCGCTCGAAGGGTCCAGCCAGGTCTATGTGTTCCAGGCCCTATCCGGAGGATAAGCCATGTCCGACCGCCTGTTCGCCGCCACCCGCAAGGGGCTGTTCGAATTCCGCAGGAGCGGCCAGGACTGGCGCGTGGCCAACACCGCCTTCCTCGGCTCGCCGGTGTCGATGGCGCTCGCCGACCCGCGCGATGGAACGCTCTACGCCGCCCTCGACCTCGGCCACTTCGGCGTGAAGCTGCACCGCAGCGAGGACGGCGGCTCGAACTGGACGGAGATCGCCGCGCCGTCCTACGCCGGGATCGACGCGGACGAGGCCGACCCGCCGGCGCTGAAGCTGATCTGGGCGCTGGAGCCCGGCGGGGCGGACGAGCCTGGCGTATTGTGGGCCGGGACCATTCCCGGCGGCCTGTTCAAGAGCATGGACCGCGGCGACAGCTGGTGGCTTGTTCGCAGTCTGTGGGACGACGAGCGGCGCAAGGCCTGGTTCGGCGGCGGCTATGACAAGCCCGGCATCCACTCGGTGCTGGTGCACCCGGACGATCCGCGCCGCATCACCGTGGCCATCTCCACCGGCGGGGTGTGGGAGAGCGCCGACGGCGGCGAGACCTGGACGCTGGGCGGCCAGGGCCTCAGGGCCGCCTACCTGCCGCCCGAACAGGCCCATGATCAGATCCACCAGGACGTGCACCGCCTGGTGCGCTGCAAGGCCGCGCCCGACGCCCTGTGGATCCAGCACCACAACGGGGTGTTCGCCTCCGTCGAAGGCTATGCCCGCTGGAGCGAGCTCGAGCCGCCGGTCTCCGCCTTCGGCTTCGCCGCCGCCGCCCATCCGTCCAGACCCGGCACGGCCTGGTTCGCGCCGGCGATCAAGGACGAGTTCCGCTATCCCGTGGACGGCAGGCTGGTGGTCAACCGCACCGACGACGGCGGCAAGACCTTCACCACCCTCTCGGCCGGCCTGCCTCAGGCGCACGCCTATGATCTGATCTACCGCCACGGCCTGGACGTGGACGACAGCGGCGAACACCTGGCCATGGGCTCGACCACCGGCGGCCTGTGGTTCTCGGGCGATGGCGGCGAGCGCTGGGGCGAGGCCCCGGCCCGCCTGCCGCCGGTCTATGCGGTGAGGTTCGGCTAGTCGAAGCCCAGCGGCTTGTACCCGGTCCTGACGGCCCAATCGTCCACGATCTTCCAGATCGAGAACACGATGAAGGCCGCCATGCCTAGAATCTCCGCGGGCGCCGCCAACGTCACGAACCCGTGGACATGCCAGTAGAGCCCAGCGCCCATGATGCCGGCCGCCGCCCCGATCAGGAACAGGGAGACGACGAGGAGCAGGAACTGACCGGTCTTGAGGGTCACGAACTTGGCCATGCGAACCTCCGTTCGAAGACGCCAGCCTACCGCCCAGCGCGCCCGGCGTCAGCTCAGAACGGGATCTCGTCGTCCAGGTCGGCCGAGAAGCTTTCGCGCGGGCCCGTGCCCTGGGTGCGGCCGCCCGAGGGCTGGAAGCCCGAGGAGGAGGACTGGCCGTAGTCGTCGCCGCCCGCGCCGCCCGAGGCGCCCTCGCCGCGGCCGCCGATCATGGTCAGCTCGCCGCGGAACTTCTGCAGCACGATCTCGGTGGAATACTTCTCCACCCCCTGCTGGTCGGTCCACTTGCGGGTCTGCAGCGAGCCCTCGATGTACACCGTGGAGCCCTTGCGCAGGTAGTTCTCGGCGACCTTCACGATGTTCTCGTTGAAGATCACCACCTGGTGCCACTCGGTCTTTTCCTTGCGCTCGCCCGAAGCCCGATCGCGCCAGGTCTCGGAGGTGGCGATGCGCAGGTTGGCCACCCGGTCGCCCGAGTTGAGCGTGCGGATCTCGGGGTCGCGGCCCAGGTTGCCCACCAGAATGACCTTGTTCACGCTGCCCGCCATCAGACCCTCGCCTCGCATCACCCGCGCCGTCCGCGCGGTTTCGAATCGACCCTAGCGGCCCGCGCCCGAGTGTCAATGTTCTATTAATGTTCTCTTCGTGATTCCTGTTGATATTATCGTTTGACAGAAATTTCTTTTCGCGGAATCGTTGGCCGTCGCGCTGGGAGGAGCCCATGGGCCAAGCTGCCGTCATCGATTTCGCCACCGAGGCGCGCCAGCCGGACCCGCCCCCTTCCCTTCGCCGCATGCGGCTGGTCAGCGGGGGCCTGGAGATCCTGTTCCTGGTGCTTGCGCTCGGCTTCGGCCTTCTCGCCTTGCCCCTGCTCCTCGACTTCGTGTTCCCCTACGCCGGCGACGCCATCAGCCTCGGACCCAAGGGCGGCCTGGTCCGCTTGCTCGTGCCGTGGGGACATCCTCATCCGCACCCCCTGCCGACCGGCTACATCCCGCCCGAAGCCATGCCGGTGATCCAGCGCCTCGCCCAAGTCCCGGTCGGCCTGCTCCACGCCGTGCCGATGGTCCTGCTGTTCTGGAACCTGCGCCGATTATTCGGTCTCTACGCCAGGGGCGTGGTGTTCGCGCCCGACAACGCGCGCTGTCTGAAGCACGTCGGCGCGGCCCTGATCGCCATCGCCGTCGCCCCGTGGCTCGGCCACGCCCTCCTCGACAGCCTGCACCTGGCCATCGACAAGTCGTGGATGCACGCCTCCAGCCTCGAAGAGCTGGTGCTGGGCGCCATCGTCTACGTCATCGCCCAGGTGATGCAGCTGGGCCACGAGATCGAACAGGACCGGAGCCAGTTCGTCTGATGGCCATCGTCGTCCGGCTCGATGTGATGATGGCCAAGCGCAAGGTGCGCTCCAACGCCCTCGCCCGCGCCGTGGGCATCACCGAGGCCAACCTCTCCCTGCTCAAGTCCGGCAAGGTCAAGGGCATCCGCTTCTCGACCCTGGAGGCGATCTGCGCCTATCTGGACTGCCAGCCGGGCGAGATCCTCGAATGGATCCCCGACGAGGGGGCCGAAACGCTGAAACAGGCGGGTTGACCCCGCCCTGCATCCGCACCGAATGGCGCATCAAGCTCGGCGAAGGCGGCCGCGTCGACGCCCTGCTGGTGAAGCCGCGCTAGAGGGGGGGCGCCCCCTTATTGCGCCACCGCGCTCGGCGGGGCCAGGCGGCCATCGGTGGTGCGCACCAGGGCGGGCCAGCGGGCGCCGGTCAGGCTGGTGCCGGTGAATACCCCGGTGCGGCCGAGGAACAGGAAGTTGCCCTGGTAGGCGCCGACCAGGTCTTCCTGGCTGCCGCCGAGCCCCAGGAACCGCTCGCGCATGCCCTCCAGCGAGGCGGCGCAGCTTTCCAGGTTCGGCCGGTTCTCGGACAGCTTGTTGAACTTCACCTTGCCGCCGGTCAGCGGCACCACGTGCCAGCACACGCCCCTCTCGAAGGGCGCCTCGATCTTCTGCTCGCAGCCCGAGAGGGCGACGGCGGCGGCGGCGGCGAGCAGGGCCAAAGCGGCGGAGCGGAGCAGGGTCATGCCGCCACTCTAGCGGGCGGCCGCCACTCAGTCAGCCAGGATAGAGTCAGCCTGGGATGGGCGGCGTCGAACAGTTCGGCCCCTGCTCGACCAGGGGACGGAAGGTGCGGTTGTCGGCCGAGGCCTCGATGCGCCGCTGATACAGGCGCAGGGTCTCCTCGCCCCAGCGGCCGTAGGCGACCTCGCCCGCCTTGACGCAGCGGCCGGCGTAGAGGGCCTGGACGCAGGCGTTCAGCGTCAGGTCGGTGGGCAGCCGCCGCCAGTCGGCGTCGCGCCGCCAGCACGGCGCGACGGGCTGTCCAGCCCCCGCGGCCGTGGGCGCGACGCCCGGCGGAGCGGCGGGCGGACCCTGGGTGGGGGTCTGCAGCGCCTGCTGCGGGGTCAGGGGCTGCACCACCGGGCCGTTGTCGCTCGCGGCGGCCAGGCCGCCGGTGGCGTCGACGCCCAGATCGAGCGCCCGGCTGGCCACCCCGTTCTTCTTGGCGCATTCGGCGAGGGTCATCTCGCCCACCATCTGGCCGCCGACGAAGCAGCGCAGGGGGCGGCCGGGATCGACCGGGGCGTTGTCGCTGCTCTGCTCCACCACCAGCCCGCCCTTGGACGCCGGCGGCGGCCCGCTCGCCTTGGGCGCGCGCATGACGAACAGCCCCGCCACGCCCAGGCCGAGCAGCAGCGCGGCCGCGCCGCCTCCCGCCAGGATGATCCGCCGATCCGAGAACAAACCCATCGTCCTGCCGTACGCCGCGGCCAAGTCGGTTTCAAGACAGGTGTCGGAGACGGGGGCGCCCGGTCCGTCATCCGCGCCGCCGGTGGAACGTTCGGCGCTCCGGAAACGACCGGTTGAGATTGCGTCGCGGGCGAAGAAGTCTGACCAATGAGCGATCGGCGCGGCGCGCCTGGAGTCTGTCCTGGAGGAGGATGTCGCCATGGCTTGCGAAAAGAGGCGTTCCCGTTGGAGCTGCGTCGCGGCGCTGGCGCTGCTGACGGCGTCGATCGGCGGCGGCCTCGCCGCCCCGGCCTCGGCGCAGTCGACGGCTGCCGAGGAAGCGGCGCTGATCAAGGGCGCCATCGATTTCCAGGTCCACAGCTATCCGGACGATCGCCCGCGCTCGATCGACGCCCTGGGCGTGGCGCAACTGGCGGCGAAGCGGGGCATGGCCGCCATCGTGCTGAAGAACCACTACGAGCCCACGGCCGGGATCGCCTATGTGGTGCAGAGCGCCGTGCCCGGCGTGAAGGTGTTCGGCGGCATCGTCCTGAACCGGCCCCAGGGCGGGATCAATCCCGCCGCCGTGGAGCACATGGCCAACCTCAAGGGCGGCCAGGGCAAGGTGGTGTGGATGCCGACGCTCGACGCGGAAAACGACGTCCGCTTTCACAAGGAGAACCGGCCGACCGTGCCGGTGGTCCGGGGCGGCGAGTTGCTGCCCGAGGTCAAGCAGGTGATCGGCATCATCGCCAAGAACGACCTGGTGCTCGAAACCGGCCATCTGGCGCCCGAGGAGGGCCTGATGGTCCTGCGCGAGGGCAAGCGTCAGGGCGTCAAGCACATGATGGTCACCCATCCCATGTTCATGCCGGTGTTCATGAACGTGGCGCAGATGAAGGAGGCGGCGGCGCTCGGGGCCTATCTGGAGCTCACCGGCGGCGCGCCCAACGGCCGCGGCGGGGCCGAGCGGATGAAAGCCTTCGCCGACACGATCCGGGCGGTGGGCGTGGAGCATTGCGTGCTCGCCACCGACCTCGGCCAGCCGAACAATCCCCTGCCGCCCGACGGGATGGCCGAGTTCCTCGTCGCCCTGAAGGCGCAGGGCTTCACCACGCGGGAGCTGGACATCATGGCCAAGGACAACCCGGCCCGCCTCCTGGGCCTGATCAACTAGGCCAGGCGCCCGGACAATTGGAGATCAGGCGGCGATCAGGTGCGACAGGGCCAGGGCCTTGCGCACCTGGGCCCGCCGGGCGCGCCACTCCTCGGCCAGGATGGCGAGCAGGGCCACGTCGCGGAAGGTCCCGTCCTTGAGGGCGTGCGAGCGCAGGTAGCCCTCGCGCCGGAAGCCGCAGGCGGCCTGCGCCTTCAGCGCCGCCTCGTTGTCGGCCAGAACCTCGGCCCACACCTTCTCCAGGCCGAACTGATCGAACGCCTTGTCGAGCCCCAGCGCCTGGGCCGCCCGACCCACCCCGCGGCCGCGGGCGTCCGGGTCGCCGATGTACCAGCCCCATTCGGCCCGGCGGTTGCAGTCTGTCAGGCCACTGAGCATCAGGAAGCCGGCCGGCTGGCCGCCCCAGGTGATGATCCAGCCGCTGCGGTCGGGGTCGGCGATCACCGCGTCGACCCAGCGCTGCTGGGCGTCGGGCGTGTCGGGCGGGGAATCGCTCATCCAGCGATTGACCTCGGGCTCCCGCCGCCAGGCGGTCAGGCGGGGGGCGTCTTCCGAAACCAGGTCCCTGAGGTCGATCATCCGCTCACTCTACTCCAGAGCACGCCGGGCGGAAGGGCGGGCGTATCGACTCCGGAGCACGGCCGGCCAGCGTCTTTCCGCAAACCCGGCGTCGCGGCCTCAACGCGGCAGTTTGCTGGCGCCCATCAGGTATGCGTCCACCGCCTGCGCGCACTGGCGGCCCTCGCGGATGGCCCAGACCACCAGGGACTGGCCGCGCCGCATGTCGCCGCAGGAGAAGATGCCGGGGACCGAGGTCCGGTAGTCCGACAGGTTCGCCTTGACGTTGCCGCGCGGATCGAGTTCGACCCCGCTCTGCTGCAGCAGGGCCGTCTGCGCCGGTCCGGTGAAGCCCATGGCCAGCAGCACCAGATCGGCCTTCAGCTCGAATTCCGAGCCCGCGACTTCCGAAGGCCTCATGCGGCCGTCGGGGCCGGCGGCCCAGTCCAGCCGGACGCACTCGAGCGCCGTGACGCGGCCGTCCTTGCCGACCGCGCGCCTGGTGGCGACGGCGAAGTCGCGGATGCTGCCCTCGGCCTGGGACGAGGAGGTCCGCAGCTTCAGCGGCCAGTCGGGCCAGGTGAGCGCCTTGTTCTCGTGTTCGGGCGGCTGCGGCATGATCTCGAGCTGGGTGACCGAGGCGGCGCCCTGGCGGTTGGAGGTGCCGATGCAGTCGCTGCCGGTGTCGCCGCCGCCGATGACGATGACATGCTTGCCCGCCGCCGAGATCGCGCCTTCGGGCGCGGCCACCGCTTCGGCGTCGCCGGCGTTGCGCTTGTTCTGCTGGGTCAGGAAGCTCATGGCGTAGTGGATGCCGTCGAGCTCGCGGCCCTCGGTCTCCAGGTCGCGCGGCGCCTCGGCCCCGCCGGCCATCACCAGCACGTCGTAGTCGTCGAGCAGGCGCTGCACCGAGACATTGACGCCGATGTTCATGCCGACGCGGAAGATCACGCCCTCGGCCTCCATCTGCGCCACGCGGCGGTCGATGAGGTGCTTCTCCATCTTGAAGTCGGGAATGCCGTAGCGCAGCAGGCCGCCGATCCGGTCGGACTTCTCGAACACCGTCGTGGCGTGGCCGGCGCGGGCAAGCTGCTGGGCGCAGGCCAGGCCCGCGGGTCCCGAGCCGACCACCGCGACCCGCTTGCCGGTGCCGCGCGGCGACATCCGGGGCGTGATCCAGCCCTCTTCCCAGCCCCGGTCGACGATCGCGCATTCGATGGTCTTGATGGTGACCGGGGTGTCGACGATGTTCAGGGTGCAGGCGGCCTCGCAGGGCGCCGGGCAGATGCGGCCGGTGAACTCCGGGAAGTTGTTGGTGGACTGCAGGTTCTCCAGCGCCGCGCGCCATTGCTCGCGATAGACCAGGTCGTTGAAGTCGGGGATCTGGTTGTTCACCGGGCAGCCGGAGTGGCAGAACGGAATGCCGCAATCCATGCAGCGCGCGGCCTGGCCGTTGAGCACGGGCCCGACCAGGGCCTGGGTGAATTCCTTCCAGTGACGCAGGCGCTCCTGGGGATCGTTGTACTTGCGGTCCTGGCGCTCGATTTCGAGGAAGCCGGTGGGCTTGCCCATGGAGATGCTCCGACTCTCGATGTCTATTCGGCGGCGACGACGACGGCCGTCTGTTCGGCCGCCATGTCGGTGAGCGCCCGGCGATAATCCTTGGGCATGACCTTCACGAAGTACGGAAGGTTGGCGTCCCAGTTGTCGAGGATCTCGCGAGCCCGCGCGCTGCCGGTGTGGAGCAGGTGGCGCTCCACCAGGATGCGCAGGCGCTCGGCGTCGAAGCGGAGCATGTCGCCCATGCCGCTGTTGTCCGCCGAGATGGAGTGCTGCCGGGGATGGCCGGGCACGTCGGACGGGCCCTCGGCGGGAGCGACCTCGTCGAGCTCGACCATGGCCCCGTTGCACAGCGAAATGAACCGGCCGCTGGGATCGTAGACATAGGCCACGCCGCC
>DASYBX010000062.1:0-35525 GCA_036500495.1 Caulobacteraceae bacterium
GGCCCACAGCACCGGCTGGGCGAACGACCACAGCAAAAGGCGCAGGATGTCCGGCGTGGAGGCGCCCATGGCCTTGCGCACGCCGATCTCCTTGGTGCGCCGCTCGGCGACGAAGGCGGCCAGGCCGAACAGGCCGAGGCCTGACAGGAACAGGGCCACGCCGCTCAGGGCGCCCACCAGCCAGCCCTGGCGCAGGGTCTGGGCGTAGACGGTGTTGAGGAACTCGTCGGTGAAGCGCCTCTGGATCGGCTTGGGATCGCCGAGCTGGGTCCACAGACGGTCGATCGCCGACAGGGTCTCGGGGATGCGGCCGGCCTTGATCTTGACGCTGACCAGGCTCGACCTCATCGGCAGCACCGGATAGATCGACGGCTTGGGCGGGCCCCGGGTCAGGTCGAACTGGCTGTCAGGCACCACCCCGATCACCGTCACCCGCTCGAAGCGCACCGGCGTGTAGGACGACTGGATGCGGAACGACTTGCCGATGGCGTCCTGCGGCGTGGAGAAACCCAGAGCTCGCGCGAGGCCGGCGTTGATGACGTCGTTACGCGGCATGACCGTCAGCCCGCGCGGCGCGGACACGCTCATGTCGCTTCCGCCATGGGACAGGGACGGCAGGCGGCCGGCCAGGGGCTTGACGCCGTAGACCTCGAAGAAGCCGAAATCGATCGCCGAGAAGCCGGTGTTCACCTGGCGGCCGTCGTCGGTGACGATGGTGGTATTCTGGTCGCCGGCCCCGGCGGCGGCGCCCGTGGAGCAGCCGACGGCGGCCACGCCGGGAAGCTGGGCCACGCGCTCGACGAAGGCGCGGTGGGTGATCTGGCCGGTGTTGGCGCAGAACATGCGGATGCGCAGTACCTGGTCGGTGTTCAGGCCCACAGCCGTCGTCATGGCGAAATGGGTCTGACGCGCGATCACCAGCACGGCCAGCAGCAGGCCGACGAGCACGGCCATCTGCAGGCCGACCAGGGCGTTGCGGGCCAGCGCTGAGCCGGCGGTCTTGATCAGGGCCCCCTTGAGCACCTCGCCCGGCCGGAAGCTGGAGAGGACCAGCGCCGGATAGATTCCGGCCGCCACGCCCACCAGCAGCACCAGGCCCGCGACGAACGGCAGGATCATGGGATCGCGCCAGTAGTCCAGCGCCAGGTGGCGCCCGATCAGGGCGTTCAGGCCCGGCAGGGCCAGCTCGGCCAGCATCAGGGCCATGAGCGCCCCGGTCAGGGCGTAGAGCAGCGACTCGCCGATGAACTGCCAGATCAGGTGGCGGCGCGCGGCGCCGGCGGCCTTGCGCACCCCGACCTCGATCGCCCGATGGCCGGCCCTGGCCGTCATCAGGTTGACGAAGTTGATGGCTGCGATCAGCACGATCAGGGCCGCGATCAGGCAGAAGGCGCAAATGGCCGCGAGGTTGCCGGACGGGACCTCCGAATTGCTGGAGTCGGGCAGCAGATGCAGGTCGGCGTCCGCGATCACCCGCAGGCCAGCACCCCGAGCGAAGGCGCTCACCTGGCGGGCGGCGGCGGGGAAGATGCGACGGTCAATGAAGGCCGGCAGGGCCTGGTTGATCGCCGCGGCTTCAGCCGGATTGTCGAGGCGAAAGTAGGTGCGGCCGAAGGTGGCCCAGTCGCTGGCCTTGTACACCTGCCCTTCGCGCATGAAGAACGGCGACATCGACGCCTTGCCGGACACGAAGATCCCCGTCCTGAAATTGGCGTTGCTTGGCAGGTCGTCGACAACCGCCGCCACGCGGAAGCGCGCACGACGGTCCACCATGAAGGTCTGGCCGACCGGGGCGTCCACGCCGAAGTACTTGCGGGCCATGGCGCGGGTCAGCACCGCGCCGTCCGGCGCCTGCACCGAGGCGCGCAGGTCGCCCGCCAGGGTCTTGAACGGGAACAGGACGAAGAAGTCCGGATCGACCCAGGCTACGGTATCGTTCAACTCGACCGGCCCACGGGTGACGGTGCGGCCATCCGCGCCGTAACGCGTCACGGTCTTGGCCTGCGGGAAATCGAGACGGAACGGCGCCGCGAACTCGGGCGGCAGGGTGTCCTCATTGCCCTTCAGCCCGAGCATGTCGTAGCGGGCGACCAGCATGTAGAGGTTGCGGTAGCCGGGAACGAAGCGGTCGAAACTAAGCTCGTCGCGCACGAACAGGCCGGTGAGGATCGCCGCCGCCATGCCCACGGCCAGGCCGCCGATGCTGATGGCGGCGTAGAGCCGGTTGCGCAGCAAGTTGCGCAGGGTGGCGGCGAGGACGTTGCGCAGCATGGCCTCAGGCCGCCAGCAGGGTTTCCGAGACGACACGGCCATCGAGCAGCTTGATGGTGCGCTTGGCCTCGGCGGCGTGGGCCAGGGAGTGGGTGACCATCACCACCGTCGCTCCCGCGTCCACCGCGCCCTGCAGCAGGCCCATCACCGCCTCGCCATTGGCGGTGTCGAGGTTGCCGGTGGGTTCGTCAGCCAGGATCAGCTTGGGCCGCGAGACCAGGGCCCGCGCCACCGCCACGCGCTGCTGCTGGCCGCCGGAGAGCTGCTGCGGCCGATGCTTGGCGCGGTGGCCGATGCCCACGTGCTCCAGCGCCTCGGCCACCCGCTGCTTGCGCTCGCGCGCCGCCACGCCGCGGTAGATCAGGGCCACCTCCACATTCTCGGCCACCGTCAGGTCGTCGATCAGGTTGAAGCTCTGGAACACGAAGCCGATGTGCGCCCGGCGCAGCTTGGTCAGCTTGTCCTCGGCGTAACCGGCGATCTCCTCGTTGAGGAACAGGAAACTGCCCTCGGTGGGGGTGTCGATCAGGCCCAGGATGTTGAGCAAGGTCGACTTGCCGCAGCCCGATGGGCCCATGATGGCGACGAATTCGCCCGCCCCGATCTCCAGCGACACCCCGTCCAGGGCCCGCGTCTCCACCTCGGTGGTGCGATAGCTCTTGGCGATGTCCGTCAGTTTCAGCACGGCCCTGCCCTCCTCTTGGGGTTCCTGATGTCGTGGCTCATTGGAATTCGATCCGGTCGAGCTTCTCGTAGCCCTCGTAGTCGGAGGTAACGACGCGATCTCCGGCCTTCAGGCCCGACAGCACCTCGACCTGTTCGCTGTTGCGCCGGCCGAGCTTGATGCGCCGGCGGTCGGCGTGATGGCCGTCAGACGACACCACGAACACATAGTCGCCGCCCGACCGCTCCAGGAAGGCGCCCGCCGGCAGCACCAGGGCCGGCTGGTCGCCGCCGAGCGACAGGCGCCCCTGCACGGCCGCTCCGGTGGTCAGGCCGTCGGGCTGCGGGCCGTCGAAGGCCAGGTCGACGTTGAACACCCCGTCCTTGACCTGCGGATAGACGCGGATCGCCTTCAGCCGCACGTCCTTGCCGTTGAAGTCGGCCACCGCGGTCTGCCCGGTCTTGACCCGTGGCAGGTAGTATTCATCGACGTCGGCGGCGACCTTGAAGCCGGTATCCGGCACCAGCTCGGCCAGGCGGTCGCCCGACTTGACGTTCTGGCCGATCTTTAGGTCGAGGACCGTGATGCGGCCGGTCGCCGTCGCCTTGACCGTCAGGTCGTCGAGACGGGCGGCGATCTGCTTCATGCTCATCTGCAGATTGGCGATGTTTTCCTTGATCTCGGGCAGCTGGGCCTTGCGGATGTCGTCCTGCGCCTTGTTGGTGGCCGCCTGGACCGGCCTCTGCTTGAGGTCGTAGTCGAGCTCGTCCTTGTACTGGTCGAGCTGTTCCTGCGGGAACACCCCCTGGCCTTCGTAGTCCTTGCGCCGGTCGAGCGCCCGCTTCAGGCGCACGATGTCGTAGTCGATCTGCTGGAGCTGCCGCTCGTTGGCGGCGTGGCTCTGCTCCAGGGTGGTCTGGTACTGTTGGGCGATGGTCAGGCCCTGCGACGCCACCGCCTCGCGCTGCAGCACGTCGAGCTCCACATCGTGGTTTGTGAACTTGATCATCGGCTGGCCCTTGACCACCCGATCGCCCGCCTGGACCAGCACCTCCGCCACCTGGCCGCCCAGCGACGTGTCGAGGTAGAGGGTGTCCTTGGGCGTGACCTTGCCCTGCAGCGGCGTGAAGTCGTGGAACACGCCCTGGGCCACCGGCTCGATGGTGAGGTTGGCGGCGGGAACGCGCAGGGTGCGCACCGACGACTTGCTGACCGCCAGGGCCAGGACCGCGACCACGACGAGGGCGGCGGCCGCGCCGGCCCCGATCATCACCGGGCGGCTTTTCCACCTCGGCCGCTTGATCGGGCGATCCATACTGATGGTCATCTAGGCCCTCCTCTCCCACGAGCAGTATGCCGTCGCTTTCGCCGTTGGAAAAACGCCGTGCGGGCAACCGCTTAGCCGAATCCGCCGCCCGCTCCGGCCTGGGCGGTGTCCGGAAACGGACAGCGTTTTCTCAGGGCCCGATGGGGGGTAGGAAATCGCCGCAGCCGAGCTAGGCTGGCGGCATGACCGGCGAACGCGCCATCCTCGTCCTCGACGACGACCCCGACGTGGCCCTGGCGGCGCGCTACGCCCTGGCCGACATCGCCGGGCGGGTGGACGCCGCGACCTCCCTCGACGACCTCGAGGGCCTGCTCCAGGCCAAGCCCTACGACGCGGTCCTGCTCGACATGAACTTCGTCGCCGGCGACTCCAGCGGACGGGCGGGGCTGGATGGCCTGGCGCGCACCCGCAAGCACGACCCCGCCCTCGCCGTGGTGCTGATGACCGCCTATGGCGGCGTCGCCCTGGCGGTGGAGGCGCTCAAGCGGGGCGCCGGGGACTTCGTGCTGAAGCCCTGGAAGAACGAGCGCCTGGCCGAGGCCGTCACTGCGGCCATGGCCCTGACCCAGGCCCGGCGCGGGGCGCAGAAGCACACCCTCGACGACCTGGAACGCGAGGCGATCCAAGACGCCCTTCACCGCCACGCGGGCAACATCTCCAAAGCGGCCGAAGCGCTGGGGGTGACCCGGCCGGCGCTCTACCGCAAGATCGAGAAGCATGGCCTCTGAGCACAGGCCGCCGGCGTCCCTGCCGCTGCGCCTGGCGATCGACGCCCTCGTGCTCGCGGCCGTGGCGGTCGCGGTCGCCGAGCTCCTGCTGCGCACCCACCTCTACGCCACCGCCCTGGTGGTCGCCGCCTTCGGGGCGATGGTGCTGGCCGACATCGTGCGCACCGCCGGCCGCGCCGACGTGATCCTGTCGCAAATCCTCGACCGCCTGACCGGCGCGGTGTCCGACCGCGCCCGCGAGCGGCTGGTCGGCTTCCCGGCCCTGGCCCAGGCCGCCGACGTGGCCGCCGACCGGCTTCGGCGGGGCAGCCAGGAGCGCCAGCGCGAGATCGAGGGGCTGAAGGCCCTGCTCGACACCACTCCGGCCGCCCTGTTCATCCTCGGCGACGACGGCACGGTGGACCTCGCCAACCGCGCGGCCTTCGCCCTGGCCGGGCGCGAGGTGCGCCGGCTCGACGACTTTCCCCAGCTCGGTCCCGCCCGGGAGGTGATCGCGGGCTTGCGCGCCGGCGGCCGGGCCGTGCTGACCATGGCCGACGACCGCAAGATCTTCGTCTCGGTCAGCCAGCTCAGCCACCCCGCGGCCGGGCCGGTGCGGCTGGTGGCCCTGCAGCCGATCGCCGGCGAGCTCGACGTGGTCGAACAGGCGGCCTGGCGCGACCTGATGCGGGTGCTGGCCCACGAGATCATGAATTCCCTGACCCCGATCGCCTCGCTGTCCGAGAGCCTGGCCCGTCGCCTGCCCCACGACGCCGAGGCCGAGACCCGCGGCGTGCTGGAGGTGATCGCGCGCCGGTCAGAGAACCTGATGGGCTTCGTCGACCGCTATCGCCTAGTGGCCGACACCCCGCCGCCGATCCGCGCGCCCGTGCCGCTCGGCGCCTTCGCCCGGGACATCACCCGGTTGCTGGCCGGCAGTTTCACGGCCGCGCGCGCCGAGCTGACGCTCGAGGTCGAGCCACCGGAGCTGGAGGTCGAGGCCGACCGCAGCCTGCTGGAACAGGCGGTGATCAACCTGCTCAAGAACGCGCTCGACGCCAGCCGCGCGCGGCCCGCGCCCAAGGTGGTCCTGCTGTGCGCCGCCGCCGAAGACGGCCCCGTGACCATCACCGTGCGCGACAACGGCGAGGGCGTGCCGCCCGAGCGGCTGGAGACCATCTTCGTGCCCTTCTACACCTCGCGCAGCGGCGGCTCGGGGATCGGCCTCAGCCTGGCGCGCCAGATCGCCCAGGCCCACGGCGGCCAGCTGATCGCGCGCAACAACGAGGATGGCGGCGCCACCTTCGAGATGAGCCTGCCGCGCGTTCTCTGAGCCAACGTGGGGCTCTGAACGCGGGGGACGCCATGGCCAAGGTCGCCGGCATCAGCTTGCCGCCTCAAGGCCTTTAGCTGGCTCCGCCACAGACGGGCCTCATTTGGGCATACCCTTGGATCCGAGTCGCCGACGGGAGTCCTCATGTCGCACTACGCCCTGCAGGCCATCCTGGCCCATCAGCGCGCCCTGGAGGCCTGCGACCCCGGCCTGCGCAATCTCCTGGAGGACGAGCGCAGCCTGTGGCTCGAACTGGATTCCCAGAGCCGGATGCTGGAGATGCTGGCCCGCTCGATGCGCCGCGCCCAGGGCGAGAGCCAAGGCGGTTCTTCCTCGCAACGGTGAGAACCCCTGTCCGGACGGAGCGTTGGTTAACCGGGGCCAAGGTTAACAAATGACATCGACCGACGCTTTTGACACCCCTACCGAGACCGACGCCGTCGACGGCGAAGTGGTGCTGAGAGGGCCCGACGGCGTGGCCCTTTCGATGACTCCCGAGGCGGCGGAGGAAACCGGGCGACGCCTGTTGCAGGCCGCCGCCGCGGCGCGACGACAGCGCGATGGACCCGGTCCCCATTTCGGCGGCCGCGCCTGACGCCGCTGGCTTGCGGCCGAGCTTCTTCAGGCCTCGTTCAGCCTGGTTGCCAGTAGATGCTTGCGTGAACGCCCGCAGAGACGCCACATTTGCGTCCAGGCCGCGGAGCAGCGTCACGCAGCGCTACACCAGCGTCTGCCCGTGCAATCGAAACGGCCGGACCGGTGGCTAGACTGGCGACCCGACGGATACGAGAACGACCACGATGATCGCAACCCGAACCTGGCTTGCAGCGACCTTCCTGATCTCGGCGGCCTTCGTCCAGCCGGCGCTGGCGGCGGACGCCGACGCCCCGCCCCGCCCGACGCACGAGGGCCAGGCCTTCGCCTCCACGCCCGGCGGCCAGGCGCGCATCGTCGAGCCCGACGGGCGGACGATCCTCAGCGACGGCAAGTCCGACCTGATCGCCCCCGCCTCCATCGCCCAGCGCCGCACCCAGAGCGCCATCGCCCGCCTGATCCACACCAACGCCTCGGCCGCCCGCGGGGCCTGGCCGGCCGGGTTCGTGGTCGACATCGACTATGCGGTTCCCCAGCTGTCCTCCGACAGCCGGCGCGCCCCGTCCGTCGGCATCTGGATCACGGACCAGGAGGGCAAGTCGGTGCGCACCCTGCGCCGCCCAGGCGACAAGCCCAGCCGGGCAAGCGGCCAGGCCGGCGGATACGGCGTCCTGTGGGACGGCAAGGATGACGCCGGCGCCCGGCTGGGCGTGGGACGCTACGCCGTCAACATCGAGACCACGGGCGAGCACGGCGGGCGCAGCCTGCAGACCATCCCGATCGACCTCGGCAGGACGCCCGTATCCGCCTCGGCCCAGGGCGACAGCGAACTGGGTCCGGCCACGGTGCGCTACGGGCGGCCCACCGTTTGAACGCGCCGGTTCGCGACAGGCCCGATCGCGAACGCTCCGCCCGGGGACAGGCTTCCTCTTTCGGCAAGGGGGCGCTGTTCCGCCTGTGCCGGCTGCTGCACGGCTATCTGTCGGCCTTCGCCTTCCTGGTCCTGATCTTCTTCTCCGTCACCGGCGTGCTGCTCAACCACCCGGAATGGTTCGAGGGCTATCAGCCGGCCGAGCAGAAGGTCGCCTTCGCCCTGACGCCGGCGGAACTGTCCGCCGCCAAGGCCGCCAAGGATCGCGGCCGGGCCCTGGCTGCGGCGGCGGCGAAACACGCCAGGCTCCCCGGCGCCTACGCCAGCGCCGACCTCGAGGGGGGCCAGGCCCTGGTGCGGCTGGAAGGGCCCAAGGGCGCCGCCGACCTGACCATCGACCTCGCGTCCGGCCAGACGGACGCCCGCCTCACCCGGCCGAACCTGACGGCGGTGCTCCAGGATCTGCATCGCGGCAAGAACAGCGGCGTGGCCTGGCGCTGGGTGATCGACCTGTCGGCGTGGCTGGTGCTGGCCCTGTCGCTGATCGGCTATGTGCTGTTCTTCAGCCTGCGTTTCCGCCTGAAGACCAGCCTGATCCTCACCGCCGCCAGCCTGGCCCTGCTCGCCGGCGTCGCCTGGCTGCTGGTGCCGTAGGACTGACCGCCCTTCCGCCGAGCCTAGGGATCCTTGTCCAGCCGCATCTCGGCCGCGGCGATGTCGGCCGGCGGCTGGGGGAAGGCGCTCCAGGGCAGGGTCTTGCCGAGTTCGTGCGCCCAGCGGCTCAGCCATTCGTCGCCCGGCTCCTCGGGCGGCTCGTCCGGCAGACTGTAGGCCTTGTCGCGCATGGCCCGCTCGAGGCTGGCCGGCTTCAGGCCGTTGTGGCGCAGGACATAGGCCAGGGCGTCGACGCTGTCGGCGTTGAGCCGGCTGCCGTGCAGCAGGAACACCAGGGCCGGCCGGCGGCCCAAAAGCTCCAGCGCCGCCTCGCGGTACCAGACCACGCACTTGGCCGTGTAGTCGAGGTATTCCAGGCGGATGCGCTCGGCGCTGGCCTTGTCGCCTTTCAGCACGGCCTCGTCATAGGGATAGGCGAACATCCAGTCGGCGTTCTCCAGCGTCACCGGGGCGACCCGGTAGCCGTGGGCCTTCAGCCAGCCTTCGAAGCCGTGCTGGACGTCGGCCGTCGCCCCCGTCTCCAGATAGGGGTGGCGGAACCACCGGGGCCGTTCATGATGCGCGGCCATGAGCGGCCGCAGCAGGTCGTCGTCCTTCTGCACGTCGGCGATGTAGTCCGCCAGCGGCGTCCGGTTCAGGGAGGCGTGGTCCCAGGTGTGGTTGCCGAGCGGCCGGCCGGCCTTGAGCCACGCTTCGAGCAGGGCCGTCCGCGCCGGACGCTCGGGGCCCTCGAGCTTGGAGCCCACCACGAAGCCGACCGCCGGCAGACGGTGGCGGCGCAGGCCCGCCAGCAACCGCACATTGGTCGCCCGGGCGTAGTCCACGGCGTCGGTCAAGGCCAGCTGAGGCAGGTCGTCGAAGGTCAGGGCCACAGGCTCGGCGCGCGCCTGGCCGGGGGCGAGGCCGAGCAGGCCGAGGGCGGCGAAGAGGACGGCGCGACGCATCTGACCCGTCAGCGATCGCCGTTGCGGGAAACCTCGTCCGCCAGGCGCGCGAAGGGCTCGAACTTCTCCATGAAGGCGCGTCCTTCCGCCACCAGATGCGCGGGATGACGACCGTCGGGGTCGAGGATCGCCGCCGCCAGCTCGGCGCGGGGATAGATCAGCTGCCGCCCCTCGTCCCAGCTGGCGAAGATCGGCAAGGGCCCGTGCGCCAGCATGGCCGCCGCGTCCATCGCCCCCTGCTTGGTGAAAGCCTCGCGTCCGTCCACGGCGCGGGCCACGAAGTAGAGCCGGTCGAACGGCGTCTGCGGCTCGGCCTGGCGGTCGATGGTGAACAGCACGCCCAGACGGTCCGGCCGCGTCTCCATCGGCATGGTGTCGATGCGCCGCCAGACGCAGTCCCAGCTGCGGCACACCCCCGGCCGGCTCTCGTAGATCGCGCAGCCCTGGCCGGTGCAGTGCATGCACATCTGGTCGGCCGGCTTGATCATGTCCGGCTCGTCGATGTTCAGCACCTTGCAGCAGGCGACGCAGCTGCCGCACGCGCGCGCAGCGATCGCCGGGCCGAGGACGAGGTCATGGATGGTGGTCATGGCGCTGGTCTTTTGCATGCTTCGCAGCCGCGCGCCAAGCCTCGCTTCAGGCGCGAAACACAGTGTCGCAAGCGGGCTTGACCGCTGTATGCCGCCGGGAACATGCTTGCCATGTTAAGCGGCTGTTGGGGGGCAACAGGCCATGGCCATCATCAAGGCGCTCGCGCTGGCGGCGGTGGGGATGGTGCTCGCCGCGCCGCTCGCACAGGCCGAGCCGCAGGCCAAGGCTGCGCCCCGGGCCAAGGCCGGGCCGGCCTGGTCGCCGCGGGACTTCACCGGGGTCTACGAGGGTCAGTTCCTGACCAAGCTCGACTTCCCCTACAACGAAAAATACGGCGCGATCTTCAAGCAGCGCCAGCAGGACGACGTCGACAACAAGCCCTACGACGACCCCGCCTCGCACTGCCTGACCTCGGGCATGCCGGCGATGATGCTGAGCGCCGGCTATCCGTTCGAGATCTTCCAGTCGGGCCGCCAGGTCACCTTCACCAAGGAGAACGGCTCGGTCCGGCGCATCCAGATGAAGCGCGGGCACCAGGGCCAGGACGACGGGCCGCTCTACATGGGCGACTCGATCGGCCACTGGGAAGGAAACGTGCTGGTGGTCGACACCATCAATTTCAGGGGCGACACCTCCCTGGAGCGGCGCATCGCGCCCCACTCCACCGCCATGCACATCACCGAGCGGATTTCGCGGCCGAGCTACGGCCTGATCCTCGACCAAGTGACCCTGACCGACATCGAGGCCTTCACCCGGCCCTGGGTGCACACGGTCAAGCTGACGCGGCACGACGACTGGGAGCTCAAGGAATTCGTCTGCGACAACAACCGCTACTACCTGAAGCCCGACGGCAGCTCGGCCATCAAGGGCCTGGCGCCGATCCCCAGATAGGCGGCTCAGGCCCGGAAGTCCCGCAGCTCGCGGACCACCGCCTGCACCACCGGGCCCCAATCGCCGAAGCTTTCCTGCCGGAACAGGCGCAGGGTCGGGTACCAGGGGCTGTCGTCCCGCTCGGTCATCCAGCGCCAGCAGCTGTCGAAGCGGTTGAGGAGCCACACCGGCTTGCCGAGCGCTCCGGCCAGGTGGGCGGTGGAGGTGTCGACCGCGATCACCAGGTCGAGGTTCTGGATCAGGGCGGCGGTGTCGGAGAAGTCGCGCAGGCCGGCGGTCAGGTCGATGATGGCCGGGCCGTCCCAGGCCTTGGCCACGAGGTCCCTGAACTCGCTTTCCGCCGGCTCGCCCTTCTGCAGGCTGTAGATGTCGACGTCCGCGGCGGCCAGGGGAGCCATCAGCTCCAGCGGTATGTTGCGCCGCCGGTTTAGGTTCCACAGCTGCGGCCGCTCGGGGCGGAAGCCGCCGGACCACACCAGCCCCACGCGCGGCCGCCCGCCTTCACCCGCTTTCCGTTCACCAAGCCGTTCGGCCCAGGCGGCGGCCTTGGCCGGCTCGGCGTGCAGGTAAGGGATTTCGGCGGGTACGGTGGCCAAGGTCGTGCCAAAGGCCAGGGGCAGGCTCATCAGGGAGGCGTGCAGGTCGAAGTCCGGCAGGGCCGCGCCCTTCTCCAGCACCAGGTCCGCGCCCTTCAGGCTGGACAGGACGCGCACCAGCGGCGGCTCGACCTCCAGGATCACGCGCGCGCCGGCCGCCTTGGCGAGCGCGGCGTAGCGGCAGAACTGCAGGGTGTCGCCCAGGCCCTGCTCGCTGTGCAGCAGCAGGGTGCGCCCCGCGATCGGCTCGGCGCCCCGCCAGTAGGGCTGGGCGAAGCCGCGGTCGGACACGAAGCGGTTCGAGCCGTTCATCCGGTAGCGCGCCTCGTAATGCTTCCAGCCGCGGTCAAAGTCGCCGAGCGCCAGGTAGGAGGCGGCGGCGCCGACATCCGCGTCGGCCAGGTCGGGCTGGAGTTTCAGGCTGGCCTCGTAGTCGGCGACGGCCTCGGCATGGCGGCAGAGCTCCGCCAGGATCGTGGCCCGGTTGTGCAGGGGATCGGCGTAGGCGGGGTCCAGGCGAATGGCCCGCTCGCAGCTTTCCAGGGCCTCGGCGTGACGGCCGAGGGTGCGCAGGGCGTTGGCCCGGTTGCTGAAGGCCGGCGCCAGGTCGGGCCGCGAGGCGATGGCGGCGTCGAAGCTGGCCACCGCCTCCTCGCCCTCGCCCAGGTCCAGCAGGGCCGCGCCGCGGTTGGTGTGGGCGCTGGGGTCGCCGGGGTCGACGGCCAGGGCCCGCTCGGAACTGTCCAGCGCCTCCGCCGGACGGTCGAGCCGGCGCAGGGCGTTGCTGCGGTTGCTCAGGGCCGCGCCCAGGCCCCCCTGCAACGCCAGCGCCCGGTCGTAGCAGTCCAGGGCCTCGGTCTGGCGGTCGAGGTCGACGAGCAGGTTCCCGAGGTTGACGAGGGCCTCGACGTAGTCGGGCCGCAGCGCCAGGGCCGCCTGGTAGTCGCGGCAGGCCGGCTCCAGCCGTCCCAGCGCCGCCTGCAGGTTGGCCCGGTTGTAGAGGGCGTCGGCGTTGCGCGGGTCGTGCGCCACGGCCTGGTCGAGCGCCACCAGGGCCTCGTCGAAGCGGCCGAGCGCGCGCAGGGCCTCGGCGCGGTTGTTGTGCAGCAGCGCGCCGCGCGGCTCGATCGCCAGCGCCTGGTCGTAGTCCCTCAGCGCCTCCTCGTAGCGCCCGAGGCGGCCGAACAGGATCGCCCGGTTGTTGAGCGCGTCCAGGAACTTCGGCGCCATGGCCAGGGCCCTGGCATAGGCGCCCAGCGCCTCCTCGGTGCGCCCGAGGTCGCGCAAGCCGTTCGCGAAGTTGCCATAGGCGACCGGGTCGTTTGGATTGAGGGCGATCGAGCGCCGCATGCTCTCCACCCCCATCTCCAGCTGCCCGGACTGCATGGCGATCAGCCCGACCATGTGGTGGGCCAGGGCCTGGTTGGGGTCGAGCCGCAGCGCCTCGTGGAAGGCGTTCCACGCCTCCTCCACCCGCCCCTGTTGCAGGAACTGGAAGCCGGTCTGCAGGAGGCCCTGCACGGAAGCGGACGGCGCGAAGGTCATGGGCAAGTTTTACGGGCTGCGGTTCGATCCCGCCAGCCGCCGCATTCTCGCCCAAAGGGTTGCGACGGAATGACTCAGGCCGCGCGCGTTAGGGCTTCGTTAACGACGCGAGGTCAGCCTGGGCGCGTCTTCTTTCCGAAGACACCCACCATACCATCACTGTTCAGGCCCGGCCGAAATGGCCGGGCTCTTTTTTGCCCGGGCCCGCTTTTTCGACACCGCCGCCGCCTTGCGCGAACCGACGGACCCGCGTATAGCCCCCGCCTCACGAGCGCTGATCCGCGGTAGCTCAGTGGTAGAGCAGCCGGCTGTTAACCGGCTGGTCGTAGGTTCGAATCCTACCCGCGGAGCCACTCTCCCCCCTCAGCGCCCCTGCAGGCGCTCTGGGGGGCGCAGGACGGCTCACTCCTGGCGCCTCAGCAATATTCCCACCGATCCCGCCTGCTAGCATCCGGGCTGGTTTCGGAGGATCGGGCATGCGGATGTGGGTCGTCGCGGCGGTCGCCGGCGCCTTGGGCCTGGGCGTGCTGCCGGGTTCCGCGTCGGAAGCGCCGGGAATCACCTCGGGCGTGGGGCCGCAGCTCCACTCCATTGACCGCCTCGCCTTCGCCCCGGACGGGCGGCTGGTGGTCGCCGACAACCAGGGCGCAATGCTCTACGCCCTCGATTTGGAGCGTCCGGCAGACGCGCCGGGCGTGCAAGGGGTCGAGGGCCTCGACCGCAAGGTAGCGGCGATGATGGCGGCCGATCGGGTGGCCTTCACCGACATGGTGGTGGACCCGCGGTCCGGCCAGGCCTATGTCGCCGCGATCCGGGCCTCGGGAGAGAGCGGCCTGTTCCGGGTGAACGGGGCGGGCGAGATCAAGCCGGTCCCGCTCTCGGGAGTCAGGTACTCGGCCGTGACCCTGCCCAACGTGCGCCCGTTGGTCCCGGGTTACCGCAGCCCGCGCGAGGACACGGTCACCTCCATGGCCTTCGATGGCGGGCGCCTGTACGTGGCGGGGCTATCGAACGAGGAGTTCTCGTCCAAACTGCGCGCCGTCCCCTACCCGTTCCGCGGCGCCGGGGCCGGGACCTCGGTGGAGGTGTACCACACCAGCCACGGCGAACTGGAAACGCGCTCGCCGATCTACACCCTGATGCCCATGCGCTTCGGCGACAGCGCCGAGATGCTCGCCGCCTATATCTGCACGCCCCTGGTGCGGCTGAAGGAGACCGACCTGACCGACGGCGCCGAGGTGCGGGGAACCAACATCGCAGAGATGGGCCGCCACAATCGCCCCTTGACCATGATCCGCTACGTCAAGGACGGGCAGGACTTCGTGCTGATGTCCAACACCCGCCGGGGCCTGCTGCGCCTGCCGACCTCGGCCATCCTGTCGGCCCAGACGATCCCCTATGAACCCACCTCGATCGACACGCGCGACCTCGGGGCCCACCGGGTGCGCGGGTGGGACGACGTGGAATGGATCGCCCTGGCGGGCGACGGCCGCCTGGCCGCCCTGATCCGCGAGACCGACGGCAGCATGGACCTGAAGGTGGCGCCTCTGCCTTGAAGGCGCCCGCCACCCTTGCCCTTGCGGCGTTGCTGCTGGCCGCCTGTGATCGGCCGGCGCCGCCCGGGGTGGCCCTGCAGCGGAACGGGTCGGTGGAGGCGCGGGGCGTCGACGGGCTGACGCTCGGCCGCCTGAGGGCCCTGCCGCCCGATGCACAAGACTGGACCCGCGTGCTCTCGGTCTCGGTCAGCCCGGGCCTGCCCGCCGTCCTCGGCCGCTACGCCGTGCAAGGCGCGGCCGTCACGTTCCAGCCGGCCTATCCGCTGCAGCCGGGCCGCCCCTATCTGGCGCGACTGGACCCTGGCGGCGGTCGCCCCGTCCTCACCGCGCGCCTGACGCCCGCGGCCGCCCAGGCGCAGGCCCCGGTCCAGGTGGTCGCCGTCTACCCGTCCGGCGCGACGCAGCCGCAGAACCTGCTGCGGCTCTATCTGCAGTTCTCCGCGCCGATGGCCGCCGGCCGGCAGGGGACCGTACAACTGCTCGACGGCCACGGCCGCGCCGTCGAGGACGCCTTCCTCCCGCTGGGCTACGAGTTCTGGAGCCCTGACCGCACCCGGCTGACCCTGCTGGTCGATCCCGGCCGGGTGAAGCGCGAGATCCTGCAGGGGACCGTGCTGCGCCAAGGCGAGGCCTACACCCTGGTGGTGGGCCGCGATTGGACCGACGCCCACGGCGCGCCGCTCGGCGCCGAGTACCGCAAGCCGTTGACCATCGGGCCGCCGGAGCGGCGTCCGCTGGACCCTCGAGCCTGGAGCCTGACCGCTCCGCCGCTCGGCAGCCGCCAACCCCTGACCGTCGCCTTCGGCCGGCCGCTGGACAGGGCGGTGATGCTGTCGGGCCTGGGGGTGGAGGACGCCGAAGGCCGGGCCTTGCAGGGCCGCGCGGCGATCCCGCCGGGAGAGGCGTCGTGGTCGTTCACGCCGGACGAGGCCTGGCGCGAGGGTCCCTACCGCTTCGTCGCCCAGCCGTGGCTGGAGGATCCGCAGGGCAACCGGCCGCACGCCGCGTTCGAGCAGGCGTCCCGGACGCCCGCGCCCAAGACCCCGATCGTCCTGCCCTTCCGGCCCCGCGCCTAAGGCGTCCGCCGTCCGAAGCGCCTACTGGAAGCGGACCACGATGCCGGATCCGTCGCGGACGATCCGCGCCGGGACGTCGTAGAGCCGGGTCAGGACGGCCTCGGTGAACACCGCCTCGACCCTCCCCGCCGCCAGGACGCGCCCGTCCTTCAGCGCCAGCACCTCGTCGGCGGCGCGCGCGGCCAGATCGAGGTCGTGGACGGCCATGATCACCGAGCGGCCCTGGCCCGCGTGGGCGCGGAGGCGGCGGATGGCGTCGAGCGCATGGCGCGGGTCCAGGCCCGCGGTCGGCTCGTCGACGATCAGCACCTCGGGCTCGCCCACCGCGGCGCGGGCGAGCATGGCGCGCGACCGCTCGCCGCCGGACAGGGCGTCGGCCGGGCGCTCGCGCAGGTCCAGCAGGTCGTAGGCCTCGAGCGCCTGGTCCACCTGCCGCCGCAACGGATCGGGCAGGCCGCCGAACAGGGGCAGCGAGGGGGTGAGGCCGAGCGCCACCAGCCGCTCGACGCTGATCGGCCAGTCGACCTGCGGATTCTGCGGCAGGTAGGCGCGCAGCCGCGCCAGCGGGCGGCGGGCGAACACGGCGATCGGGCGGCCGCCGAGCAGCACCCTCCCCTCGGCCGGTTTCAGCAGGCCCGCGCAGGCCGACAGCAGCGTGCTCTTGCCGGCCCCGTTCGGGCCGATCACGGCGGTCAGGCGCCCTGAGGGGAAGCGGGCCGACAGACCGTGCAGCACGCGCCGCCCGCCGCGGTCGACGCTGACGTCTTCGAGGGCCACCTCGCTCATGGCGACGTCCTCCGCAGGCGCAGGACCAGCCACAGGAAGAAGGGCGCGCCGATCAGGCTGACGAACACCCCGAGCTTGAGGTCCGACCCGGTGCGCACGAACCGGGTGGCGATGTCGGCGGCCGTGACGATCAGGGCGCCGGCCACGGCGGAGGGCGCGAGCGTGCGTCCCGGGCGATGGCCGACGAACGGCCGCGTCAGGTGCGGGGCGATCAGGCCGACGAAACCGATGGCGCCGCAGACGGCGGTGGCGGCGCCCACGCCGAGCGCGGTCCCGAACAGCGCCAGCAGCCGCGTCGCGCCCACATTCACCCCCAGGCTCTCGGCCTGGTCCTCGCCCAGCGCCAGGGCGTCGAGGCTGCGCGCCGTGAGGCCGAGCAGAACGGCGCCCGCCAGGATGAAGGGCGCGGCCAGGCGCACCTGGTCCCAGCTGCGGTCGGCCAGCGAGCCCATCAGCCAGGTCATGATCTCGTAGGCGGCGTAGGGACTGGGCGCGAGGTTCAGCGCCAGGCTCACCCCCGCCGCGGCCAGGGCCGAGACGGCGGCGCCCGCAAGGATCAGGGCCAGGGTCCCCCCGCCGCGCGCCAGCATCAGGGCCACGCCGGCGGTCGCCAAGCCGCCCGCCAGGCCGAACAGGGGCGGCGCGAGCGGCGTCAAGGCGCCGATCCCGTAGTAGATGGCGATCACCGCGCCCAGCGACGCGCCGGACGAGACCCCCAGCAGGCCCGGTTCCGCCAAGGGGTTGCGCAGCAGGCCCTGCAGCACCGCGCCGGAAAGCCCGAGGATGCCGCCGGCCAGAAGGCCGAGCACCAGCCGCGGCAGTCGCACGTCGAGTAGGATCAGCTTGGCCAGGCCCACACGCGGCGACAGGACGGCCGCCAGGGCCTGCCCGGGGTCGATCGGAACGGGCCCAGCCAGCAGCGACGCCGCGGCGGCCACGGCCAGGGCGATGCAGAGGCCAGCGAGGAGGAGCGCCCCCTTCATGGGGCGGGCAGCGGCCGGGCGCGGGCCGCCGTGGCGCGCATGGCCTCGCTGAGCCGCAGGGCGCCGTCGGCCGAGAACGGCGTGCCGCACTCGTAGTCGCGGGCCGGCAGGACCACCGTGCGATCGCCCCACAGCCGGCGCACGGCGGGGTTGTCGAGAACGGCGGTCCGCAGGCCCGGCCGTTCGGTCGCCGGCGCGTCCTCGATCAGGAGGTCCGGCCGGGCGGCCAGCAGCCGCTCCACGCTCGCCCCGGCCCCGCCCGGCTCGGCGGCGACGTTGCGGGCGCCGGCGGCCTTCAGCAGGGCGTCGTACATCGAGCCCGGCGGCGCGGCGAAGCCGCCGCCGTCCCAGGCGACGACGCGCAGCGGTGGCCCTCGCTGGGCCGCGAGCCGCCTGAGCGTGGCGTCCATCCGTCCGATCAACTGCTCGCCCCGCGCGCTCGCGCCGACCGCGGCGGCCACCTGCCGGGTCTGGCGGCGGATGTCGTCGAAGCTGTTGACGGGGCCCAGCTCCAGCAGTGGGAAATGCAGCTTCTGGAGCAGCGCGCGGGCAGCGGGCGTCGTATAGGTCCCGGCGATCACCAGGTCCGGGCGATCCCGCAGCACCTCCTCGGCCAAGCCGTGGTTGACCGACGCCTTCCGCGCCGCCGGCGCCATCGCCGAGCTTTCGGGATCGCGCGACAGCCAGGTCACCGAGGTGACCTGCGACGGCGGCAGCAGCGCGAGCACCAGCTGGTCGCCACAGTCGCTGATCGACATCACCCGCAGCGGCCGCGCCTGCGCGCCCGTCGCGGGGAGGCCCGCGAGGACGGCGAGGGCGACCGCGGCGAGCCGCCCAGCCATCAGAATCGCGCCCTCACGCCGGCGAAGACGCCGCGGCCCGGATGAAGAAAGCCTGTCGGATTCTGGTAGCGCTCGTCAGCGAGATTGGTGACGCGGCCGTAGATCGTCATCCCCGGAGTTAAGTCGTAGCCGGCGCCGAGGTCCACGGTCGTGTAGCCGGGCGCGGTCAGGCGGGAGATGGTGAACTGGCGGTTCCCATCGATCCACGAGCTGACCGACAGCAGGTTCAGGTCCAGCGACAGCTTCCGCGTCGCCTGCCAGCGCGCCTCGAATGTCCATTTGCTGCGCGGCCGGCGCAGCAGTTCCTGGTTCAGGATGTCGTCCCAGGCTTCGGTATAGGTGTAGTCGACCCTCAGGCTGACCGCCTGCACCGGCTTCAGCGCGACGAAGCTCTCCACGCCTTGCGTATGGGCGCGGCCGACGTTGGCGTAGGAGGTGAAGCTGGCGTTGTCGTCGATCAGGTTGCGGATCGCGTTGTGATACCAGGTCGCGCCGAACCGCAGCCCGGCTGCCTGCGCCAGCGACTGCTCGAAGCCGACGTCGTAGCCGGTGCTGGTTTCCGGCTTCAGGTCGGGGTTGCCGAAGAAGCCGAACGCCGCGAAGTCCTGGAACCGCTCGCTGAGCGTCGGCGCCTTGAAGCCGGTCCCGACGCTGGCCTTGAGCTTGGTCCCCGTCGCCTCGACCAGATAGGTCGGCGCGAAACGCCAGGTGGTCTGGCCGCCGAAGCCGCTGTTGGCGTCGTAGCGCAAGGCCACGGTGGCGTTCAGGTCCTTGGCGGGGTTGGAGACCAGTTCGGCATAGCCGGAGTCGATGCTCGAATTGGCCGAGACCGGCAGGCGGATCTCGTCGCGCTGATGCTCGGCGCCCAGCACCAGGCTCTCGCCCGCCGCGAGCTTCACCGCCCCTTGCCAGTCGGCCTTGAAGCGGTCACCGGAGAAGTAGTCGGTGGGGTTGTCGGGGCTGGCCCCGGTGGTGGCCGTGGAGCTGTAGGCGAGGCCCAGGGTCTGGTCGAGGCGGCCGCCGAGCGAGGACAGGCGGCCGGCGCCGCGCACCTCGTACTGCCGGCTATCGGTCTCACTTCGGGTCGCGTCGGGGAAGCCGGTGGAGAAGTCGTCGCCGGTGAACCGCAACCGGGTGTCGGCGTAGCGGGCCACGAGGCCGAGGCTCAGGTCCTGGGTGAGGTCGTAGCCGAGCCGGGTCGAGGCGGTAAGGTTGTCGTAGGCGTCGTCGATGCGCTTCTCGCCGGGCCCCAGCAGGTCCGGCGGCGTGACCGGCGTGGAGTCCGAGCGCACGTGGGCGACATCGGCGGCGTAATGGAATGGACCGGTCGCGCCGGCGACGCCCGCGTTCTGGTCGAAGGTGCCGAACGACCCGCCTTCCAGCCCGGCCGTGAGGTGCGGCGGCCCCTCGCCCTGCTTGGTGATGACGTTGATCACCCCGCCGATGGCGTCCGAACCGTAGAGGCCGCTCTGGGGGCCTCGCAGCACTTCCACGCGGGCGATATCGGCGGTGAGGAGCTGGCCGAAGTCGAAGGCGCCGGTGGGGGTGCTCGGGTCGCCGACGTCGATCCCGTCCAGCAGCACCTTGACGTGGTTGGAGTTGGTCCCGCGCAGGAACACCGAGGCCTGGCCGCCCGGCCCGCCGGTCTGCACGAGGTTGAGGCCGGGGACGTCCTTCAGCACGTCGGCCAGGGTCGTTTCCTGCCGGCGGGCGATGTCCTCGGCGGTGACCAGGGTGGTGCTGCTGGCGACGTCGGCCAGGGCGGTGGGCAGCCGGTTGGCCGTGACCAAGACGGCGCTGACGCCGGCTGGATCCTGTGGCGGCTGGGCGAAGGCGGCGCCCGCGGCCGTCACGGCGGATAGCGATACGGCGGTGAAAAGCTTGATCACTCGGAACTCCCGGCGCGTCTTTGCGACAACCGGCGGGAACCTCCGCCCCGGGGCCCTCGCCCAGGCGGCCGGACGCGTCCCGGCGCCCGCGCGAGCGCCCCGACACGCGTCCCGAGACGGCTCCCACCGCCTCATGCGTCGCTCAGACGGAGTTTCCGTGCCTTGGCCATCCCCTGGACCCGGCAAGAGCGACCCGCGCCGGCCGGTCTCCTGGCTCGCGGGTCGTCACGCGGCCTGCGCCTTCCCAGGGCAGACGCCCCAGTGGCGGCGACCCGGCGCAAACCGGATCACATGCAGGCCGCGCTCGCCGCTCACAGTTGCAGGGACAGCCTCGGATCAGGGGCGGGCGACCGCCCCCTACCGTGTTCCCGTAGAGCCCTCTCGGGCGCCGGCGCGAATTGGGGCCATGAGCCCCGCCCCTTTGTGCGCCGAACCGCGGCGGCGGTTCAAGGCGCCGGTTCCCGGCCCGCGCCGGCCACCCATTTGATGTCGCCGTCCCCGGACCGGGCGTTGGCGAAGCGGGCGGCGACGAACAGCAGGTCGGACAGGCGGTTGAGGTACTTCAGGGCCGGGGCGCGGACCACCTCTCCCGTCTCGGCCAGGGCGAAGGCCTCCCGCTCCGCCCGTCGGCAGACGGTGCGCGCCATGTGCAGCCCCGCCGCGAGCCGGGAGCCGCCGGGCAGGACGAAGCTGTCCAGCGCCGGCAGGTCGGCGTTGAGCTGGTCGATCTCCGCTTCCAGGCGCTCGACCTGGGCGGGCTCGATCCACAGCTTCCGCCACGCGACCGTCTCCCTGGGCGTGGCCAGGTCGGCGCCCAGATCGAAGAGTTCGTTCTGGATGCGCGCGAGCAGCCCGTCGAGCAGCGGCTCGGACGCCGCCTCCAGCCGGGCCACGCCGATGGCCGCATTGGTCTCGTCGACCGACCCCACGGCGGCCAGGCGCGGGTGGTTCTTCCTGATCCGCTCGCCGGTGGCGAGGCCGGTTTCGCCTCCGTCGCCGGTGCGCGTGTAGATTCTGTTCAAGACGACCATCGAACGTCACCCCTGGCTTTCTCCGCCGTCAGTTTCGCCCCAGAGGCGCTTCGTTCAACCCCACAGTCCCTTCAGCTGAACCGTCGGCCGCCTGCCCGGCATTGACGGGCGAGCACGGGAGGACGGGACCTTGAACAGCCAGGCATTGCAGCGGCGGCTGCCGGCCCCGAGTAGTCGTGGGCAAGGTAGTCGCGAGAACGAAGCGCTCCTGATGGATCGCATCCGCGCGCGCGACGTGGACGCCTTCGAGGAACTCTACCGCGGCTATCGCGACCGCCTGACCCGCTTCCTGCTGAAACGCATCCACCGGCCGCACCTGGTCGAGGAGGTGCTGAACGACACCCTGATGGTGGTGTGGGATTGCGCCAACGCCTTCAAGGGCGACAGCAAGCTGTCGACCTGGATCTTCGCCATCGCCTACCGCAAGTCGATGAAGGCCCTGCGCAACCACCAGGACCCGATCGAGGACAAGGCCGCCGAGGAGCGCGCCAGCACCGATCCGAGCCCGGAGGACGGCATCGGCCGCGAGCGCACCCGGGCGCTGCTGCTCCAGGCCATGGCGGAGCTCTCGCACGAACACCGGCAGGTCCTGGAGCTGACCTATTTCCACGAGCTCGGCTATCAGGAGATCGCCGAGATCATGGCGTGCCCCGTCGGCACGGTGAAGACCCGCATGTTCCATGCGCGCCGCCAACTGCGGCGCCGGCTTCCCGGCGAATTCCCGGACTGGATATAGGGACACCCGCATGGCGGACATCATCCGCCTCAATGGCGATCCGCACGCCCAAACCCAGCACCTGCTTCCCTGGTACGTGACCGGCGGGCTCACGGGCAAGGAGCTGTCCCTGGTCGAGGACCACCTCGGCGACTGCGCCGAATGCCGCGAGGACATGGAGATAGAGAAGACCCTGGCGCGCCACGTCCGCGCCATGCCGTGCGATATCGAGCGCGGCTGGCAGACGCTGCGGGCCCGCCTGGACGGCGCCCCGCCCGGACGCCCCGCGGCCTTGGCGCGCAAGGCCAAGCTGTTCGGCCGCCAGATCCCCATCGGTTGGGCGGTGGCGGCCCAGGCCGCCAGCCTCGCCGTCCTGGCGCCGCTGCTGGCGCTCTCGCTGATGCGGCCCCCGCTGCTCTACCGCACCCTGGGCTCGGCGCCGCCCACGAGCCCGGGCAATCTGATCGTGGTGTTCAGGCCCAAGGCGCCCGAAGCCGCCCTGCGGGCGATCCTGATCGAGACCCAGGCGCGCATCGTCGACGGCCCGACCGGCGCGGACGCCTATGTGCTGCAGGTCGCCCCCGAGCGCCGCCCGGCGGTGCTGGCCCGGCTGAGGGGCGACAGCGACATCTCGCTCGCTGAGCCGATCGAGTGGACCAACCGCTGACGGCTAGACCGCCTGGCGCTCCGTCCGCGTCACGGGCCCGAACACGGGGCCGGGGAATTCCAGGATCGCGTCGCACAGGCGCAGGCTTTCGGCGCGGTGCGCCACCATCAGGATGGTGGCCTCGGGACACAGGGCCGCTAGCCCATGCAGGATCGCCGCCTCGGATTCCACGTCGATGGCGTTGGTGGCCTCGTCCAGCAGGTAGAGACGCGGTCGGCGCAGGATGGCGCAGGCCAGGGCCAGGCGCTGGCGCTCGCCGGCCGACAGCAGGGCGCCGCGGTGGCCGATGCGCGTGTCGAGCCCCCGTTCCAGGCGCCGCAGCAGGCGCTGGGCCCCGACCGTCTCCAGAGCCTGGAGCATCTCGGCGTCGGACCGGCCGGGCGCCGCCCACGCGAGATTGGCCCTGACCGCGCCGTCGAACAGGAACGGGTCCTGGGCGACATAGGCCAGTCCCTCGCGATGGCCCGGGAGGGCCTCACCCTCCAGCGCTTGGCCGAAGGCCCAGACCGCGCCCGCCTGGGGCCGCAGCACGCCCGCGGCCAGATCGAGGAAGGTGGTCTTGCCGACGCCGGACGGGCCGACGATGCCGACGAAGGCCCCCGCGGGAATGGTCAGGCTGGTGTGGGCGAACTCCGGCGTCCGGCCCGAGTCGGGGTCGTGGGCATAGTCCACATGGACGAACGCCAGGGCCTCGTCCCGGCCGGCGCGGCGCGGCGCAGGCGGCGCGAGGCGGGACGCCTCAGCCTGCGGGACCAATTCGGCCTCGACCGCCAGGATCGCCCCGTAGGCGGGCAGGCTGTGCGCGACCTGCTGGGCGCCCTGCTGCACGGCGGAGGCCAGGGCCCCCATGCGCGACAGCACCAAGAGCAGGGTGATCAGCACGGCGGGCGGCAGGTGGAACACCTCCACGCCGGCCAGCAGGGCCAGGGCCCCGGTCAGGGCCGCGACCCCCGAGGTGAGGTTCCTGAGCCTGGATTTCAGGTCCTGGAACTGCACCCGGTCCCGCACTTGGTCCGTCGCCGCGCTCGCGTAGCCGTCGACGAAGCGCGCCTCCAGGCCCTGGGCGAGCGCCAGCTTGAGGCCGTCGAGGAATGTCGCCGCGCTTTCCGCCATCCCCACATGCGCCTCGACGATGGTGCGGCCCAGGCGCTTGGAGCGGTCGAGATAAGGCCGGGAGACCAGGCCCGCCGCCACCACGAAGGCGATGGCCAGCGCGCCCGCCAGGGGCGCGAGCGCCAGAGCCAGGATGCAGTGGCCGACCAGCATGACCAGGGCGACGGCGGCCAGGAGGGCCGCATGGGTGGCGATGCCGACCTCGTGGATCTCGACGCTCAGCGCCTGCAGGACACGGGCGTGGCGGGCTCCAGCCACCGCCGGCCAGCCGGCCCCGGCGAGCTTGCGCACCAGGGTCATGCGGACGTGCTCGACGAATTCCAGCTGCAGCGTCTCGGTCACCCGGTCGCGCTGGCGCAGCACCGCGCTCCTGACCAGCATCAGGCCGGCGAAAGCGAGCAGCACGACCGGCAGGCGCCAGGGCGCCGGCCACGGGCCGAGCAGGCTCTCCGCCGCCCCCGTCAGGCGTCCGCCCGCGCCACCGGCGCCCGGCCCGACCACCAGCCCCAGCACCGGCACGAGCAACAGCAGGCCGAGTCCGTCGAACACTGTGCCCAGCGCGATCAAGGCCGCCCCCCCCGCCGCCCGCCAACGGGCGAAGGCGATGAAGGCGCCGGTCAGCACCAGCGCTTCAGCGCGCGGCGTGGACGAGGCCAATGCGTCTGGCGAACGCCCCATCGGCCCTAAACCTTTCGCCGCCGGAGCGGCACAAACCCCATGCCAACCGATGAGAGGACCGCGCCTTGATCACCCCAACCCGCTCCGCTGCGCCCCAGTTCATCGCGTCGAGGCGCGCTCTGCTGGGCAAGGCCGTCCTGGCCGCCGCCCTGATCGCCGCCCCCGCCGCCTTCGCCCAGTCCAAGGGCGCCTCGGGCAAGGATGCCCCGGCCAAGGATGCCCCGTCCAAGGACGCGTCGGCTTCCGGCGGCGGCAAGGAATACACGGTGGTGATGAGCAACATGGACTTCGGCGCCCTGCCGTCTGGCCTGAAGGTGGGCGACACCGTCGTGTGGGTGAACCACGACACCGTGATCCATTCGGTCACGGCCCGGGACAAGAGCTTCGACCTGCGCATCAATCCCGGCCAGAGCCAGAAGCTGACCCTGATGACCGCCGGCAAGTTCGCCTACTACTGCCTGTTCCATCCGACCATGCGCGGGACCATGACCGTCGCCGCCAAGTAGCGGCCGGCGATCGCACGCCGGGGCGGCGGGGTTCACGCCGCCCTCCCGCCGTCGGCCTGCCTGACGACGATCACCTGGCCCCAGGGCAGCACCAGCACCGTATCGGGCCGCCCCGCGAAATAGGCCTCGAACACCTCCCGCACCGCCGGCAGGTTGTAGTCGTCCCCCAGAAGAATGCCGCCGGGAACGAGCCGGGGGTGGAAGAACTCCAGGCCGGCCCGGGTGCCGGGCTCCAGGTCCAGGTCCAGGTGGACGAACGAGAATCGCGCGCCCTCGTGCCCCCTGGTCGTGGCCGGGAACACCCCCTGGTGCACATGGACCGCGGGATAGGGCCGCAGCAAACGCTCGACCTCGGCCCGCACCCCATGCACGGCGCCGAAATGGCGGCGCAGGTCCGGCGCCTCATCGCCTTCGCCCTGAAGCGTCTCGAACACGTCGAACAAGTGCAGCGGAACCTCGCCCTTGGCCTCGCAGATCAGCCGCGCGCTGCCGCCGGCAAGCACGCCGGCCTCGGCCATGACCCCCTCGAGGCGCGCCGCCGCGCGCACGCACACCTGGATCTGCAGCGCGTGCATGTCGCTGAGCAGCAGGGCGGTCTGCCGGCGGGTCTCCTGGATCGGCGCCAGCTCGGCCCGCCAGTCCCGGCCCAGCCCGGTCACGATCGAACCACGCCGGGCCAACACCGCGCGGAGCATGGCGCCGGCCGTCAAGCGGGGTCTGGGAATGGTCGCCGGGGCGGGCAGCCTGGGCCTCCTTGGGCCTTGAAATCAGTCGGGGTTTCAACCGCTCAGTTCCGGCCCGCCGGCGCCCGGTTCATGCGGGCGGGTTCAGGCCGGCCAGGGGCCCATGCTTTTGAACTTTCGGGGCCAGGGCCGGAACTGATCCCACGACGGCCGCACGACGGCGTCTCGAGGCAGCGTCCATGATTTCAGTCTTCCGGCGGGTTGGCGCTCCAGTTGCGAGCGTGGCGCCATGACGGTGCTGAGCGCGCGCGAGGGCTATCGGCTGTGGGCCCCCTCTTACGCCGACGAGACCGCCATCTCCTTCCTCGAGATCGAGCTGGCCGCGGCGCTGACTCCGCCGCTGGAGGGCAAGAGGCTGCTGGACGCAGGCTGCGGCACCGGCCGTCGCCTGCACGGGACCGGCGCGGCCCTCGCCATCGGCGTCGATCTCAGTCCGGAGATGCTGGCCTGCGGCGCCCGGGGCGACCCGCGCGTGGAGACGATGGTCGCCGATGTCCGCAACCTGCCCCTGCCGGACCGCGCTTTCGACGTGATCTGGTGCCGTCTGGTGATCGGCCACCTGCCCGACTGCACGCCGGTCTATGCCGAACTGGCCCGCGTGGCCGACGCCGGCGCCCGGCTGGTGATCACCGACTTCCATCCCGCGGCCTGGGACGCCGGCCACCGCCGCACCTTCCGCCAGGATGGCCAGGTCCACGAGATCGAGCACTACGTCCACGACTACGTGGTGCAGGCGGCGGCGGCCAAGGCGGCCGGCTGGCAGCTGAAGGCGACCCAGAGCGCCGTGATCGGGCCCGATGCGCGGCCGTTCTACGAGAAGGCCGGTCGCGCCGCCCTCTACGCCGAGCACGAGGGCTTGCCGGTCGTGCTCGGCCTGGCCTTCGAGCGCGAGGGCTGAGCATGCGGCTGCTGATCCAGGCACGAAACCGCGACGTGGCCGTCGAGGACGGCCGCATCGCCTCGCCCGACGGCGGCGGTTTCGATCTGGTGATGACGTTTCCGGACGCCGAGGTGGCGCCCGGCCTGATCAACGCCCACGACCATCTGCACCGCAACCACTACGGCCGCCTCGGCCGCCCACCCTACGCCAACGCCTACGCCTGGGCCGCCGACATCCAGGCCATCGACGCCGACCGCATCAGCGGGGGCCGCGCCCGCGAGCGCCGGCAGGCGTTGCTGGACGGCGCCTGGAAGAACCTGTTCTGCGGCGTGACCACCGTGGTCCACCACGACCCCTGGGAGCCGGACTTCGAGGACGGGTTCCCGCTGCGGGTCGCGCGGGCGCCATGCGCGGACTCCCTCGGCATGACGCCGGACCTCGATGGCGTGAAGGGCGGAGGCCCGTTCTGCCTGCACCTGGCCGAGGGCGTCGATGAGCGCGCCGCCGGGGAAGTGCGCGACCTCGACGAACGCGGCCTGCTGGGGCCCGACCTGATCGCCGTCCACGGCGTCGGCATGGACGAGGACGCCGTGACCCGCTTTCGCGCCTCGGGCGCCGCCCTAGTGTGGTGCCCCACCTCCAACTTCTTCCTGTTCGGCCGGACCGCCCCTGACGCCCTGCTGGCCGAGGGCGCCGACGTGCTGCTCGGCAGCGATTCCCGCCTGACCGGCGATGGCGACCTGATGGACGAGATCCGCTGCGCCAGGGAGCTGGGGGCGCTGGACGACGAGCGCCTGACGGGCGCTGTGGGCACGCTCGCCGCGCGCCGCTTTGGCCTGCCCGAACCGTCCCTGGAGCCCGGCTCGCCGGCCGACCTGATCGTGGTGGGCAGGCCGGTGCTCGAAGCCGCCGCCGCCAACGTGCGGCTGGTGCTGGTCGGCGGAGAGCCCCGGGTGGCCGATCCGGCGCTCGGGCCGACGCTCGATCCTTTCTTCCGCCACGCTGAACAGAAGACCGTGGGCGCGGTCGTCCGCTGGACGGCCGGCGCCGCCGCCAAGGGAACCAACCTGCAATGACCACCGCCAGACGAAACCCTCTCGCCCTCGGCGCCATCCTGATCGCCGCCGCCGGCTTCGCCGCCCCCGCCTTCGCCGAAGAGGCCGAGGTGATCCAGGCCGCGCCCCCCGCGCAGGCCGCCCCGGCCCCAGGTCCGCAGCAAGCCCCGGAACAGCCCACGCCCACGCCGCAGCCCGCGCCCGCCGCCGCGCCCCAGCCGGCGCCGGCCGACGCAGGCGGCATGGACCTGTTCTCGCGCAACACCATCCACGCCCTGGTCGACGTGCGCCTGGCGGTGGCCGATGGCCGCACCTCGTTCGTCAATGGCGGCTTCGGCAAGACCCGCTTCCAGGGGACCTCCAGCGGCGACTACCGCGCCGACGGCGGGTTCTACGAGGCCGACCTGATGTGGCAGCCGCGCTTCGGCAACGCCCTCAGCGCCAACATCTCCGGCGCCTGGCAGCGCGACAAGGACGGCCGCTTCGACCTGATGGAGGCCTTCCTCAACTACCTGCCATCCTCGACGCTCGGCCCGGTGCGCCTGTCCGCGCGAGCGGGGCTGATGTGGCCGGAAATCTCGCTGGAGCACTCCACCGGCGGAGCCTGGAGCACGGTCAACACCATCACGCCCTCGGCGATCAACTCCTGGGTTGGCGAAGAGGTGAAGGTGATCGGCGGCGAGGCCACCGCGCGCGCCAGCCTCGGCGAGAACGACTTCAGCGTCACCGGCGGCGTGTTCGGCTGGAACGACACCTCCGGCACCCTGCTGTCTTTCCGCGGCTGGGCCCTGCAGGACATCAAGGCGACGGCCACCGGCTACTTCCGCCTGCCGCCGCTCAACAGCTTCATCACGCTGCTGCAGCAGAACAAGACGCAGAACACGGTCGAGATCGACCACAATCCCGGCTTCTACCTGCGCGCGGACTGGCATCCGCCGCAGCCGGTCGGGGTGGCGCTGTTCTACTACGACAACGAGGGCGACCCGAAGGCCTTCACCAAGGCCGGCCAGTGGGGCTGGCGCACCCGGTTCTGGAACCTGGGGATCAACGCCGACGTGGCGCCGGGCACCAAGATACTGGCTCAGGGCATGATCGGCTCGACCATCATGGGCTTCCCCGAGAACGGCCAAGCCTGGGTGCATACCGACTACAACTCTGCCTTCGTGCTGGCGGTGCACGACTTCGGCAAGTTCGCCCTGACCGGGCGGATCGAGGCTTTCCAGACCCGCGAGCACGGCAGCGAGATGCCGACCAACAACTCCGAGGACGGCTGGGCCTGGACGCTCGCGGCGCGCGTGCCGATCAACCCGTACCTGACGGGCTTCGCCGAGGCGCTGAACGTCGACAGCCGGCGCGGGACGCGGGTCACCCTGGGCGGCCTGCCGTCGCCTCTCGACAACCAGATGGTGTTCCAGCTCGCCGTCCGGGCGAGGCTCTGAGGCGCGCCGATGAACAGCATTTCCCCGCAGATGCTGGGCCTCGGCGGCCCGATCACGCTCCTGAAGACGCCCGACGGCGGCGAGGGGCCGGGCGCCGGGCGCGGAGCGGGACTGAAGCGGCTGCTGCGCCTGGCCGCGCGCTGGCGCAAGGTGCTGATCGGAACGGTCGCCGCCGGCGCCCTGATCGGCGTGGCAGTGACGGTGGCGACGCCCAAGCAGTACGCCTCGACCGCGCGACTGCAGGTCGCGCGCGACATCGCGCAGGTGGTCAACCTCGGCAGCGTCTCGCGCGACGTCTCGATCGGCGACCAGGAGTTCTACCAGACGCAGTACGGCCTGATGCGGGCCCAGGCCCTGGCCGAGCGGGTGGCCCGCGACATCGGCGCGGTCGACGATCCGGGGTTCTTCCGGATGTTCGGCAAGGGCGCCGCGTTCGCCGCCAATCCCGGCGAGACGGGCCGGGCCGAGCGCAACGAGATCGCCGGGCACATACTGCTGGACCACGCGGTCGAGATCGCCCCCATCCACGGCTCCAGCCTGGTGGACATCCAGGCCCACACGCCCTCGCCGGCCCTGTCCCAGAAGATCGCCGAGACCTGGAGCCGCGCCTTCATCGCCAGCAACCTTGAGCGCCGCCTGGCGCCCGCCAACTACGCCCGCCAGTTCCTGGAGACCCGGCTCGAGCAGCTGCGCCAGAAGCTGGAGGCGTCCGAGCGCCAGGCCGCCGACTACGCCGCCGCGCACGGGATCATCGACCTGCCGACCGCCGGGACCGCGCCGAAGTCGTCCATCGTCGACTCCAGCCAGGCCCGGTCGCTGATCACCGACGACCTCGTGGCCATGAACAGCGCCCGCGACGTCGCCGCCGCCGACAGCATCAAGGCCGGCAGCGACCTGGCCGCCTTCGACAAGCAGCCCGGCGCCAGCGAGGAAGCCCTCAAGAACAGGGCGATCGCCTCCCTGCGCGGCGACCGCGCCGCCGCCGCCGGCGACTACGCCAAGCTGGCCGCCCAATCCGGCGCCGACGCTCCGGGGGCCAAGGCCGTCCGCGCCCAGATCGACACCCTGGACGGCGCCATCCGCGATGAGGAGGCCCGCATCCGCACCTCGCTGCAGCAGGCCTCCCAGGCGGCGAACGCGCGCGAACAGGCCCTGACCCGGCGGGTGGACGGCCTCAAGGGCTCGCTGGCCGAACTGCGCCAGCGCTCGATCCAGTACAACATCTACCAGCGCGACGCGGACACCAACCGCACGCTCTATGACGCCCTGCTGCAGCGCTACAAGGAGGTCGGCGTCGCCGGGGCGACGGAGAGCAACAACGTGGCCGTGGTCGATGCGGCCCGGTTGCCGGACCAGCCGTCCTCGCCCCGCCTGTCGATCAACCTGCTGCTGTTCACCCTGGCCGGCGCGATCATCGGCGCGATCGCCGTCGCCCTGCTCGACCTGTTCGACGACCGGCCGGCCCCGCCCCAGGCGCTCACCGAGCCCTAGATGCGCATCCTCTACCTGACCCAGTGGTTTGAGCCGGAGCCCCACGTCATCAAGGGCCTGAAGTTCGTCCGCGCGCTGCAGGCCGCCGGGCACGAGGTGACGGTGGTCACCGGCTTCCCGAACTATCCGACGGGGCGGCTGTATCCCGGCTATCGCCTGAGGCCGATCCAGCGCGAGCGGATCGAGGGCGTCGAGGTCATCCGTCTGGCGCTCTATCCGAGCCATGACGCCAACTCGGTGCGCCGGTCGCTGAACTACCTGTCGTTCTTCCTATCGGCGCTCGTCTATCTGCTGGTCCGCCGGGAGCGGTTCGACCGGGCCTACGTCTACCACCCGCCGATCACCGTGGGCCTGGCCGCGGCCGTGGCGGGCCTGGTGCGGCGGCTGCCGTTCATACTCGACATCCAGGACCTGTGGCCCGACACCCTGGCCGCCGTGGGCATGGAGGGCGGGCGACGCCTGTCGCGGCCGATCGGCTGGCTCTGCGCCTTCGTCTACCGGCGGGCCGCGGCCATCGTGGCGCAATCCGACGGCATGCGGGCGGCCCTGGCCGCGCGAGGGGTGCCGGCCGACAAGCTGGTCACCATCCACAACTGGGCCGACGTCGAACCCTCCGGCGTGGGCCACGCGGCGCCGCTGGACCCGCACCACTTCGTGGTGGTCTATGGCGGCAACCTCGGCAAGGCCCAGGGCCTGAGCACCGTGCTGGAGGCGGCCGCGCGCCTGAGGGACCTGCGACCAGACATCCTGATCCGCCTCTACGGCGACGGGGTGGAGGCGGCCGCCCTGCGCGCCCAGGCTCAGGCGCTGGACCTGAGCAACCTCGAGATCCATCCCCACATCGGCAAGGCCGAGATCACCGAGGTGTTCGCCCGCGCCGACGCCCTGCTCGTGCACCTGACCGACCACCCGCTGTTCACCATCACCGTGCCCTCCAAGATCCAGGCCTATCTGGCCACCGGCCGGCCGATCGCCGCCGGCATCGCCGGCGAAGCAGCCAGGCTGCTGGGCGAATCCGGGGCCGCGATGGTGGCCCCGCCCAGCGATCCGGCGGCCCTCGCCGCGGCCATCGCCGCGTTGGCCGACATCCCGGCCGACGCCCGCCGGCGCATGGGGCTGAAGGGCCGCCGCTACTACCAGCGCAACCTGGCCTTCCAGCAGGGCCTGTATCGAACCTTGCGGCTGCTCGACGGAACTCATTGGGCGTGATGCGCTCACCCGGCCCCACGCCGTGACCCACGCCCCGACCCTGGCCGCGCCCCGGGCCGCCGTCCCGCGCCTGCTGCCGGTGGTGACCCCGGCGGGCGTCACCCGCCTGCCGCTGCTGCTGGTGCTGGGCTACGTCGCCCTCACCTTCGGGCTGTTCCTGGTCTGGCCGGTCGACTGGCCGATCTACTACGCCCAGGACTGGGAGCGGTTGATCGCCTATGTGACGCTCTGCCTGGCGACGATCGGCGCCCTGGCGTGGACCGGCTCGTCCGGCGCCACGCGCGTCACCGCGCCCCTGCCGTTCCTGACGCCGCTGCTCCTGATGGGCGCCCTGGCGGCGGTCGCGCTGCTGGCGCCCACCAGCTACACCTACACCGGCCGGCCGCCGTGGATGGTCATGGACGCCCTGCGCGACCAAGGCGCCGCCTACCGCCGCCTGCAGGCCCAGCTCACCGACAGCGCCGGCCAGCACCTGGGCCTGGCGCTGCTGCGCGGCGCCCTGGCGCCGCTCACCTACGCCGTGCTGCCGCTCGGCATCCTGCGCTGGCGCACCATCGGCTCGAGCGGCCGCCTCGCCGTGTTCGTCACCGCCGCCTGCTCGGTCGTGTTCTCGATCATGCGCGGCACCGACAAGGAGATCGCCGACCTGTTCGTGGCCGGCGTCTCGGCCGTGTTCGTCTCCTGGGGCCGCAGTTGGGCCGCCGGCCGGCGCGGCGGCGAACTGGTGCGCCGCTACTGGGCCTGGGCCCTGGCGGCGGTCGTATTCGTCTACCTCGCCCAGGGCCTGTACACCGAGCGCAAGGACCTCAGGCTGAACGCCAACCGCGTCGCCAGCACCACCGTCTGCGCCAACAACTCGCAGATCTGCGCCGACATCGAGAACCCCTGGATCGCCTGGCTGCCGCCACGCGAGCGCTTCGGCGTCAGCCTGTTCATCCTGTCCACCTGCTCGGGCTATTACGGCCTGGAGCTGGCGATGGAGAAGCCGTTCGAGTCCTCGTACGGCGTCGGTCATTCGCCCGTGGCCCTGACCCTCTACGAAGCGGTGACCAGGGACCACACCCCCCACTACCGGACCTATACTTGGCGCAACGGCGAGAACGGCTGGCCCGAGGAGTACTACTGGTCGACCCTGGTCACCTGGATCGCCAACGATGTGGGCTTCCCCGGCGCGGTGGTGGTGCTGGGGGTGATCGGCTACTGGTGGGGCCGCTGGTGGCGCGAGGCGGCGGCCGGCATGAGCGACCCGGCCGCAGTGCTGTTCGCCCTGACCACCACCGCGCTGTTCTACTTCCCCGCCAACAACCAGGTGTTCCTGCTCGCCGACGGCTATCTGATCCTCGCGGTCTGGGCCCTGATCTGGCTATGGCGCCGCCGGGCCGACGCGCTGTCTGCCGCCGTGACCGCGCCAGGGGAGGCGCAGGCCCAGTGAAGAAGCTCGCCTGGGTGCCCGCCTTCTTCGCCCTCAGGATCGGCCTTGCCGTCGGCCTGCTGAAGCTGTCGGCCAGCTTCCTGCCGGTCAGCGGCTTCACCGTGTTCACCCAGCTGACCCTGTTCTCGACCCTGCTCAGCACGCTTGCCCTGTGCGGCGCCCAGAATGGCGTGGTCCGGCAGGCGGCGGCCGCCGCCGGCGTCGAAGAATTGAAGCGCACCCAGAGCGCCGCCTTCGCCATCTGGTCGGTCGCCGCGCCCATCGCCCTGCTGGCGGTGCTGGCCGGCCGCAACCTGGTCTCCAACATCCTGGTCGGCGCGCCCGGCGACGGCCCGGTGGTGCTGGCCATCGCGATCGCGGCCCTGGTCGGGGCGCCGAGCGGGATCTGGTGCGCCCTGCTGACCGGCCGCAAGCACGTGGCCCAGAGCCTGTCGGCCCAGGCCGCCGGCCTGGTCGCCGGCGCCGCGGGCGCCGCCTGGCGGATCATGGCGCACGACGCGGCGGGCGCGGCGGTCGCCTTCGCCTCCGGACCGCTGGTGACCAGCTGCGTGGCCCTGCCCTTGACCCTGCGCCTGGGCCTGCCGCTGTTTCCCCACCGCTGGGGCTGGGGGCCAGTGCGGACCCTGCTGCGCTATTCGACCGCCTTCGCCGTCACCACCGGTTACGCCGCAGTCGTCGCCTTCGGCCTGCGCTGGCTCTACCGCGAGCATTTCGGCGTCACTCAGCTCGGCTACTGGCTGGCCTCCAGCCGCGTCTCGGACATGTCGACCCAGCTCCTCGGCCTGTTCATGATCCAGATGTTCGTGCCGCACGTGGCCATGGTCCCCGACGAAGGCGACCGCCGCGCCTTTCTGCTGCGCTGCTGGGCGGCGGGCGTGGGGGTGATGGGCTGCGCGCTGCTGGTGTTCTCCATCGGCCAGCGGCCCCTGATCCACCTGTTCCTGTCGGACGCCTACCTGCCGGCCGCCTCGATCATCCAGGTCTACATGGTCGGCGACCTGCTCAGGGTATGGCCGTCCCTGGCCATGCATACCGCCTTCGCCAATGGCCAGCCGCTGCGCTACGCGGGTATAGAGGCGGCGTCCCTGACGGTGATGGCCGTGGTCGCCTCCGCCCTCACCCTGGCCGGCGACCCCGCCGCGCCCCAGACCGGCTATGTGGCCGCCTACGCCCTGGCCGCGACGGCGGTGAGCATCGCCTTCCTGCTCCGGCCCGCGCGCCCGGCGATCGCCTAGAAAGCGGTCAATCCCGAGATTCGCCCAGGACCGCCGCCACCGCGTGGCGGACGTGGAACACCTCATCCAGGCAGGTCTTGGCCGCGGCGCCGACCCGCGCCCCCTCCGCAAGGGCCTCAGCGGCGGCGAAGTAGCCCAATGGGTCTTCGAACGGCGTCGAGCAGCCCACTCCGTAGCGCTCCAGCAGGGCCGCGAAATCGCTGCCGGGCTCGATCGCGGCGACCACCGACAGACCGGCCCGCAGGTAGTCCAGCGTCTTGCTCGGGATGCTGAACGAGGTGACGCCGGGCACCGTGGCGACCATGCCGACGTCGCAGGCGGTCAGCAGCTCCAGATAGTCGTCGCGCGGCATCGCCGGCCGCCACAGCACATTGTCCCCGACCTCCGCCCGCACCTTCGGCGCCAGCCGGCCGTCGCCCACGAACAGGAACATCAGCGGCGAGCCCGCCGCCCGCCCGATGGCCGCCGCCGCCAGCATCTGGTCGAAGCCGCGCCCCTCGACCATCTGGCCGCCGAACACGGCGATGGGCCGGCCTTCGGGCAGCCCGTTCAGCCGCCGGACCGCCGCCCGGTCGGCGTCGGGCGGAGGCGTCACATCGGTCCAGATCGGCGCGACCCGCACCGTCTGGCCCGGCCGCACCTGGAAGTTCCGGCGCAGGTAGTCGGCGTTCTGCGGCAGGGTGGGCAGGAGCACCGTGAACTGGTCCATCAGCGTCTGCTCCCAGACGCGGGAGATCCAGTAGGCGGGGCCGGCCGGGATGCGGCCGATCTCGTGATAGTGGTCGGGGAAGAAGTCCCAGATGAACAGCAGGCGGCGCGCGATCCCCGCCCGGCGCGCCATCCGGGCGAGGGGCGCCACGGTCAGGGCCGGCGCCCAGGCGATGAAGATGTCGAAGCCATCGAAACCGAATGTCTTGCGCGCCAGCCGCCCCGCGCGGCGGGCCGTCATCACGAACTTGCTGGCGTGGCGCACGAGCTTGCCGAAGCCCTCCACCCAACGCGGCGTGCAGCGGGCCACGCGCACGCCCTTCCAGATCTCGACGCTGACGCCGTCCTCCTCCGGCGGCGCGTTCCAGTCGATCAGCAGCACCTCGACCTGATGGCCGGCGACGACCAGGGCCAGAGCGAGTTCGGTGGTCAGGTAGGAGCGGCCGGGCTCCGTGGGGAACTGCAGGCAGGCCATCAGGATG
>DASYBX010000063.1:0-2932 GCA_036500495.1 Caulobacteraceae bacterium
GCGCGGCCAAGCAGCTCTCCGGTAATCGAATCCCGCACCTCGACGACTAGCGTCGCCTGGCCGGCCTCGTTGGCGAAGGTGCGTGAGCGCCCGGCGGTCATCACATCCGGCGCGGTGACCGAGATGTTGAGCAGTCCCGTCCTGACCCGCAGGACGTCGGGGCCGGGCGCCTGGACCACCGTATAGCCGCCGTCGGTGAACGCCTTGGCGAAGATGTCGTTTGCCGCCGTCTTGCCCTGCTCGACCGCCTTCTGGACATCGCTGTCAGAGATCCGGTTCGAAAGGCCCCGGCGGCTGGTGTTCTGATCGCGTACGTAGTCCTTGTGGAACGCGACCTCCGTCGGATCGAGCATCACCTTGTTGTAGGCCCGGAAGTCCGCGCCGGGGGCCAGGTAGACCAGCTTGAACCGCTTCGACGGGACCTGGACAAGGTTGTCCCAGGTGGTCGGCGGCTTGGCCGCCGTTGCGACGGCCCCGCTGCTCGCCAAGGCCAAAGCGGCCATGCCCAGGACCATGAAGTGACGACGTCTCATCAGCCCCTCCATCGGCGGCATGCCGAATGATGCCTGGGCGCCGGTCGCGCTCACATGGGCCAAAACCCCGAGAGCGCGCGTGGGAGGGACCGGGGCCCTACTCGAACCGCTTGTTGAGGTCCGGGAGCGGGCCGCTGGCGAAGGCGGTGGCTTCGCCGGTCTCGAGGTAGGCGGTGATAGCCGGGGCGATGGCGGCGTAGGCCACGCTGAACGGCGCCGTGCCGGAGCTGAGGCGGCGGACGCCCAGGGCCTGAAGCCGGGCGGCCGGGGCGAGACCCGGGCGCAGCATGATGTTCAGCGGCAGGTGGATGGCGTCGGCCAGCCGGTCGATCACGTCGCTTTCGATCAGCCACGGCACGAAGATGCCGCTGGCCCCGGCGTTGCGGTAGAGCTCGGCGCGCTGGGTGGTCTCGGCGAAGGCGAACTGCCCCTCGGCCAGGCCCAGGATGTAGACGTCGATGCGGGCGTTGATGAACAGGTCGACGCCGGCGGACTGGGCGGCCTTGCGGGCGGCCTCGACCTTGCGGGCGTGCAGGTCGGGGGCGCGGCGGCCGTCCTCCAGGTTGATGCCCACGGCGCCGGCGCCGATCACCGCCTTGATGGTCTCGGAAAGCTGGCCGAGGTCGTCGGTGTAGCCGCCCTCGATGTCGGCGGTGACCGGCACGTTCACCACCCGGGCGGCGGCGGAGATGGTGGAGATCAGGTCAGCGAGCGGCAGGAGGTCGCCGTCGGGATAGCCCCGCGCCCAGGCCACGGCGGCCGAGGAGGTGGCGACGGCCTTGGCGCCGGCGTCGGCCATCAGGGCGGCGCTGGCGGCGTCCCAGGCGTTGGGGAGGATGAGGATGTCGCCGCTGTGGTGCAGGGCGTGGAAGCTCGTGGCCTTGGTGGTCTGGTCCATCGTCTCTTTCCGCTCGTCTTGCCCTTGCCGATCCAAGGTCAGCTCAAGGACGTAGATAGTGCGCCGTCTGTGACAAGGGCTGGCGGGAACCGGACATCGATGTTGTTCGCCCTGCCCTTTCGTCCCACGCTTCGCTCTGGTCGCCGAAACCCTGTATGACCGCGGCGTGACCGCGACGGCCCTTTCCCGCCTGACCCTGACCGACTTCCGCTCCTATGCGCGGGCCGACCTCGTGCTGGATGGGCGGCCGGTCTACCTGGTGGGGCCGAACGGGGCGGGGAAGACCAACCTGCTGGAGGCGGTCAGCTTCTTCACGCCGGGCCGGGGCCTGCGCGGGTCGAGCCTGGCGGAGATCGGCCGACGCCTGCCGGGGGAGGCGCACGGGCGCGCCTGGGCGGTCTCGGCGGTGGTGACGACCGACGGAGAGCCGACGCAGGTGGGGACCGGCGTCGAACAGGCGGGCGCGTCGCGGCGGGCGGTGCGGATCGAGGGCGAACCTGCGCCGCCCGGCCGGCTGGCCGACCACCTGCGCCAAGTCTGGCTGACGCCGGCGCAGGACCGGCTGTTCCTGGAGGGCGCGGCCGAGCGGCGGAAGTTCTTCGACCGGCTGGTGTTCGCCGCCATCCCGCGCCACGCCGCCCACGCCCAGGCCTATGAGAAGGCCAACCGCGAGCGGACGCGCCTGCTGACCGATGAGGGGCCGCGCGACGGGGCCTGGCTGGACGCCCTGGAGGCGCGGCTGGCGGAGGCCGGCGCCCTGATGGCCGAGGCGCGGGCGCAGACCCTGGCCGCCCTGCAGACCGAGATCGACGGGCGCGGCCAGCGGCCGTTCCCGCAGGCGAAGCTGTCGCTGACCGGCGAGTGGGAGCAGATGGCCGCCGCCGGCGCGGACATCGGTGAGATCGAGGCGAAACTGGCCCGCGCGCTGGCCGCCGCCCGCGACCGCGACGCCGCCGCCGGCCGCGCGCTGACCGGCCCGCACCGGGGCGACCTGGCCGTGCTGCACGCCGAAAAGGACCGCCCGGCCGCCGAATGCTCGACCGGCGAACAAAAGGCGCTGATCCTGAACCTGGTGCTGGCCCAATCGGCACGGCTTTCACGTGCAGAATCAGCGCCAAGCCCTATATTGTTGCTGGACGAAGTCGCAGCGCATCTGGACCGCATACGGCGGGCCGCGCTGTTCGACGAAATCGAGGCGCTCGGGCTCCAGGCCTTTCTGACCGGAACCGACGAGCACCTGTTCGAAGACCTGAAAGGACGGGCCCAGGGCGTGCGTGTGGACGCCTCCGGCCTGACTTGAACTGGACCTTAGATGAGCGACGAGAACGAGATCCACGGCCAGCCTTCGCAAGGGGGCCCGACGCCTGAGAACAACGGCCAGGCGGACTATGGCGCGGAGAGCATCAAGGTCCTGAAGGGCCTGGACGCGGTGCGCAAGCGGCCGGGGATGTACATCGGCGACACCGACGACGGCTCGGGCCTGCACCACATGGTCTACGAG